>NZ_JAMYKU010000017.1:0-163001 GCF_040317575.1 Mesorhizobium sp. M1423
CCGAACAGCCAGATCGACGACCTGCTGCCTTGGGCCTACATCCGGGCGCCCGAGCTAAAGGCCGTGGCCTGAGAACAGCGCTTACTCTCAATCTTGGTGTGGCCGAGCAGAATTTGAATTGCGCGGAGATTCCCGGTGGCCTTATAAATGATGGAGGCCTTCGTACGACGAAGCGAATGGGTGCCATAATCCTCAGAGCGAAGGCCTATCGCCGAAACCCATTCTTCGACCAGGCGCGCATACTGCCTTGTACTCAAATGGCCGGCATGATCGACCCGGCTGGGAAAGGCAAAATCGTCGACCGTTCCACCTCTACGTTCGAGCCATGCAAGTAGGCTTGCTCGAGTGTCTGCCATCAGTTCGAATTGGACTGGCCTGCCAGTCTTTTGTTGCACAACCATGGCCCGGGTCCGAATCTCAGGGCCACTCACCAACGTGCCGATCTTAAGCTTCACTAGGTCGCAACCACGCAACTTGCTATCGATCGCAAGATCGAACAGCGCTCGGTCCCGTGATCGGCCTTCGCGGTCAAGAAAGAACCGGATTTCCCAAATCTGACGAACCTTCAGAGGCCGTTTGACGCCCACTCTCGTGCCTGCGTTCCAAGCGGAACGACCCCGTCCGGTGAGGTCATACTGCGAATGTCCCATATCGTTTCTCCTCTGGCCACTGTTGGCCAGAGCACGAACGTTCAGGAGAACAGGTAGGGGCCATCAGCGGAACGACGGCTTGCAGCTTCAAATCCAAGATACCGGACTCAATCTGGCGGGAGATTTTGCGCGGGTTGTCGGTTACGGATCAGAGGATGGTGGCAGCGACGGGTGCCGGCGCCGCATCGCGGGTGGAACGTCGCCTTAAAGAGACGACGTGTAGGCCCCATCATCCAGATAGATGTCAGAGAAGCGTTCCGCTGCGCGTATGATGGGTCCGGTATGGAGGGCATGAGACGTGCAACAAGCGGGCGCCTGTCCAATCTGCCGGACCAATGCCGGTCCGGTTGCACTGCGCGAAGGAGCATATAGCGGACGGCAGTGCGCGTGCGGGGTCATCTATATCGATCCGCTGCCGGCTCGTCTGGCGGACGCAACGATCGATCATCATCACCGCGTTTATTATTCCGCGCCGGCGCGTGCGCGGGTCGGCTGGGTGAAGGCATTTACGAGGCGTGGACGGCTGCTTGAGATTGGCTGCGGTGACGGCGAGTTCACGGCGGCGGCGATCCGGGCCGGTTTCACGGTCGAGGCGGTCGAGCCGTCCGACGAACGCGCCACGCGCGTTGAACGCACCCTCGGTATCAAAGTGGAGCGTGCGCTGATCGAGGACAGCCGTCTACCCGAAGGGCACTACGACACCACCTTCCATGTCGATCTGTTAAGCCACTTTCCCGATCCGGTCGCAGCGTTAAGGGCGATTGCGGCGAAGGTGGCGCCGGGAGGCACGGTGTGCTTCGAAGTCGGGCTGTTTTCCAATCTGTCGCCCTTCTGGCAGCGGCTTGTCGGGCGGCCGAACATGCCGACGCATATGTGGTTCTTCGATGCGCCGGCCATCGAACGTTTGCTGGACGCAGCCGGGCTGAGGCTGATCGCGATGCGACGCTATCCGGTAGGGCTTTCGACTGCGCTCAGTACAGTGCTGGGCAGCCGACGGGTCGCGGCCGCACCTGAGAGCAATGCTCCTCTCGCGCAGGGCTGGGCCGCCGCCCCCTACTACCGGCTGCACATGTTCCTGCGCTATGGGATAGGCCGGTGGCTCCCGATGGGAGGCCCGCAGACCGCGTTCGTGGCCGCACGGCACAAGACCGACGGCGCGTGATGCGCAAGGGACGCCGCATCATCGTCATCGTCACGGCGCTACCGCGCTGGATTTCCGATTTCAACCATGTCAGCACCGCCTTGGCCGAGGCTGGCCACGCCGTGGAAGTGTGGTCGCCGGACGACAACGGGCTCACCAGCGCCGGTTGGGATTCGAGGCCGGCGATCGATGCCGCACGCGATGCGTTGGCGCCTGGCGTCGCGACGCGGACCATGCCGTTCTCGCGCAATCGCGGGCGGCCGAGCCTCTTGCGGCTGGCGCGCACGAGCTTGATGGCGGCGCGCGCGGCGCTGTTCAGTCCGGGTAGTGTGTTCATCTTGTGGTCGGCGCTGTCGATCATGCTGGCCGGACCGTGGGTTCGACTGAGCAACCGGCATGCCATCTATCTGGTCACCGGACTTGGCGCGTGCTTCTCAGTGGCGCAGCGTGACAGCCTGACGACGCGGCTGATCTGTGTTGTCTATCGCGTCGTCTTCGCTAGCCGGCGCGCGATCGTTATCGTCCACAATCGCGAGGACAAGGCCGAACTGATCAAGCGCACCGGCGTCGCACCGGACCGCGTGATTGTCACCGGCGGCTGCGGCGTCATGCCGGAGGACTTCCCCTACAAGGAAGCGCGCGCGGTCGGCGCGCGGCCGACGATACTCGTCCCCGGGCGACTGTTGCGCGACAAGGGGGTGCTCGACGCGGCCGCCGCCTCAGGCATCCTGTCCGAGCGGGGCGTGGCGCATCGCATGGTGTTCACCTCGAACCCGATGAGCGGCCGCGCCGACGCGCTGACGGGTGCGGAACTGGCGCGTGCACGCTCCTATCCCGATGTGGCGTTTATTGGGTACCAGCCGAGCATAACCGCGCTATATGCCGGGGCGGACATCGCCTGCATCCCATCTTGGTATCGCGAGGGATTGCAGACCGCCTTGCTCGAGTCCGCGTCCTCGGGGTGCCCAATCGTCGCGTGCGACAATGTCGGGGTGCGCGACTTCCTGCGGCCCGAAATCGACGGACTGCTCGTGCCGCCGCACGCGCCAGCATCGCTCGCCGATGCGTTGGAGCGGATGATCCGCAACCCCAGCCTCGCTGACCGACTGCGGACCGCAGCATATGCGCGATTCTTGTCCGGCTTCACGCGTCAGCACATGGTGGAGACGACGCTGGCAGCGATGCGCCGCACTGGCATCGAGACAACTCGATGAGCGGGAGCGCATGGACCGGCCTGATCATGGCCGGCGGACAGGGCGAGCGCATGGCGCGCTCCGGCGTAGCCGGGCGCAAGCCTCTGGTCGAGGTCGGGGGCGTCAGCCTGCTCGAACGCAACATCTGGATGATGGCGCGCGGCGGATGCCGCCGCATTTTGATCGCACTGACCCGTGCCGATGCAGTGCGTGAGGCGGACAGGATCGCCGATTTCGCTGCGCGCGCGGCCGGCATCGGTGTGGTGTTAGCGCCCTTGATCGAGGAGGTGCCGCTGGGCAATTTCGGCGCAGCAACGATGCTGTTGGGCGATGCGAGTGACGTGCTTGTGGTCTATGCCGACAATCTTACCACGCTCGATCTGGCGGCGCTGGCCACAGCGCATCGAGCGTCCGGCGCGGCAATGACGCTGGCGGCACATGACGAGCCATTCCGCATGCCCTATGGTGCGCTCGAGGTGGATGCGAATAATCCCGACCTGCTTACCGCCTATCGCGAGAAGCCAGTCTATCCGATCCTGGTCGGCAGCGGGCTGGCAGTGGTGAGCGCTTCCGCATTGAGCAGCCTTCCGCAGGGCACGCCGCTCGGCCTGGTCGATGCCGCCAACTTGCTGATAGCTGATGGCGGGGTGGTGCGGCTGTATCGCCACCAAGCCTTATGGATCGACGTCAATGACGCCACAAAACTGGTCGACGCCGAAGCCTTGCTCATGCGCGATACCGCCTTCGAAGCATGGTGGCCGGGGGAGGTCACGCGCGAGATCCGCGTCGCGGGTGGCAATGCAAGCTATGTCTGCGACGCGATGACGGAAGCCGGCGTGCTGCGTGTCCATGTCGACCCTGCGTGTGCGCTCAGCGGTGACGAGTTGCCGGAGCCGATGCGTCGCCGCCTCGCCGCACGAGGGCACCGGGTGTGATCGGCATTACCGGCGCGAACGGCTTCATCGGCCGGGCGGTGCTGCGCCGGATTGGCGAGAATCCCTGCGTTGGGCATGTCGGTCCGATCGAAGGGGAAGCGGGAGCGATCGACATTTGCGACCAGCCAGCCCTGGAGGCGTTGTTCTCTGGGATCGACACTATTGTTCATCTTGCCGGGCCAAGTTCCGTTGCAGCTTCGTTCGATGCGCCCGCGGCATTCGCCCGTGCACATGTATTGGGCACTGCGACGTTGCTTGCCGCTGCAGAGCGTATCGGCGTGCAGCACTTCGTCTACGTGTCGTCGGCCGAGGTATACGGTCGCGTCGACCCAGCGTACGTATCAGAGAGCGCTCCGCTCCTGCCACTCTCGCCCTATGGCGCGGCAAAGGCGGCGGCAGAGCAACTCGTCTCGGGTGCGGTGCGTCGAGGAGCCTTGAGGTCGGCAGTCATTGTTCGGCCTTTCTCCGTCTACGGCCCGGGGATGGGCGCGAACGGGCTGGTCGGCCGGCTGGCGGCACTGGCGTATCTGCGACAGCCTATGCGCGTCTTCTCGGCCGATACGACGCGCGACTACGTGCATGTTGACGATCTGGCGCGGGGATTGCTGATGGCCGCAGCACGCGATGAGCCGGGCGCCCTCACGCTTAACCTGGCCTCCGGCACCGGGACCGACGTCGCCGCGCTCGCCGCCACCTTCGCCAGGATCAGCGGCGGGCCGGACACGTTGATCGTAGAGGAACAGGGCGACCGATCGCGCGCGCTCGACATCGCGCATCTCGTCGCCGACGTGTCGCTGGCGCGCGAGACGCTTGGCTGGCGGGCGGAGATCGCCCTGGCCGATGGGGTGCGCGATTGCCTGGGTGATATGGCGTGACGCGGACGATATTGGTCACCGGCGCGCAAGGGTTCATAGGCCGCTATCTAGTGCGCGCCTTGTGCGATTACGGCAATTGCCGGGTGGTCGGCGTTGGGCGCTCGCCGGACAATGCGACACACTTCACGCATAACATCCATCCCGGCGGTGCCGAGCGCGCCGCGCCGCTGCCAAACGCTCTGCTGCCCGACGGGCCGAACTATTCATATGTCGCAACCGACCTGTCGGATGCGGCCGCAACGGCGCGGCTGATCGCGGAAACGGCGCCGGACATCGTCTTCCATCTTGCCGGATCGCTGCGCGACGAACCGTTCGAACGCCTGGTGACCAACAACATTGTCGTTACGCGTCATCTCTGCGATGCGCTGGCGGCGCATCACGCGGTGCTGGTTCTAGGATCCTCCGGCTCGATCTATGGCGAACTCGGCGGTGGGGGCATGCCATTGGTCGAAACTGGCGCGACAGAGCCGATCGACCTATACGCCGCGACCAAGCGCACCAGCGAGGATATCGTGCGGATCGCAACGCGCGCGGGAAAGATCGATGGCCGCGTGGCGCGCATCTTCAACGTCGTCGGTCCGGGCCAGGAGGAGCGCCATATAGCCGGTCGCATCGCCAGCCAACTCACCGAGCTCAGGATGGGGCGCCGGGATGGCATCGCCCTAGGCCCGCTAACCGCATGGCGCGACTTTATCGATGTGCGCGACGTGGCCGATGCGCTGGTCGCGATCGGCCTCGCGGGGGCCGGAGAAATTTTCTACAACGTCGCCTCAGGGTCCGAGACGCAGATCGCCACAGTCTACGACGTGCTCGTCGCAGCGGCTGGGATTGCCTGTCCGGCGCTGACGCAATTGCCGGGACGGGCCGTGGATATCGGGCGGCAAGTCGTCGATGTCAGCCGGCTGCGCTCGCTCGGCTGGCAGCCTCGTGTCGATCTTGCGCAGAGTCTCGGCAACGTGATGCAGTATTATCTCGAACTGGCGACCAATGCGTGACTGTGGACACGGTCAACGGAAATGGGGCCTACTGCGAAGGCTGCGCCGTGTTGTGTGCCTTGAACACCGCGCGAAGGCTTAGTGCCTCTGGGCTGGTACTGCCCAGCTTGGTGTCCCCGTTCTGCGATCCCCACGCATAGGCAAAGTCGAATACAGGAGCGGGAGAGTAAGTGGCCCAGCGCGCGAATATCTGGTTCGCCTGGTCTGGTGTTGGCAGTCTATAAACGTCCATGGCAGCGCCGGTATAGGTCTTCCAGTTGCCGCCGCCGAAGGCCTGGAACACAGGCACAACTCTGTTAAGCGGGATGCCAGCGGCAACGGCCGCCTTGACCGTCCTGTCGATGAAATCCAGATCGAACGCTTTGCCGCGCACAGGATATGGATCGAGGCCGAAGAAATCGATCCCGGTGTTGGCGGGATTGAAGGTGTTCATGAAGCTGGGGGCTTCAAAAGACCCCATGTCCATCAGCGTAACAAACGTCACCGCCCCTGGGACATTGGCCTTGATCCAGTCGGCTTCGGCCTTGAGAGCCGCCGGGCTAACTGCCGGTGAATGATACTTGCCGGTGATGTCCGGCTCATCACAGAGGCGAAAACCGAACAGCTTCGGGTTGCCGATAAATCGCTTCACCTTGGCAATGAAGCGCGGCGTCACTCCGCCAGATTCGTCCAGCCATATCAGTCCCTTCATCCCGGGAGGGAGCGCATTGAGTTGCTCCACAGATTGTACGTCAGCGAGGTTGAAGCCCGCGGCCGCGATCGCAGCACCCGAGCCGCCAGAGGTGTAATGAAGGGTCTTGCCGCCCTCCTCAGCCGACAGTGCGGACTGGCCGTCAATCAAGATGATGAGCAATGCCGATACGCACAGTTTGCGCATGCCGACAATCCTTGAGCCATCAAAACAAGGACCAAGACTTTTGAGCGGCAGTCCTGAGCTTGTCAGCGCGACGCCAGTTCGCGGCTCGATGATCTGCGCCGCAGCGACCGGCTCAGAGACGATCCGCGTGACGAGACAGGCGGTTGCAAGCCGGTAGGCATTCGCGATGGTAAATTTCATTGTACAGCCGCCCATCTATCGCACGGAAGCAGAGACCGTGCCCTCCATCCCGGGGACACCGCTTTCACCTTCGCGACCAGCACCATCGGCGCAATCCCGGTCACCCGGTAACATCGACCTTATGATCAACGTCTTCAGTCGAGCGAGGTCGCGACGGATGCGAAATTCTGGCTCGACGCTATAGTCGCCCTCGAGTGTAAAGGATCTTGGCCTGCGTTGGCGCGCGAAGGCAGCAAACGTAAGTTCCAGCTCAGCCACACCGTCGCCTGGCGGAACACTCTTCTCGACCGACACCCCTACGGCATCCTTAATGTGGACATCCGGCGCGGCGACGTCAGCAAGTCGCGCCCACAGGGAGGCTGCGCAATGCCCATAGATAGCGGGATTTCCGGTGTCAAACTGTACGCTCACTCCCGGCTGGCCAACTGCCTGAAGAATCTGCAGTGTCCCTTCGGCGTCAAGCCCGCTTTCGTATGCCAAACTAATCCCCGCGGCCCGGGCGGGACCAGCTGCGAAACGCAGCACTTCGGCTGTTGTTGCCGCATCCTGTGGCGTACGAACGAGGCTCTGGCGAAAGCCGGGAATGATGATCTTGGGCACTCGCAGACGGCCTGCCACTCTAATCGCCTGCAAGATGCTTCGCCGGACCTCCAGCGCTTCCTCGCTACCCTTTGGCGACGTGAGGCCAAGATCGTTGAGCCGATTGATGGCGAGGGCGTTGATTGGAAGCGCAAAGCGGCGTGACGTTGTGTTGAAGGCCGCCAGGACTGCGACATCCGTGAGATCAGGCCCGCGGTTCGGGCCACCCAAGTCGACTTGAACGTGATCGAGACCCGCGGCGGCGGCGGTGCCAAAGCCGGCCAAGCCCCGATCCCCCACCTTCCACAACGCGACCCCGATTTGAGATCGATAGGCGCTCTGCGCGACAGTCAAATGCGCGTGGCTCGTCAAGGGATGTTCGCTCACGTTCACCACCTCCGGAAGTCGATCCCAAGCTTGGTCCAGGATCTAACTGGCGGATTGCCGACAGCGTCGCGCAGGGTGCGGATAGCTTCTTCCGGGTCTGCCATGATCGTAAGAAGGGGTCGATAGGTATCAGGGCGAGCGCTGAGGTCGAGCATGGCCCGGGTCACCGTCGCGTTGGAACAACCGCGGTGCCCCGTAATCGAGACCCGCTTTTGGCCGATGGTCTGGCACTGCTCGGTCAGCGGCCAACCGACGCGTCCGCCGGTGTTTCGTGCGCGGATTTCGCTGAGATTGACCCCCGGCAGACGCGGGTCTCGAAACTCAGATGGGAGACCTCCGAAGAGATGAAGGATGCCACCATTGCACAAGGCGTCGAGCCCGATAGTGAGGGCGGCCGCAACATCCTGCCGCGAGGAACATAAGATCACAGTGTCGAATGCTCCGTGCTCAATACCGGCCGTCCCTTTCGTCCCGGTGACGACGACGTCCCGAACCGAAGCGCAGACAGTGCCGAGCGCAATGCGAAGCAGTTGGCCGATCGTACCTTGCCCTACCGCCAACACACGGATCGGTTCCGCGACCTGCTTGAGAATGCCTCCGCAAGTCAGGACGGATGCGAGTGGCTCAGCGAGAATAGCGAGATCGGCAGCCAATTCTGTGGGCGATGGAACCACCTGGGACCTCCACCGAGCAGGCACAAGGAAGCGTTGCTGCATCATCCCATCGAGAGTGTGGCCGAGTTCGACGGGGCCGCAGCCTGGCGTCGGATTCACTGCGATCGTCGCACCCAACCAGTGCTGGTCCGCTTTCGCAGCCACTTCTTCAACAACCGCTACGCCCTCATGGCCAAGGACCCGCGCTGGATCTTCGCGCACGCCACGCAGAATCTGCAGGTCGGTCCCGCAGACGCCGGCAATGAGGGTCCGGCACACAAAATCGCCTGGTAGCGCTGCGAGTTTCCCGACCCGCTCCAGTCTTGGGGCTCCCTTGCCCGGCGGCCGCACCAGAGCGAGATGCGAATTCGATCCGGTCAAGCTGATCCGATCACCGGAAAACATGGATGCTTTGCCCTCCCTGCGCCATTTCGGCGAGATGGCCGGCACCGATAAGTCCAGACAGGTCCCCCGGAGCGACGATACGGAGCCGGCGGGCGAGGTAGGACGGATCGCATTCAGTGACCTGGAACAATCCGTGGTCGCGGAATTGCCGATCAAGGCTAGCCGAATAGGCTGGCTCGAGTGCATCCACCACACCCCCGGTCAGAACAATTGCATCAAGTAGCGGATCGTGCGTCAGCAGCACCGAGAAGATAAGTGCCAGCGGCCGAGTGATTGTAGCGAGAACCTCTAAGGCGAGAACATCACCTGCCGCCACTCCACGCGAGAACGCCGACAGTATCGCATCGTCGTCCCCGTCCCGTGCCGCGGCCATCGTCGAGGCCGCTAGGTCGTCAGGATAGTGGGGTGATAACTCCCGCAGCAGTTTCAACACGCCGCGTCCTGACGAATAGGCGTTCAGATGGTCGCATCCTCCGCAATCACAGGTAAATTTAAGACGCGTGCCGCGGAAGAAAGCTTCTACTTTGATATGGCCAATCTCGCCCTGTAGCCCATGTACGGGATCGACCGGCACACCGCCTCGTGCGAAATCGTAGAGCCTCGACCCGATTCCGGTGCTCACCGTGACGAACAGGATACGCGAATGCCTCTCGGGATCGCAGGTCCGTATGTAGGAGGCCAGTCCGGCCGTCACGTCATTCGCGATCATCCAGCCGATGTCCGGTCGAAGACGCGTCAACGCGCCCTGAAGTTCGAAGGATCCTGACCTTGGACCCCAGAGTGGGCCAGATTGCAGCACACGACCGTTTGAAGCGTTCACAGGTGCTCCCAGTGAGATCCCTGCATGCTTGATAACGGTTTTGCACTCCAGCTGCAGGCGGTTGGTCTCGGCCACCAGATAGGCTGCCAACGCTTCTTGAAGCTCGACGGGACTGTCGTGAGCAGTGTTGAGGTAGTTGATTGCACATCGTCGCGTCACTGGACCCAGCTGTCCATTTGTCCAAACGGCCGAACGAAAATGTGTGCCGCCGATATCAAAGACAGCAACTTCCCTATTGGACATTGCCGGTCTCGCATGGTTGGCCGTTGTTGGCAGCATTGCGCCAGGTCCGGAAAATTCGTGCAGCAGCATTCCGAACATTGTCGCAAGGCGTAATTTGATCGGCTTCGAGCGCTGCACCGATCGTGTACGGAGTTGGATCGTCGAGCGCTGCCAGGCACAATCGTTCGTGATGTTCGAACGCCGCGAGCCAGTCGCGGAATGGACCGTCCGCTGGTGCGGGATCAAGAATATCGATGCGGTCACCGAAGACGCGGGCTCGCCGCTCGTGAACGAGCGGGCCATCCACTGCAACGTTTATGGTAGCATCGTAGCGCTGCGCTCCGACGCGGGCGGCGACGAGCGGAACGACAGCTTGCGCATACCAAGGCATGTCGCGGTTTGCTATTTGCGCCGGGCATTGTGTAGGATTCGCGATCAGATCCCTGGCAATAGCATCTCGCAGAGACATGAGTGCGACCGCCCGACCCTTGCCGTGCGAAGATCTGCCGTCGAAAACAGCGAAGTATTTCGTCGGTATTGCACCAAGGCGCAGGACATCGTCCCGGTACATCTGCGTCGCGGCATCTGGGGCCGACCGGACGACACGCTGCAGGAGATCTTCCCCGTCACGGGTCCGGGCGACGGGGATAAAGCCTCTGTGATTGAGGCCTTCATAACTCCAGTAAAGTTCGCTCGGATCGATGCGCAGCGCCCCTGCGAAAGCCTGGAGTGTGGCGTGGGGAAGCTCGCAGATGCCGACCGCCGTCACGCCGCGTCGGAGCATCATGGCCGTCGTCAGGCTCAGCGGGTTGATCATGTTCACGACGAAAGCCCCGGGGCAGATTGTCTTCACGCGGATCGCGAGATCATCCACCGGCCGCATTTGGCGGAAGGCAGATAGCAGGCCGCAGGGTCCCAAAGTTTCGTCAGCGATGCATCCCAGTTCGCTTGCGAAGAGTTCGTCACTGGCCCTCGCCTCAAGCCCGCCGAAGCGCGTCTGGACAATCACGATCTCGGCATCGGTCAGGGCCGCATCGAGGTCCGTAGTAGATTTGACCGAGGTTCCAAATCCTCCGAGGCGGTGGCGGGCATAGTGTGCGACCGCATCGAGGTTTTGCACGTGGCGCCCTTGGAGGACTATCTCCCACTTGTGCAATTGGTGACTTAGCGCCTCGCTTGCCTCAATCGCATCGACGAGCGCCACCGTGAAGGGCGAACTGCCGCCGAGGACGCTGACCCGCGTCATCAGGACTGCCGGGGCGAGCCGACGGCCGCAGCGACGTTAGCGGCCTCCTCTTGGGGTATTGACCACCTGACCGCCAATTCCGGTCGTTCGCCGCCAAGAGCCTCACCAGTGGGGAACCGCCCCGCGTCAGGTCCGAGGTCGGCGAAGTCGAGGTGGAGATGTATGAGAGGCGAACGGCGCGATACTGTTGGTCCGTCCGCCCACAGCCGACCGAGAGGTGGACCGCCGTCGCTATAAGCTGAAATTCGCCCCGGACTAGGCCTTGAAATGAGGTACCCTGCGCTCATTGCACGCCAATCCTGACCAGATTTGCGTCGGCAGGAAGTTCCACCCCGTATCGAGCCGAGCCGCTGTTGGAAACAACGTCCTGCCAGCTCCGAGCGCGCAAGTAGGTCAGAACCTCAAGTATGAGCCCTGGCGGACACTGATCTTCCTGCTTGAGGAAGCGATAGCGGCCAATGTCGGTCGGCACCACCATATTGATATTGCCGCCTCGATGCTTGGCAGCGGCCCGGAACGATTTCGAGACCAAGTCTTCGTTCAGATGCTCGTGCCACACCGGCAAACCAACGGCGACCAGCAGGTCCACTATGCGCAAGGCCGTTTCCTCCTTGAGCCAACCAAGGTGCCAGCCGAGCACACTGGAAAAGGCGAGGTCGATCGCGACGGCAAAGCCGTGGTGGAGCTCGTAGTGGGTCGAAGCTTCAAGCGGGTGAGCGATCGTGTGACCCAAATCTACCGCCCTCTCGTACGATGTAGTCTCGAAGGGGTTTTTCGAAAGCTCTCCTAGCATGGCGGCGATGGCGCGCTCGATGGGCTCGTGAGCCAACACGTCGCCGTCAAGGAACCAGGACTCCAACCTATCTCCGCGAGCCTCTTCAATCATATGGAAGAGCTCAGTGTCGGAGGTGCAGGCAACCTTGATCATCTCGGCAACCCCCTGTCTGACGGTGTCAACGCCCAGGGTCTTAAGCAATGACGGGATCACCGCGACAGCTTCTGGTGGGTGGAAACAACCGAGGTAGTTCTTGCTTTCTCCGAAATTGACGCCACCTTTCAATCCGATTCCAGCATCGACCTGCCCAATCAAGGTCGTGGGGATGCGAAGGTGAGACAAACTCCGACGAAGCATCGAGGCCGCCAGCGTCACGATGTCTGAGCAGACGCCGCCCCCGATCGACACCAACGCACCCCGGCGATCGATCTCGACGTCAGAGGCTGCGCGACAAACGGTCAACACGGACTTCATGGTCTTCGTCCGCTCGGAGCAATTCAACACGAGCCACGACGGCTTCAGATCGACGCTTGCGAACGCTGCACGGATCGCGTTGCCGTACAGCCTGTCGACAGTCGGGGTGGTGACCGCCAGCAAGGTTCGATCGCGGGCATGAACGCCAATCCACTTGCAGAAATTTGATGAGTGCACACTCTCGAAAAGAGTGACATCGAAGGTGTGGTCACGGGAAGACCTAAGGGACATTTGCTCTTGGGTCGGTATCCACATGATCGAGCCCGAGGTTTATGCAGAACACCTAACCGGCATGCTTGAGAGCAAAGTCGTTCCGCGCCCTCTATCATGTACTGTCTATGAATCTATTCGGCTTCATCTGTTCGACCGATGCGCTGTCTGGTTGTAGATGAAAGTCACGATTGGCAGTCACTTCACCGGCCTGAGCGTTTGGGAGAATACAGACAACACTGGTCTGGAGGCCCCTGCTTTCGCCACTGGGCATCTGGAGGATCCACGATATCCATTGGAAGGTTAGGCGCGAACTCTGTACGGATCGCCGCGGTGTCCAAGCAGGGCTGTCGCCATCATCCGACAGCTGCTCCGGTGGAAATGTCTGCCTCCAGGCAGCGGCAAAAACGCCTGAATGACGACTATGCGGCGCATTGCAGACTGGCGGCTCTGGGCCGACAGCAGACCGTCCGCTGCTAGGGTACCCAGCACGCAAGCGGACATCTGAGACCTCGGTGCGAAGGTCCGGGATCAGGCCCATTGCGAACGTACAGGTTGGTTCCCATGTTGGCGCTGAAGCGCCTTACAGTTCAGTCTCGCGGCACATAGATCATGTGAACCGTATCGTCATCGATCAATGTACTCGACACCAGTTGCAGCGGAGGCCTTGCCTCGTGGAAGAAAGGCTTGCCCCTGCCGAGCACGAACGGCCTCACGTGCAGGTGATATTCCTCGATCAGGCCCAGCCTGGTCATAAGGCTGGCCAGTTCCGGACCGGAAACGCTCAGGGTACCGTCCGTGCGGGCCGCGATCTCGCGAATCTGCGTTTCAATATCGCCGGAGATGAGCGTGGCCTTCGGGCCGACCCCTGAAAGCGTGCGCGAAACGACCCATTTCGGCAGCTTGCGCCAGAGTGTCGCGAACTGGCGAAGCGAAGCATCCCATTCCGCGTGATCATCGTCCCAGTAGCGCATGACCTCGTACATCCGGCGGCCATACACAGCGCCGGCATGGTTGCGAATCGTCTCGATCCAGTAATCGAAGTGCTTCTGGCTTGGTGCGCCCATGACCAGATTTCCGGCAAGGTCATCGACATAGCCATCGATGGAGACGTTCATTCCCAAGATAAGTTTGCCCATGACCAGCCCCTTCTCATAGTGGGTTCACAGATTAAACTGCTTGTAGTTTGCAAGCGGTCAAACGCTATCGCAACTGTTTGCAAATCGCAAGCGGTATGGAAGGAAGCGTTCATGCCGCAAACGAGCCCTGCGTTGTCCCATCAACCTTACACTTGAACAGCTGGGTGACTGGTGGCCTATCCGCTGACAGGAAGAGCTGGCGAGTACAAGACATCCGCTACCGGCGCACAGATGCCGTCACGCAGAAAGCAATGTGGTGTCTGCTTTCGGGCAGAGGCAACGGCTGACTCTAAGACCGACATGCGGCGCATTGCTGACCGGGATTCTATGGGCCGACAGTGGACTGGCAGCTTCAGGCTGCGGATCTTCACGAGCGGACATTCAGGTCGGCGTGGGCATCGTCGTGAGCTGACCCGATGCGGACCTTCTGCAGCGGCTTTTCCACGCTCGATAGCAGACGTTCGACGGAACGGGTGATCCTGCCCCGGCAAACACCGATGATGTCAGATAAAGTGCGGCAGACAATGTCATGAGGAAGCGAGGCGACATTTCGCGCTCGGCGACAGCCGGAAGTGATCGACAACCTTTCCAACGTTTTCCTTCGCCATTGACCCATCCTGGTCAAACACCCCAAACCAGTGCGGCTGCATCACCGTTCCTCCGGCGGCTTGAGGTGCCGAAACTGCATCAGCAGCAGCAGATCGTAAGCGATCTTCAGTGCACCGCAGATGAGGAGGGGCCAAGCCCGGAACGAGGCAGCGAACAGAGCGCCCGCCAGCGCGGGACTGGCTGCGGCGGCCAGGCTGCGCGGGACCGATGTGAAGCTCGCGGCGGCTGCCCTCTCCACCTCGGTGACAACCGCCATCACGTAGGAAGAGCGCGTGGGCACATCCATCTGCGAAAGTGCGGCGCGAATCAGCAGCAAAGCGAGCGCCAGAGGGAGCGTCGGCGCAAGCGCCGCCAGCATCAGGGCCAGGCTGGACGGAATATGTGTGAACACCATTGTGTTGATGAGCCCGATGTGCCGAGACAGCCAAGCTGCAACGGGGAATGAGAACGCCGAAAGTACGCCCGACCAGAAGAAGAAAAAGCCCGCTTCCGAGAGCGACAGGTCGAATTTTTCGAAAAGCCATAGGGCAAGCAGCGACTGGACGACAAAGCCGCCGGCGAAAGCATCAAGGCTAAAAAGTGCCGCAAGCTTGAAAACAATATTGCGCGAGGGGCCGAGCGCGGACGCGGTGCCGGCGTCCGACGTCGGACGGCGCCGCGGGATCCGCTCATAAAGGAGGCCCCCGAACAGGCCGAGCAATGCATAGAGCACGAACATCGCCTTGATACCGGTGAGTTGGTCGAGGCCGACTGGAGCCAGAAGATCAGGGGTTGCCGAAGCGAGCGCGCCAACGGCGCCTGCGAGCGCACCCACAAGGCTGTAACGCGCGAACATCTTGGTCCGCGCGGCGTCAGTGACCTCACGTGTGAGCACGGCATGCTCCAAGGGCACGAAGACGCTGACGCTGCCGGCCGATGGGTTGATTGTGCCTGCGAACGCGATCAACAAAAGCAGGGCGTAGTCGTGGACCACAGCAAAGGCCGCACCCGTGGCGACCATCAGACTTGCGGCGGCAAGCAGGAGTTGGCGGTGATCGTACCGGGCGCCAAGGAGTCCGAAACCGATGGTCAAGAGCGCTGAACCGAGAAGCGACGCGGTCGCGATGACGCCGACCTGCAGAGGTGCAAAGCCTAATGCGAGGAGATAGACCGGCAACAGAACGGCCACGAAGCCGTCACCCATGTCGCGCAAGGCTCGAGCCGCAAAAAGGAAAGTCGCCGGGTGAATCCGCTGCACTGATCTAGCCTGCCCTCATCGCCTGCGTCGGCACCACGGGCTTGGGGCAGCGTCGCTCGACAGGGCTGGGAGATCATGACGGAGTCGCGTTAGACATTCCAGCGAGGCGAAGGCCATGAAGTTCGGGAAGTGGGTCAGAATTCCCCATGATCTTGCTTTGGTAATGTCCAGGAAGGGGCCACTGTCCGCCAGCCTTTCGGGGCCGTAGAATGAACCCGCTGCGCGGGAGGGCGCGCCCGCGGTTGAGGTAGAGATCAAGAACCGGCCGTTGCTTCGTGTTCACGCTGCCCGCCGAGGTCGCCGACATCGCCTTCCACAACAAGGCGGCGGTCTACGACCTGCTGTTCCGTGCGGCATCGGAGACGATGCTAACGATCGCGGCGGATCCGAAGCATCTCGGCGCGCATCAGCATCACCGCAGTGCTCCATACCTGGGGCTCGGCGATGATACACCATCCGCACGTGCACATGATCGTGCCGGGCGGTGGCATCTCGCCGGACGGAAGCCGGTGGATATCGTCGCGTCCGGGCTTCCTGCTGCCGGTGCGCGTGCTCGGCAAGCTGTTCCGCCGCCTGTTCCTCTCTCGGTTGGTCGCGCTGCACGACGCTGGCCGGCTCGCCTTCTTCGGCGCAATTGCTCATCTCGCTGAACGGCGGGCATTCCTGCGCCACCTGTCGCCGGTCCGGAAGAAGCGCTGGGTGGTCTACGCCAAGGCGCCCTTCGCCGGCCCGGAAGCGGTGCTCGCCTACCTGTCGCGCTACACGCACCGGGTCGCGATCTCGAACACCCGCAGCTCATAATCGACGGCGATCTTGCAGTGGCCTTCGGGCTGTCGCGCATGACTGGCATTAAGACCGATGGCACAAAGGTCGACTCCTGGAGCCGGCGAACCATCGTGCTAAGGCGCATCGCCGGTTCTTGGAAAATCATCCACGAACATGCCAGCTTCCCTATGGCTATGGACGGAAGTGGGCGCGCTGTGACGGATCTCTTGCCGCAGTTCCGGAACGCCTAATGTCCTCAATAGGGATGTCGGCTTTCACGCGGCAGGGGTTCGTAGGTGAACGGTCGATTTGTGAGGCGCAGAGCAGAAGGTCGGCTTTCAAACCCGGAGCGACAAGAGCGGACCTTTGGTCGGTGCAAGTGTGTCATGACGTGACCCAATGCGGTCGTTCAATTGCGACCGTCGCTTGCTGGAGCTGCGTTAAGTCGGTCGGAGGCCAATGGCATTTTCAATGGAACGCTAATATACATGGAAACCCGAACGAGCAGCGCCTGCCAGATACTTGAGGAATGCCATGCGAAGGCTCATCTTCACGGCAATGTGTATCGCCGCCGCAACAGCCGCTAACGCCCATGATTGGTACGAAGACAAGATTGACCCGCAGACCAAATTCAAGTGCTGCGGTGGTTCTGATTGCCGCGCCGTACCTCGGTCTTCGGTGCGGTCCAGGGTAGACGGTGGTTACACTTATTTGCCGCATAATTTCACCATCCCACGGGACCGTGTACAGGAATCCCCGGACGGGCAATACCATATCTGCGAAAATAAATATGTCGTAACCAATCAGCTGTATTGGCGTTGCTTCTTCGCACCTCGTGTCGATGTGTCTATACTTCTAAAGCATTAACCGCGCATCGCTTCCGCAATTCACATCCGCAAGGTGCTAGTCCATTAATTCTGTTGAACTTTCTTCAAAATTGTCGAAGCTCAAGCCGTGCGCGACTGCCCCAGGGATTTCATTGAGTACGTCGCCGCTACCGAGAGCCTGCGCGCCCCGGGGCGGTAACTCCATGGGGCGCTGCCGCGGGTGATTTCTGGCGGACTCCGCAAATTCGGTGACAGTCCCGATTTTATCGTGTCGGCGCGGCCGTGGTTGTGTAGATTGGCTGTGTGGCCCGCCTTGCCCGCATTGTCCAAGTCCACTCGCCACGTGACGCAACACGGTAACGGCTGGCGATTTCGACCACGATGGACAGCCAAGCGATAGGGGATAACTGGCGCGGGATCATCGGCACGGTTCATGCGGGAGCAGCATTCGCCAGATGCCGGAGCTACGGCTGCAGTCTCGAATTTGACGCATCAGCACTTGCAAATCGTCGGCCGAGGTCTTTTGCTCGCGCGATAGTTGCCCTTGACCGTTGAATGGTTGGCGAACAGATGAACAAAATCGATCGACGGCGGCCAGAGTCAGAAACGGACGCCACCGTAAATGCCGCGAGACTTGGAACTCGGCTGCGCCTCGCCCGCCAGACACGCGGCATGACGCTGAAGAGCCTGGCCGCGGCTGCGAATTGCTCGGAAAGCCTGCTGTCCAAGATCGAGAACGGCAAGGCTTCGCCGTCCCTGCCCATGCTTCACCGTCTGGTCGAGGTTCTCGACACCAACATCGGCTGGATGTTCGAGCAAGTCGATGACGACGAGGCGATCGTATTCCGCGCGGGCGCAAGGCCTTTGATTGCGCTCGACGCGCTACGGCGTGGCGAGGGCATTTCGCTCGAACGCATCATTCCGTATTCGCCTGGCCACCTCTTACAATGCAACATCCATCACATCGAGGCAGACGGCGAGAGCGAAGGTCCGATCCAGCATGCCGGCGAGGAAGTCGGCTACGTCCTCGCCGGCCGGATCGAGTTGATCGTCGACGGCAAGAGCCATGCTCTCGCCATGGGCGATGCCTTCGTGTTCAGGTCGGAGCTGCCGCATCATTACCGCAACATCGGCGAGGAACGCGCTAGCATTTTCTGGGTCAACACGCCGGCGACTTTCTGAGCAACGCTCGGCGTTCATTTGGATTGACAAATATTCAAGTCTCTTGAATGCTTGCCTCGTGCCTGTAGCACCAACGGGAACCAGCCGGTCTGGTCCGCAAGCAAGGGGAACCGAAAATGCGTCTGTTCAAACTTCTCGCCGGCTGTGCCGCCGCCATTGCCATGGGCTCGGCAGCCATGGGATCGGCGCTTGCCGATACGTTCGCACTCGTCAACATCAACCAGCAGGCCCTGTTCTTCAACCAGATCAACGAGGGCGCGCAAGAGGCAGCCGACGCCGCCGGCGCCAAGCTGGTCATTTTCAACGCCAACAATGTGCCGAGCGCGCAGAACGACGCGATCGAGAACTACATCACGCAGAAAGTCGACGGCATCATTCTGGTCGCCATCGACGTCAACGGGGTCAAGCCTGCGATCACCGCGGCTAAGGCGGCCGGCATTCCCGTCATAGCCATCGACGCGCAGATCCCCGACGGCGACAATATCTCGTTCATCGGCGTCGACAACACCAAGGCCGGCGAGGACATCGGCAAATTCTACGCTGACTATGTGAAGACCGAGATGGGCGGCAAGGCCAAGATCGGTATCGTCGGCGCACTCAATTCATTCATCCAGAACCAGCGGCTCGACGGTTTCAAGAAGGCGGTGACCGAAAGCGGCCAGGCCGTCACCTTCCTCGACACGGTCGACGGCCAGAACGTTCAGGAGACTGCCTTGAGCGCTTCGGAAAACCTTATGACCGCCAATCCGGACATGAACTCGCTCTATGCGACCGGCGAACCGGCCTTGCTCGGCGCCGTTTCGGCTGTGACCAGCCAGGGCCGCACCGGCGACGTCAAGGTGTTCGGCTGGGATCTGACCAAGCAGGCCGTTCAGGGCATCGACGACGGCTGGGTGGTCGCGGTCGTGCAGCAGGATCCGGCCGGCGAAGGCAAGGCCGCGGTCGAAGCGCTGGGCAAGCTCAAGAAGGGCGAGAAAATCGATCCGATCATCAATATCCCGGTGACGATCGTGACCAAGAAGAATGTCGACCAATACCGCGCGATGTTCAAGTAAACTGCGTCGGCGACCGAGCCGCGGCGCCGCCTGAAGCTGCGCCGCGGATACCTGGCAATCGCGTGGAATCCCAGATGAGCAGTGGCCAGACCTATCGGGTGCGGATGAGCGGCATCTCAAAGCGTTACAACGCCATCCAGACGCTCGATGACGTGTCGCTGACGCTGAAGCCGGGCGAGGTGCTGGGGCTGGTCGGCGACAATGGCGCCGGCAAGTCGACATTGAGCAAGGTGCTGTCGGGGGCTGTGGTTCCCGACGCCGGCACCATCGAGATCGACGGCAAGCCGGTGATCTTCAGCTCGCCGGCGGACGCACGTGCGGCGCGCGTCGAGATGGTCTACCAGGACCTGTCGCTCTGCGACACGGTCGATGTCGCCGGCAATCTGTTTCTCGGCCGCGAGCCGCGCCGCCGCATCGCCGGCATTTCCTTTCTCGACAAGAAGCGTATGCACGACGAGACGCGCCAGATGCTCGATCGGCTCGGTATCGTCATTGCCGACACGCGGCTCAAGGTCGAAAACCTCTCCGGCGGGCAGCGCCAGTCGATTGCCATCGGCCGCGCCGCCTCGTTCGAGCCGGCCGTGCTGATCATGGACGAGCCGACTGCAGCGCTTGCGGTGGCCGAGGTCGAGGCGGTGCTCGAGCTGATCCGCGCGGTCAGCGCGCGCGGTGTCAGCGTCATCCTGATCACCCATCGGTTGCAGGATCTGTTCCTCGTCTGCGATCGCATCCAGGTCATGTATGAAGGGCGCAATGTCGCCGAGCGGCTGATCGGCGAGACCAATATCGAAGACGTGGTCAACCTGATCGTTGGCCGCAAGTTCAGTGCGCGTTCCGCCACCAATGGCCATCGCGGTGGAGCGCCGCCATGAGCGACACGATCCACGCCGCCCAGCCCTCACGAGTGCACAAGGGCACCTGGCGCGATGCGCTGCTCGCCAATGGCAGTGTCGTCTCGATCGCGCTGTTCTTTCTGGTCGTCTGCATCATCTTCTCGGTTGCGACCGACGCCTTTCTGACGTCGCCCAATCTGTTGAACATCCTGCGGCAGTCGGCGCCGCTGCTGATCGTCGCCGCGGCAATGACTTTCGTCATCACCACTGGCGGCATCGATCTTTCGGTCGGCTCGGTACTGGCGCTGGTGGCGACGCTGTCGGCGACGCTTTTGCAGTTCGGCCTGCCATGGCCAGTCGCTATCCTCGCCATGTTGGCGCTCGGTGCCCTGCTTGGCGCGGTGCAAGGCTATTTCATCGCCTATGAGGGCATCCCGTCCTTCATCGTCACGCTTGCCGGGCTTTCGGTGATCCGTGGCGTGGCGCTGCTGATCACCGGCGGCTATTCGATCCCGATCGAGCCCGGAAGCGCTTTCACCGTGCTGGGCCGTGCCTGGTTCCTTGGCGTGCCGGTGCCGGCGCTGATCGCGCTGTCGATCCTGGCCATCGCCTATCTCGCCTTCAACGAGACGCCGTTCGGCCGCTATGTCACCGGCATCGGCGCCAACGCTGAGGCGGTGCGGCGCGCCGGCGTCAACACGCGGCAGACGACGCTCTTCGTCTATGTGATTTCCGCCGCCGCGGCAGCCCTTGCCGGAATCATCATTGCTGCCCGGCTTGGATCGGGATCCTCGAATGCCGGACAGGGTTTCGAACTGGAAGTCATCGCCGCCGTCGTGCTCGGCGGCACCAGCCTGTTCGGCGGCCGTGGAACGATCATCGGCACCGTGCTCGGCGCGCTGACCGTGGCCGTCATCGGCAACGGCCTGATCCTGGCCCATCTGTCGCCATTCCTGACGCCGATCGTCACCGGAACGATCATCCTGGTCGCCATCTGGCTGAACTTCCGCCTGTTCCGTGGCGCGGTGCGAAGCCGATGAGTGATCTCTTCGATGACGCAGCGCCCGGGCAACCGCTGGCGATTGGGGTCGAAACCGGCCATGTGATGACCGTGCTCGGCCCGCTTCCGGTCGAGGAGATGGGCGTCACGCTGATGCACGAGCACATCTTGCTCGACGGCGCGCGCAGCTGGAAATGCCCCTGCCATCCCGATGACATGGCGATCGCCGAGCAGCCGGTGAACATCGAGATCATCGGCGAGTTGCGCATGAACCCTTACGTCAACCGCGACAACGTTTCGCTCGACGACGCCGACCTGGCGCTGTCGGAGCTGCAGCGCTATCGCGCGCTGGGCGGCCACACCGTCGTCGATGCCACCAATATCGGCATCGGCCGCAATCCCGAAAAGCTCGCCCGCATCAGCCGCATGTCCGGCCTGAAGATCGTCATGGGCACCGGCTTCTATCTCGAGCACACCCATCCCGAATGGCTGAAGGCCATGGATGTGGACGCGGTGACCGAATTCATCGTCAACGATGTCGGCGGCGGCGAGACGCAGCCGCCGATCATGGCCGGGCTGATCGGCGAGGTCGGCGTCAGCAAGGATTTCACCGCCGAGGAGCGCAAGTCGCTGACAGCTTCGGCGCGCGCCTCGCGCATCACCGGCGTGCCGCTGTCGATCCATCTGCCGGGCTGGGAGCGGCTGGCGCACGAGGTGCTCGATATCGTCGAGGCCGAGGGCGCCGATCTTCGTCACACGGTGCTCTGTCACATGAACCCGAGCCACGACGACCCCGACTACCAGACAAGCCTCGCCCGGCGCGGCGCGTTCCTCGAATACGACATGATCGGCATGGACTATTACTATGCCGACCAGGACGCGCAATCGCCCTCCGACGAGGAGAATGCACGGGCTATCGCGAACCTTGTCGAGGCCGGTTTCGGCGACCGCCTTCTGTTGTCGCAGGACGTCTTCCTCAAGATCATGCTGACGCGCTTCGGCGGCTTCGGCTATGGCTATATCCTGAAGCATTTCATACCGCGCCTGAAACGTCACGGCGTCGAGCAGGCGGCCATCGACCGCATGCTGATCGCCAATCCGAAGAGCGTGTTCGCGCAGCTCTAAGCGGCCGAGAGTTACGACGGGAGTTCAAATGTCCAAGAAAAAGATCCTGCTTGCCGGCGAATCCTGGGTGTCGACCGCGACCCACATCAAGGGCTTCGACCAGTTTCCGACCGTTACCTACCACACCGGCGCCGACGAATTGCTGGGCGCGCTGCAGGCGACCGATTTCGACGTCACCTTCATGCCGGCGCATGAGGCGCAGCGCGGCTTTCCGCAGACGATGGAGGCGCTGTCGGCCTATGACGCGGTCGTGCTATCCGACATCGGCGCCAACACGCTGCTGCTGCATCCCGACACCTGGGTCCACTCGAAGCCGACACCGAACCGCCTGCGCCTGCTGCGCGATTATGTCAGCGGCGGCGGCGGTCTGTTGATGTTCGGCGGCTACTATAGTTTCCAGGGCATCAACGGCGGGGCGCGCTACCGCAAGACGCCGGTCGAGGACGTGCTGCCTGTGAACTGCCTGGCCTATGACGACCGCGTCGAGGTTCCGGAAGGTTTTGCGCCCGTACCGAAACCAGGGTCGACACATCCCATCCTCAGGGGCCTTGGTTCGGACTGGCCGATCCTGCTCGGCTTCAACGAGGTGAGGCTGAAGGACGGTGCGGAAGTTCTGGCTACCGTGTCGTCGGACTATGGCTCGCTGCCGCTGCTCGTCACCGGCCACTATGGCAAGGGCCGCACCGTGGCCTGGACATCCGATGTCGGGCCGCATTGGCTGCCGCCGCAGTTCATCGCCTGGCCAGGCTACAAGACCCTGTTCGAACAGATGCTGGGCTGGGCGACCGGTGAGAGCTGAGCCATGCGCGTCCACGTCGTCGGCAATGCCTGCGTCGACACCATGTTTCGCGTCGGCCGCTTCCCGGCCGCGGGCGAGACTTTGAATGCCGTGAGCTATGCCGACGGGCTCGGCGGCAAGGGCGCCAACCAGGCAGTCGCAGCAGCACGGACTGGTGCAGAGGTGACGTTCTGGACGGCGCTCGGCAAGGACCCAGCTGGCGCATGGATCAGGAGCCGCCTCGACAACGAGCTGTCCGACCTTGAGGTCAGCCAATTCGAGCTGCCGAGTGACCGCTCGACCATCGTCGTCGATCGAGGCGGAGAGAATTTCATCGTCAGCGGCGTCGGCTGCGTCGAAGCCTTCGACCCGGTGGCGCAGACAGCACTTGTCCGCTGGATCGCTCCCGGCGACATCCTCGTCTGCCAGGGAAATCTACGGACTGCCGTGACCAATGCCTGCCTCAGAGCAGCAAAGGGAAACGGTGCGCGCACCGTTCTCAACGCCAGCCCGATCGATGCGATTTCGCTGCCCGATCTCGGCCTGGCGGAGGTTCTGGTGGTCAACCAGTCCGAAGCGCAAATCCTGACCGGCCGGGATGACATAACAGCAGCAGCCGGCGCGCTGGTGGCCAAAGGCGCAGGCGCCGTCGTCATCACCCTCGGTGCCGCAGGCTGTATCGTGCTTGGCACGGACCGGACGGAACCGCTTCGCTTGCCGGCGCCGAAGGTCGAAGCGCTCGACACCAGCGGCGCGGGCGATGTGTTCTGCGGCTGCCTCGCCGGCGGGCTTGCGCGGGGCATGCCGGTCATCTCGGCGCTGAAGCTGGCGCTCGCCGCCGCCGCAATCGCCGTGACACGGCCGGGCACGCTGGCATCCTGTCCTTCCGCCTCCGAGATGGCGGCGCTCATCGATCAAATGGAGCTCTCATGACCCAGATCGGCCAATCCGGCGGCGACGCGCTCGTGGACCTTTTCGGCCGCACCAAGGTGGTGATCGGCGTCGTTCACCTGGCGCCGCTGCCCGGCGCGCCGCGCTATGATGGCGAGGCGATCGAGGCGATTTACCAGCGCGGGCTCGACGATGCCCGGGCCTATCTCGATGGCGGCTGCGACGGCGTCATCGTCGAGAACCATGGCGACATCCCCTTCGCCAAGCCTGACGATATCGGACCGGAGACGGCGGCCTATATGGCTGTCGTCTCAGACCGCATCCGCCGCGAGCTCGGCAAGCCGATCGGCATCAATGTGCTGGCCAATGCCGCCATCCCGGCCTTGGCGATCGCTAGCGCCGCCGGCGCCGGCTTCGTCCGCGTCAATCAGTGGGCGAATGCCTATGTCGCCAATGAGGGCTTTGTCGAAGGCGAATCGGGCCGTGCGGCACGCTACCGCGCCAGGCTGCGCGCCAACGGCATCCGCATTTTCGCCGATGCCCATGTCAAGCATGGCGCACACGCCATCGTCGCCGACCGCCCAGTGGAGGAACTGGTCAAAGACCTGGTCTTCTTCGACGCCGACGCCATCATCGCCACCGGCCAGCGCACCGGCCACGCCGCCGATTTGGGCTACATAAGCATGATCAAGCAGGCCGCCGGCCTGCCGACGTTGGTCGGCAGCGGCGTGACGCCGGACAACGCCAACGATATCCTCGCCATTGTCGACGGGGTCATCATCGCCAGCGCGCTGAAGCACGACGGCGTCTGGTGGAACCAAGTCGACTCTGCTCGAGTAAAGGCGTTCATGGGTGGTCTGAGGCGATAGCTGACTTCAACCCCCCACCGCACCGAAGGGCCGCAGTCACCCGCGCGAGGGGCGGGAGCTCTTCGGGCTCGCCCGCCGCCCAGAGCAAAAGATGGGCATCGAGCAGAAGTTTCATGCGTCGCCGCCAAACAGCTTCCCGATTTCCTCATCGGCCATGCGATCAACATCGTCTGGAACTGAAAACTGCCCGGCCATAAACCCAACGCGACGCATTTCACCGGCCGCAGGTGTGTCTATGGCAATGACCTTCACTATCGGCTTGCCGGATTTCGCAATCATGAAGGATTGACCTTTGGCCGCCCTATCGACAAGACGAGACAGATGCGTCTTGGCCTCGTGAATATTGACGGAGTACATTGCGGGCCTCACGACTTAGTCCATGCAACTTAGTCTACTCGGGTCAATCTTCAACTAGTGAGCGACTTCCTCGCGCCTAGCCGGCTCCTAGTCTAGGAGTCGTGCTTCCGGGCCTATGCTTGACAGCGCATGACGGCGCTCGGCTCACTATGGAAACCTGCACTCCCGGCACGGTCAATCAAACTTGGCACCTGCCTCTCCCGCCTGCCGCGCCTCGATAATTGTGGCGCGCGACAAACAGAATCCGATTGCTCGCGGCAGCTCTAACAGACGCGACAGCACAGTGCGAAAGACCACCGCGGAAAACTTAGGAAAGAAGCTGTACGGATTGTCCCTGCGCCGAAAGCAGTTTGACGGCCTTCCGGTCAAACGAGACGAACGTCTCCCCGCCAAGCCAGCCGCCGTCAAAAGCGATCACGCCGTCCGCGAAATCGCCGCCGGCATCGAGGACTGACAGCCCTGCCTCAACTGCCGGCCGGTTGATGACAACATTCGCGGTGTTCAGCAACGCCCGGATCGCAGCGGCAACATTTTCGCGCTCTGTCTGGTATTGCCTGGCCAGAACCCAGGCGAACTCGCACAGGGCCTGCAAGCTCACGGCCACGATGTCCGCTTTGGCCAGCAGGTCGACGGCAACGGCCGCCTGCCCCTCATCATCGGCGACATAGGCGCGCAGCAGCACATTCGTGTCGGCCGTAACCCTCATTCCTTTCCGGACCCGGCCGCGGCGCCCGCTTCCGCTATCGCCTCGTTGATCTCCTCGATGCTGAGCACCCGGCCGTTCGTCTTGCCTCTGAGGAAGCCGTGGAGGTCCCGGAACGACCCTTTCGCCCGTGCCGCCTTCAATTCCGCCCGACCGTCGGGCAGCAGATCAAGCTCGATCTTCTCGCCCGGCTTGATGCCCAGATGTTGCAGCACGTCCTTGCGGAACGTCACCTGTCCCCTTGTCGTCACTGTCAACGTTGTCATATTAAACATTTCCTGTTCATCGCAATAAGATAATGCAAATCTGCATTATTATCAATGCAGATCGTCGGGGCCAAGCTTGGCGTCCATGCGGCGACAGAATCGCATTCCTGCCGTTTAGAAAGCCGCCAGGCACTGTGGATTCGCTCTCGCCCCCTCGTTCGGCAGATTCGTTGATTTCCCAACGTCGAGTGGATCACGAACGGTCGCTTCGAATATCTCGAGATAGCTTTTTCGACGTTGCGGCCGGTCTGGACCACTGGCCTCCATCTGCTCTGCGATCATCTTCAGATTTTCCGCCGCCGGCCAGAAACGACCATCACCTTGGCGAATTCGCTCATAGCGGACAAACAGGGCAGGTCAGCAACGATTAGCGGATCCAAAGGGCTCGCGCACTTCCGTGCTAATGGACGTCTTGCAACCGATGCCGACCGGTTGCCCAAGAAAGCGCTTCTTCGAGCCTGTCGTCTCCCCAAAAAGTTTCGCCATTTACCACGAAGGCAGGCGAACCGAAAATTCCGTATCCGCGCGCCGCATCGGTTTCCATCTTGAGCCGCTCGTGGGCGGCGGGTGCGTTGGCCTGAGCGATCACCGCATCCACGTCTTTGCCGAGTGGCCGAAGCACGTGTTCAAGGTGGGCTCTGTCGCCAAGGGCCACGCCTTCCAAATACCAAGCCTTGAAGCTCTCGATTGTATAGGCCCCACACCAGCCGCCTTCCGCGGCGACCATAGCAACCCTGTTGGCCAGAAGGTCGGGGTCGGTTGGCCAGATGGGGTGCATTTACGAAGGGTAGCGCGTGAGTTCGCGCCCTGCGCTGCACGTCACGCCACATATATTTGACCTTGGCGGTCTGCGAGCGAAGCGCAATGTTGTTTTCCGCCATGACGGTGCGGACATTGAATGGACGCCATCTGACGGTAATGCCAGCGTCCCTCGCCAAAGGCCGATACGCATGACGGAGAGGTATGCATAACCACTCCCAAGGAAATAGAAAAATTCGAGTTGCCTCATCCGCTGTCTCCTCGACACTGTCTGGAGCCCGGGCGTTCACGCGATCGTCGACGCCACCACTACGCTGCCAGCTGCCCTTACCAAGACTTCACGCGTCGCCTCCCAGTTTCCTGGGCGTCATGGCGCATCGAAGGCATCCTGCCCAAACATCAGGGTAATTGCTGAGTTCCTGTATTGCGCAAGCGAGATCCCTGTCTTCGTTCTGTGAATAGGCTTGCCGAATTGCTTGCCAACCACGCAACGTTACAGTGGAAGAGACGATCCACCTGGCATCTTCCGCCTACGCTGAAGCACAAGCTGCTGCCTTGAGCCGGTTCACGAGCTGCAAGGTTTTCTCTCGTGATTTGGGCAAGGTCTAAGCCAAAGCCAACTATGGCCTCCTAGCCTCTCGGCGCACACTTTCGCCCAACGTTGGAGCGTAGGCAATATTGTATTAGCATCAGTCGTCTAATCGCGGACCGAAATGCAAGCCCAAATTTGTATTGAGGTGTCGTTTGCCGGGAAGCACGGTCGTCTTCGCGGTCGACATGAAGCCGCCGCATGATGGGCTTCGCGAGGGATGGAGCCTTCCAGGGTTTGAAACGCAATCGCGAGCGTTGTGACGCCAACGATGCAACTGACACAGCGGAATGGCTCGGCCCACGTCCTGGCAGGGACGTCTCGTTACGGCTCGGGTAGGCGCATTCGAACTTCCTTATGGTCAGGCCACGATGGCTTCTTCCCGGTTGAACAACTCACCGGATTTTAGCATCGCATGCATGATGACAGCGAGCTTGCGGGCGACAGCGACAGTTGCCCGCTTGAAGCCGATCTTCTCACGCAGCTTCAGCCCCCATGTGCGCAGACTGCTGTCAGCCCGGCTGCGCGTCAGGATCACGACTGCGGCCTCATAGAGAAGTCCTCTCAGATGAGGATCCCCACGCCGCGAGATATGACCATCATAATCGACTTCGCCGGATTGATAGCGTCGGGTTGTCAAACCCAGCCACGCGCCGACAGCGCGCGATGTCTTGAAGTTCGATGGATCCTCGATGGCGCCGATGAATGAAGTCGCAGTGATGGTGCCGACGCCGGGGATCGACATCAACAGCTGGCATGCGTCATTGTGCCGGGCCTTGGCGACGAGCTGCTGTCCAAGTTCAGCAGCGCGGGCGCGCATGCTGAGCCAAGCCTCGAGAAGGGGCAGGACAATCCGGGCAAGCTCTTCCTGATCGGCCAGCAGGCGCCGGACGTCGGCTTCGAACTTGCCGCCCTTGCTTCGCGGAATGATCAGCCCGAACGTCTTCATGAGCCCGCGGATCTGGTTGGAGAGCTCGGTCGTGATCTTGACCAGCCGGCTCCGCGCGGCCACCAGCGTGCGGCTCAGCATGCTGTCATAGCCCTTCACCCGCACCTCGCGATAGAAGCCGACCTCGGCCAGATGCGCCAAGCCGTCGGCATCGTTTGCGTCCGTTTTGTTCGGCGCCATGTCCAGCGCGGCCTTGGCATGCCGGGCGTCGATGCAGATCGCCGGAAGTCCTTCGGCGCTCAAGGCATGATAGAACCACACCGACAAGGGTCCGGTCTCGAACACTACCCGCTTGGCCGCTGGCGCCCGCTTGCGGAGAACGTCCGCGACCAAGCTCGGATCAGAGGGACATTTGCCGCGCCAGATCCTTTTGCCGCCACGCCGCACAGAAATCGCCGTCTCTTTCAAAGACACGTCGAGACCGATATATTCGCTCATGGTTGTTCTCCGTTCGATGCTTGGGCCCGGCGTCCAGTCGTGAGCCCGTACTTCCATCCTATCGGGGAACAACCACCCGCTCTTCAATATGTGACCGTTTCCGGCTTCAGGGCGACTCGCTCCGCGATTACCCCATGTTTGAATACCGCCATCGTCGCTCCCGGCTCAGCCCCTGGCGCGGCGAATAGGCAGTGGTGGCCATCACCGCCGGGCGGCGCAGGGCGCGGGCCTATCCGCGTCTCAGCCGCAGCTCGCGCGTGACTCCCGGCGACAAGATTCGAACTCTGACCCTAGAGTCGTAGTTACTAATGTCAAATAGTTGTTTTGAACCAATTGCTTAATCAAAACATCGTTTTCGAAAGCCTTGGAAATCCAAGATCATCGGATCGCCTAGAGTAGAGGCTTCGTCTCGCGCACTTCCCGGTTCTGTCCGCGCGGTCTATCCAGCCGTTGGCGATTGAGCAGCATGGAATCGCCGAATTCATGGATGCGATATCGGTGCTCGGCGAAGGCTGCGGAGGCCTTGGCGAGCAGAGCATCGTCGGCAAAGGCGCGCAGCAGCTCGAAATGGCTTTCGCCGGGCTGGTGGACGCCTGTCAGAATTGTATCGACCAGGCGAAGTGGCGTGCCCAGCGCGATGCGCCCTGTCGCAATGCCATTTCCGGCACGCACATTGCCGTCGGGGTTGGCAGCTGCCTCAAGCGCGCGCACCACGCTCGTGCCGATTGCGATGATACGGCTTCCGCGGAGCTTCGCCCGCGCGACCTGCGCCGCGGTGCGCCCGGGAATGAGGTACGGTTCGTCGAAAGGGAGGCGCAAGTCGAGCGCGGGGTCGCCGGTGGAAGACACGCCCGCGGCATGAGTGAGTGTTGCGAAGCCCACGTCGCGCCGACGCCAGGCCTGGAGCGTGCGCCAGTCGAGTGCGAAGCCTGCCGATGGCGCCTCGAACGCCACCGGCCCGGCGGCAATCTTCGTCCAAACATTCCAAAGGGCCAACGGTTCGCGAACATGGGCATATTGGATCGGCCGGCCGTGCCGCGCCAGTCCTGCAAGCACCGCTGCGCGGTTGCCCGGGAAGCGCAACTCGAGAAGGCGAGGATGGTCGAGAAGGCACTCTATGACGGCTTCAAGCCGGCCGAGCCGGAGGTGATCGCCTGGTGATACCGGGGGCGGAGGCAGCCGATTTTCCGTGCGCATGCGGTGATTGCCCGCGCCGAAGGCAATCGCTACGAAGCGGGTTGGGTCGGGAAATGTCAGCCAGCCTGCCAGGCGGATCTCGATCGCCTCGTCGCTGGGAAGATGCGTGCCGCGCAAGCTGGCAGGCAAGGTGGCGGCGTCATTGGCTACGACCAGATCGCCGGCATCGAACAGTGTCGCGAGTTCAGTGCGCGGCAGGTCGCGCGTCGCGCCGTCTGCCTCGACGACGAGCAGCCTGGCGGCGCGCCGATGCGGACGGTCGGCGGCAATCATCCGCGTGTCTCGGCAAGAAGTGTTGCGCCGGCCGGCAACGCATCGAGCATCTTTTCGATGATCTCGGCAGCAGCCAGGTCGGGACGCTTCAATGTCGACGGATCGGCGTCAGGAAGCGCCAGCGCGTGCAGCGGGGTGTCCATATCGCCAGGGTCGAGCGCGAGGTGCCGGATGCCGTCGGCCTTCGCCTCCTCGTCCCAAATCGCCGTCAGTTGAGCAAGAGCGGCCTTGCTCGCACCATACGCGCCCCAGCCGGGATAGGCGTTCACCGCCGCGTCGCTGGAGATGTTGATCACCAGCGCGCCACGGTCCTCGCGCGCGGACGCGGCAAGTGCACCGAACAGTGCTTTCGTCAGCCGAAACGCGCCGATGAGGTTGACCGCAAGCGCTTTTTCCAGCTCCTCGCACTCGGTATCGGCAAGGAGCGCCAGTGGAACGGGCCCGAGGCTCGACGCATTGTTGATCAGAACGTCGAGCCCGCCTAGGCTCGCGGTGACCTGCAACGCGATCGGGTAGATGTCGTCCTTTTTGCCGACGTCGCCGACAATGCCATGTGCGCCCGTCTCGTCGGCGATGCGTTCGACATTCGCGGCCGTGCGGGCGACGAAGGCGACGCACGCACCCTGTGCGGCAAGCTGCCGCACAAGCGCCAGTCCGAGGCCGGACGTGCCGCCCGTGACTGCTACACGAAGTCCCTGAAGATCAATGTTGGTCAGCATTGACGATACTCCTTCAATCGGTACAACTCATTGGTACAAGCTGAAGTTAACTTGAGGTCAAGCATTCATTCCGTGGATCGATCTCACGTATCGCGGCGCACCTTCGCCTTGTCGGCCAGCGGGCTGATCGCATGCGAGCGGGCCGGAACGGGCGCAAGCGCAGCCGCGATCATGCCGAGCCGGATTGCCTTATCGGTCTTGACGCCGCGTATTGGCTGTCGATCGAGGCGATTGGCTCCGAGTTCGCCGTGATTATCAGGCCGGTGAAGGAAGCGTATCGCCGTGCAAGCGCCATCAGGTCGCGGCGGCGGAAACAATTCTCAGCCTCGCCGAACGCCACCAGTACACTACCAATCTGCAGGCGCGGGGCTTGGGAGGCTCGCGATCGAATCTGGTCGGACTGATGCTGCCCATCCACGACAATCGTTACTTCTCCGCCACGGCGCAGACTTTTGAGGGACATGTGCGCAGCCGGGGCCAATGCCCGGTCGTGGTCAGTGCCAGCCGCGACCAGGAGAGGAACGGCGGACGCGGAGACGTTTTCCCGATGACGGCGGCTTCGCCGGCTGACCAAGGCCCACCGGCTTCACTCAACCAAAGAAATATGATCATGATCTGGACCGAGACGATCGGCTTCCTCGGAAGCTTCTCCACCGTTCTCACCTACTCAATGAAAGCCATGCTGTGGCTGCACATCAGTGCTGAGCTGTTTGTGCTTTTGCCTATGGCGCCCTCATTGGCAGCCTATCCCTGAGCCTGTTGGAACTGATGCTGCTGCCGATCAATGCCTGGCGCCTGTTCGAACTTTTCCATCAAACTTAGCCGGGCCGAATTCAGGGGCCTGAAAATGCCAACACCGCATCTCTGGCTGCTGCTCCGGTCGGCGCTTTCCTTCTGGGTGCTCGGCCGGATCTGGCTTGTGATCGCCGTTAGCGTGCGCTTTCAGGAAGTGGCAGAGCTCGTCGCAACGGCCGAGACGAGGCGCAAACTCGCCTAGCGCCTCAACGCCGCATAGTTCCGCTTTTGATGGGCGACAGTGGACCGGCGGCTTTCGGGATCACCATCTTCCCTGCCGAACAGCTGTGATGCGGCGCACTGCTGAAATCCAGCCCCGTAACTGAGCGGTGGCTTTTCAGAACACGATGGCCTCTCGGCGAAGTCGAGAGGCCATCGTGATCAGATCTCGGTTCCCTCGGCGAGTGTGAGCGCGTCCCCGACCTCGACATCCGGATGGCGAACGGTATTCTCGATCTTGGTGTGCCCAAGCAGGATCTGAACCACCCGGAGGTTGCCTGTTGCCTTATAAGAAGCGGATCGAAACCGGAAGTTCGACGCGAATTCAACAGAGAGCTCGCCGGCTGTTCACGGCTGCTCTACGCGCTCAGTCCTAAGACAAGCCGCCAGAGAACTGGCCTTCCAGAAGCGACGCGGGATCAAGGGCGTCGCCTGGCCGGACGTGACGCGCAGGACAGGGCATCCTTGCAACTGCGACGATCACTCTGGCACGCCGGAGATGCCCAGCGCCTCGACATAACGCTCGGCGAACACCTCGTCCAGCCAAGGGTTGATCTGTCTCTGCAGGGTGAGCGTGTAGGTCGGGAACGCCTTCATAAGACGCCGCGCCGCCGCCTGCGCCTCGTCCAGCCGGTTGAGCTTGACCAGCGCCATGATCACCACCCGGTGCGAGGAGCCGTAGTTCGGCATCTCGTGCAGCGCGCGTTCTCCCCATGCCAGCGCTTCCTCGTAGCGCTCGAGCATCAGGTAGCTCATCCCGATGCCGGAGAGCGCGATGCCCTTCTCGGGGTCGATCGGGCTCAGCCGCATTGCCCTGTGAAAGTGCTCGATGGCGACGAGCGGGCGGCTGGAATGTGCGTTCACCCAGCCGCTGCCCGTATGGCCCTGCGCCGAATTGGGGTTGAGCAGCAGGGATCGCTCGATCGTGCGCAACGCCATCTCGTAGTCCTTCGCGCTGTAGGCGATCACCTGCGCGGCGAAGCGTAGGCTCGTGGGATCGTCGCGCGCTTCCGCCAGTACCTCTCGCGCCATGCGCGCGGCGACTCGGATATCGTCGGGCTCGTGCCAGCACTGGCTCACGGATAGGCTGCGGATATAGGCGCCGAGTGCCTTCGCCAAGTTGAAGCCAGGGTCGATGCTGAGCGCCTCGTTGGTGAGCCGGCGCACGTCGGCAAAGCCTTCGCGCGTCATGCTGTAGAAGCGCGGCAGCGCGCGAAGGTAGAGGTCGTAGGCGCTGATGTACTCGGTCGGTTTCATGCGCGCCTGCTTGATCTCCTGCAGCCGGATGCTCGGTTCGACCGCACCGACGACGCTCTCGGTCACCTTGTCCTGCAGGTCGAAGATGTCGCTCACATCGCCCTCGAAGCGGTCAGTCCAGACATGGTGCCCACTGATCGCGTCCACCAGCTGCCCGCTGATACGCACCCGCGATCCTGCTTTGCGGATGCTCCCTTCTAGCACGTAGCGGACGCCCAGCTCGCGCCCGACCTGGCGCAGGTCTACCGCCCGGCCCTTGTAGGTGAAGGACGAGTTGCGGGCGATCACGAAGAAGGAGTTCACCCGGCTCAATCCCGTGATGATGTCCTCCACCAGCCCGTCGGCGAAGTATTCCTGGTCGGGGTCGCCGCTCATGTTGGTGAAAGGCAGAACCGCGATCGAGGGTTTCTCGGGCAGCGGAGGCGGTGCAGCCAGCGAGGCGCTGGCGTCGGTCTCGACGCGGTAGGCGCGCACAGGCCGCTCGATGTTCTTGAGGCGCAGGTTGCCGAGCGGCGTGAAGCCGCAATCGAGCTTGCCCTGAAGGTGGTCGTAGGCGGTGCCCGAGACGACCACGGTGCCGGGATCGGCGATGCTTTCGAGTCGGGCGGCGATGTTGACCCCGTCACCGTAGAGGTCGCCGTCCTCCTCGCAGACCACGTCGCCGAGATTGACACCGATGCGCAAGCGAATCCGCTCTTCCTCGGGCATCTCCGCCTCATGTTCTGCCAGGGCCTGCTGGATCGCCATCGCCGAGGTCACCGCGTTAACGACGCTCGCGAACTCGCACAGCATGCCGTCGCCGGTGAGCTTGACGATCCGACCCTGGTGCACAGAGACCAGCGGTTCGAGGAGGTCCTTGCGGTACATCTTCAGCCGCTCGAGCGTGCCGCGCTCGTCGCGCTCCGTCAGGCGCGAATAGCCGACCACGTCGCAAGCCATGATCGCTGCGAGGTGGCGCTGCGTGGTCATTGCACCGGCAACCCAAGCGCCTGCACGGGGGCCGCCCCACGTCCGGGTCCTGGCAACTTCCTGACGCCCCATGTGCATCGTATCCATCTTTCCCAGTCGCAGGCCGTTGCCGATACAGAACGGAGAACGCAGCCTGACCTTGCCTTCACGAGATTTCGCTATCCGGCTTGCGAGGCGTGGAGCGTTCCAGTCGCCGTGCCCACGCAGCCTCTGGAGACGCTGACACGTCACTCCCAGAAGGCCGGAGATATTTCCTGTCCTGTGTAACCGGTTGACGCCACCGTGGCGGTGCTTTTGTCACGGCGATGTAACAGCGAGATGCCCTACGAGCGCGCGCATCAGCCATTACACCAGACGTTTGCGCTTAGAGGTGCTGAGGTCGGCAGGTGGCGCGAGCGCGACCTTCAGCATGGTAAGCTGCGATGTCTTCTGTGGATGGCTCCCGCGATGCAAGAGGCGGCTTCATGTCGACCGCGAAGACGACCGTGCTTCCGGCGAACGACACCTCAATACAAATTTGGGCTTGCATTTCGGTCCGCGATTAGACGACTGACGCACTACCGGCAGCGGAGGAATTGCGACATCCAATGTGGGATCCTGTTACGATCCCCGATGGCCATCCGAATAGTGGTTATCCTGGCGCTTCTTTCCGCCTTCGCCTACGGATTCGCAAAACTCGTTGAACGTTATGGCGGCGTTGGCGATCAGCCTTCTCCATGTGAGGAAGGCTCAACCCTTGATTGCCCAGACCGCAATGCGCCGCCACCTTAAACCTGAGCCTAAGCATTCGAGCGCGCTTGGAATAGGAAGTCGCGTTCGCGCCAATCAAGCGGAAGACCAAAGTCTGCACGGCAGAAGCGCGAATTGATGGCTATCATCGTGACATGATAGCGTTGCCGCACCTTGCCCGAGGACGGTGTCTTCGCGCCATTCCATGCACATGCCATGCGTCGCAGTTGCGCCACAAATGCTCAGGGCGCCAGTCCGGCCTTCCCCCCAAGTGACGATCATGGCGTCAGGCGCCGCAGGCTGATGGATGTTGTCTGGTCGGTCATCTTTGATGAAACGTACCGGATGAAGACGCCGAAGGGGGGCGGAAGCCGACTAAGAGCCCGCCAATTTCGTCTAAGTTCATGTCCGCCGTTTGCAAGTAAAAATGCGAAAAGCCACTACGATGCAAGGACTTAGCTTGCTTCTTGAGGCTTCGACCTTTTCTAGCACGCGGTAGTAGTCCGGAGCAGTGGGTCTGAGTGCCCCTATTCTGCTCCTAGTTTTTGACGTTCGGAGACGACTAGATGGCCAAAATCAAGCTAACCAAATCTGCGGTTGACGCCGCCGCCCCGCAGGACCGCGATTACGCATCCGGCAGGGTGAAGACGGTGCAGGGCGCCGCGATGCCGCGCAGCACGTGTTCGCCCAGCGGCACCAGCGGTGTGGTGGTCTCGGCGGCGACCGCGCCCGAGATCAGCACCGAGCGGCCGAGCGGCCGGCATAGCCCCTCCAGCCGGCTGACCAGGTTGACCGCGGGGCCGATGGCGGTGAAATCCAGCCGGTCGACCGCGCCGATATTGCCCCACAGCATCTCGCCGAGATGCAGCGCCGCGCCGAACGGCAGCCGGGGCAGGCCCTGCGCCTGCCGCCCCGCATCGAGATGGGCCATGCCGGCGCGGGCGGCGACGACGGCGCGCAGCGCCGCCTCGCAGGCCTCGGCCGGCGCAGCGGTGACCGGGAAAATCGCCAGCATGCCGTCGCCGATGAATTTCAGCACTTCGCCCCCAAAGGCGTGCACCGCGCCGGCGACGCGGTCGAACCAGGCGTCGAGCGCGGCGATCACCGTCGTGGGCTCGGTTGCCTCGGACAGGGCGGTAAAGCCGCGCAGGTCGGCATAGAGCAGCGCGGCGCGAATGGTTTCTCCGGTGCCGCGGCGCAGGGAGCCGCCCTGCACCCGGGCGGCACTGCGCCGGCCGAGATAAGCCTCGAGCAGCGCTGTCAGCGCCGCCCGCGCCGCAAGTGCGGCAAGGGGCGCCGCGGCGAAGCGCGCGGCCTGGCGCAGCCGGGCAGCCTCGGCGAGGCCGAACGGCCGGGTTCCAGCCCAGCCCAGCACCGGACTATCCGGCGCCCGGCCAACCGGGCCCTCCTGCACCGGGCCGAGCTCCGCCAGCCAGTCGTGCCCGGCCTGGCCGAGCGGACCGCCGGCGAAGCTCAGCGCCTCGATCACCGCCCCGGTCTCCGCCCGCCAAAGCCAGGTGCGGCGGGTGATGATGGGATGCGGCACCGCGAGCGTCAGCGCGCCGCCGGCCAGCGGCAGGCCGTCAGCCAGAAGTCGGCCGCCGAGCTCGGCCAGAAACCGGTCGGGGGCGGCCGAGGCGCCGGCCTCGTCCACCAGCCAGGCGAGAGGCGCGGGCAGATCCATGACGCGATTATGCGGCCACCGCGCCGGCCTGTCATCCGCGCCGTAACGATGCGCAGCCGGCCCGCCGATCTATCCTCCCCCCGCCCCCCGGCGCTTGTACGGTCCGATCCTCGATGGCGCCCGGGTCGACACGCCCTGCGAGCTGGCGTCCGCCGTCAAATTGCAACGGGCTCACGGGCGGCGATATCGCGCGCGGAAGGCCGTCACCCCCTGCCCGTGTGGCCGCATTTGGGATCCGGGCCGGGATCACGCCCGGCTGCAACCTCGCCCAGCCTGCCGAGGTAATGAGCCCAGCCCTCCGCATGGCCGGCGCATTGCTCGGCATTGGGCAGGCCGGTGTGGGTCAGGCGCAGCAGCGTTCCGTCCGGCTGCTCGATCAGATCGATCTCGACCAGGCTCGATCCCGGCGGCACCTCATCGCTCTCTTCCCAGCCGAAGCTGTATGCCAGACGGTGCACCGGCACCACCTCCCGGAAGGAGCCGCGAGCGACGCGAGCCCCGGTAACATTGACGAGATAGAGCCCGCCGGGCTGCGGCTCGAGCTGCGCCTCCGTTCCCATCCAGCGCAGGATCTTCTCCGGATCGGTCAGAAGGGCAAACAGCGCAGCGGGGGGCGCCGGGATGTGTGTCTCGCGGCGGACGACGAGGGCCTCTTGCATCGGCTTCCTCCATAGTTGCGACAGTTGGAGCAATTGTAAACCAGTTGGCTGCTCGTGCGATAGAATAGGATCGGACATCGACTCTGGAGTGACAAGTGTGGCGAGATTCCGATGGGCACTCGCCGATCACAGCCGCGGCGCATGCGCTCCGCTTCGGGAGGCGTTCGAAGCGTTGGGTGCCGCATCCGGGCCGGTGATCTGAACATTCCCCTTCGCGGCGAGATCTTCGGCAAACGAACGGCGGGAGTTGGATATGAGACCGGAAATGTTGCTCGACACAAAGGGTCTCGCCAAGTCGGCCATAGGCGAGTGTTCAGGTTCTGAGCAGCAGGCTTGAACTTCTGTACGACAACCGATCTCGCCTGATCATTCTCCCAATTGACTGCCGAAAATCACCGCCTTCTTACAATTAACTGCCAGCGAGATTTGGCACTTGCAACTCGCGCTGGGGTGTCGACCGCTTCTCTCACGCTCCCCCCATATAGATTTCCATGATCTGCCGGTCGTCGCGCACGTCCCGACGCGTCCCCTCGAAGCGCTTTTCGCCGGCCGCCAGGATGTAAAGCTTGTCCGCAATCGGCATCGCCTCGCGGATGTTCTGCTCCACCATCACAATGCCGATGCCGTGCGCGGTGAGGGTGGTAATGCGTTCGAGCGTCTCGATGACCATGGCCGGCGACAATCCGGCGGAAGGCTCGTCCAGCAGAATGAAGCGCGGTTCCGAAACCAGTGCCCGCGCCAGCGCAAGCATTGCCTGCTCGCCGCCCGAAAGCGAACCGGCCGGGGTACGCCGCCGCCGTGCTAAAGAGGGATATTGCTCGATCAGCGCTTCGATGCGCTGCTCGACTATCTGCCGGTCCGCGATGGCGTAGCCACCCATGCGCAAATTCTCCATCACTGTCAGGCGCGGAAACACACCGCCGCCCTGCGGCATCAACACTAGCCCCTGGCGCACCACTTCATGGACGGCAAGGTTGGAGAGTGTTGATTCACCCAGGCGCGCCGTACCGCTCCACACCGGCAGCGCGCCGACAATGGCCTTGAGCAGGGTCGACTTGCCACTGCCGTTCGGCCCGAAGATGCAGGTAATCTTGCCAGCTTCCGCGCTCAGCGAGACGCCATGGACGATCTCCTGCTTGCCGTAGCCGGTAACGATGTTGTCGGCGGTGAGCGTGGTGCTCATTGCGGCCGCCCCAGATAGGTCTGCATAACCTCCGAATTGCGAACGATGTCGTTGAAACGCCCGGTGGCCACGACACGGCCTGCATCCATGACGATGATGCGGTCGCACACGTTCCGCACCATTTCCATGTCGTGCTCGATGACGAGGACGGTGGTGCCGCGCTCGCGCAGCCGCGCGATGGCCTCCACGATGATCTTGCGGATGCTGGGATGCACGCCCGCTGTCACCTCGTCGAGCAGAATGAGCGAGGCCTGGCGCATCACAACGCGCCCGAACTCCAGCAGTTTCTGCTGGCCTCCCGAAAGATCGGATGCGCGGTTGTCTGCGACATGCTCCAGCTTGAGCAGCGCCAGCGTATCGGCCGCCCGTTCGCGCGCGCCCCGCCAGTGGCCCTCGGCCGCAGCCGCCAGCAGGTTTTCGGTGACGCTCATATTGTCGAACATGGCCGGAATCTGGAAGGTGCGAGCAAGCCCCAGCCGCGCGATCGCGTGAGCCTTTCGGCCGCCGATTTCGTGACCGTCGAAGCGGATCTGGCCACGATCCGGCGTCACCGTGCCCGATATCAGGTTGAACAGAGTCGACTTGCCAGACCCGTTAGGCCCGATCAGGCCGGCGATCTCGCGCCGACCTACGTCCAGGGAGACACCGTTGACGGCCTTGATGCCGCCGAAATGGCAGTGGAGTTCGCGCACGACGAGAATAGGTTCGCCGGTGCCAGCCGTTTTGCCCTCGGCGGCGCTCAACTGGGCCGTCCCGGGCCGCCGCCGACAAGATTGCCGACCGCCTTGTCCAGCACGGCGCCAGACTTGGCCACGCGCCTCGAAAACATGCCGGCGATGCCGTTCGGCAGGAACAGCACCACCAGCACGATGGCCGCGCCCAATATGGCGATATAGAAGGCGGTGTCACCCCAGTACATCCAGATGATGCGGTTTACGACAAAGAGCGCCACACCGCCCAATGCCGGCCCCCACAGGCTGCCCAGCCCGCCCAGCAGCACCATCACCACCATCTGATCGGTGATGTCGCCGCCGAAGACGCTTTTCGGATTGATGAACGTGACCCAGTAGGCGAAGATCGCGCCGAATACCGAGGCGGTGACGGCACTGAGCACGAAGGTCTGCAGCTTGACCAGCGAAGTATTGATACCGATAGCCTCGGCCGCCGGCTCATGATCGCGCAGTGCCTTGACCTTCAGCCCGAAACGCGAGCGCTCGAACAGCGCCCACGTAATGAGATAGGTGAGCGCAGCCGCGCCGAACATGGCGAAGTAGAAGAAGCGCTCGTCAAGAAAGGGCGGCAGCCCAATACCGCCGATGCCGCCGGTGAAGTCCATCACCGAGGCGAACTGTATGAGCACCTCGGCGAAGGCCCAGGTGGCTATGGCGAAATAGGCGCCGCGCAGGCGCAGCGTCGGCGCGCCGATGATGATGGCAAACAGCGCCGTCACCACGATACCGGCCGGGAGGGTGGCGAAGAAGGGCCAGGCGAGCCTGTCGCCCATCAGCAGCGCCGTAACATAGGCGCCGAGCCCGAAGAAGGCCGAATGGCCGAAATTGATGTAGCCGGCATAGCCGCCGAGCATGTTCCAGGAGCAGGCCAGCCCCGCCCACATCAGCGCGCCGGTGGCAATGCGCAGCCAGTAGTTGTTGACCAGCATCGGCAGCAGCGCCAGCACAACGATTACGGCGATCAGCAGGAGGAGGACGGCCCAGCGTGGCTTCATGTCCCGCCTCACAACCCGTGCCGCAGGATCCCGCGCGGAGACACGAGAAGGACGAGGAATAGGGTGCCAAAGATCGCCAGCAGCGAATAGCTCGACCCGACATAGGTCGCGACGAAGGCTTCGATGACGCCGAGCAGCAGCGCGGCGACGAGGGCACCGCCGACGGAGCCCAAGCCGGCAAGCACAGCCACGAAAAATGCGAATAGAGTATAGCGCAGGCCGACTTCCGGGTTCACTGAAAAGATTGCACCCATTAGTACGCCGGCCATGGCAGTGATGCCTGCGTAGAGCCCGTAAACAGTGGCGCTGAGGCGGCGGATGTTGACGCCCATCAGTGCGGCGTTCTGCCGGTTTTCAGCCGTCGCTCTGATCGCCAACCCATAGCGGGTGTGGTAGAGGAACAGGAACAGTCCGCCGGCGATGGCGATCGCGAAGACCGCCGCGGCCACGCGGATCAGTGGCACCGTCACGGGCCCGACGGCGAGGCTCTCGCCGCTCAACACGGTCGGCACGCTGTGGGTATTGAAGCCCCACGCGGTCAGCATGCCGCCGCGCACCAGCGTGAACAGGCCGAAGGTCAACGCCAGCGCCATCAATTCCGGCCGCGCCGTGCGGCTGTTGCGGACATTGTAGAGGATCGGCCCAATCAGATAGCCGATGGCGCCGAACAGCATGAAGGCCACGGGGATCGCCAGGAATCCGTCGACACCCAGTCCGGCACCCATATAGTAGCCGAGATAGCCGCCCAGCACGACCCAGCCGCCCACCGCGAAATCGATGACATGCAGCACGCCGAAAGCTAGCTGGAAACCGATCGTAAAAGTGGCGATGACGCCACCGATCAGAAGGCCGTTCAGCAAGGTCTGTAGGAATAGATCCAACGCGGGAACCGTCCGTCAGCCAACGAAAGAGCGGAGTGCCGCGGCAAAGCGGCCGTACACACGATAGCATGGTCCGTCATTTTCCGAGCACGCGCAACCACCGTCATTGCGCCGGGCAAGGGTGATGGCGACGAGGCCGCCCCCACCCTGTCCAGAACCGGCTATTTCCAAGCTGGCAGCGGGTAGGTGAGGTCCGCTGCCGCGGCCTCTTTCGGCCCCACCGCTACGGTCTTGCCGCCCTGAATCTGAATCAGCACCGGCACCGGCTGGACGTTGTCGTGGTAGTGGTTGCCTTCCTTCTCGAACTTGATCGGTCCATAGAAGGTCTGGATGTCGGTCGCGGCTATCGCGTCCTTAAGAGCCACCCTGTCTTCAGGCGTGAGCCCCGGCTTCTTGCCAAGCCGCTTGACGGCATCGCCGAAAACGAGACCGCTGGCCGCGCAGGCCGCTTCGGTATAGTCGGGCTCGTGCCCGGACTTCTTTTGCGCCATCTCGGCAAACTCCTTTGCGGTGCCGAAGAGGTCGTCCTTATATGGAACTGACGGCAGCCACACGGAGACGCCGCAGGTGCCGTCGGCGTCCGCGGCGAGCGCCTGGGCGAAGGCCGGGTCGGTGACGCCATAGTGCATTATCAGCGCCTTGGGCCGGAAGTTCAGCGACTTGGAGGTCTTGACGACATTGATCAGCGGCTCCTCATGGCCGCCGACGGCGACGATATCGGGATTGAGCGCTGCGATCTTAGAGATGACGGGGGTAAGGTCGCCAGAGGCCGGCACCAATTCGTAGGCGACGACTTCCAATCCGGCCTCCTTGGCCCCGTCGCGAAAACCTTCGCCGGTTTCCTTCGAGAAGGGTTCGTTGACGCCGATCACAGCAATCGTCTTGGCCATGGGGTTAGACAGTTTCGCCAGCACGGCCAGCGATTTACCCGCAGTGGTGTCCACGGCCGGGATGATGCCGAAGTTGAATTCCGGCTTGGCCTTCCAGACGTTTGGGGATTCCGCGGAGCCGGAAATCATCGGCACCTGGTACTTCTGGCAAATCGGCTGCACGGCGATAGTCGAGCCGCTGGTGTAAGGGCCGAATAGCACGTCGACCTCATTCTGGACGATCAGGCGCTCGGCGGCATCGGCGCCGGTCGCCGGGTTGCTTTGGTCGTCACCGTAGAACATGTCGACCTTGAAACGCTCGCCGGCGACTTCAACCCCGCCCTTGGCGTTGACGGCCTCCGCCCATAGGTCGTAACCGCGTTTGGTCAGGTTGCCGCCGAGGATGTTCTCGCCCGACAGCGAGGTGATAACGCCGGCCTTGAATGTCGTCACCTGCGCGCATGCCGCTCGCACAAACGGGCCCAACGGGCCGGCTGCGAAGGCGCCGGCGCTGACGCCGAGGAACCGACGGCGCGAAAAACGTTTGCTGTTCGTGAACATCACTCAACTCCCTTCATCCGTTATCAGATTGGAAACCGACGATATCTCCTGTTTATACCACTGTATGCCTTTTGTGCGGACAGAGAAGATATGCCTGGGTCAACAGGCAATGCGTAAGGCGGCTTCGGGTCATCAACGCGTAGAGGCGCCGCAGGCTGTGGATGCTCAATGCCTCGTCGTGCACCAGCTTCGTCGACGTATGCCTTTTGGGCGCCATTGGCGCCGCGAGCAGTTGTAGACGCGGCTCCTATTCTGCACCTAGACAAGTTTGCGAGGCATCAAGGAACGAAGGTCTAGTCATTAAGACATTGATTTTTCTATTGATTTATGTTCCTCGCGACGCTCCGTCGCATGGTAGACAAACCACTTTTTGAGAGGCAAGGCGCGAGATAGCCCTCGGATCATGGTCGCGGAGGGGTGGGATTCGCCGATCATGGCCTCGTCGCCAAGATGACGCCTTCGGCAGCCTTTTGATTTCTTTAAAACGGTCGCCGCAGTTTCGAAGATGGAGCCCCACGGAACCAAATCTGTCCGCTCGCGTCCGGGTTGGCTGGGCAAAGCCGGCCCGGCGCCCGAAGGCAGGCCCAAGCGGACAAGCGTGGCAACAATGCTTTCATTCCAAATTGGGTTACTCGGGCCGTTCTGCCACAAAGAGAGTATCGGAGAGAAGCCCAAGCCGGTCGCGATCCGCGGCGGGTATACGATCTGAATTTATTCGGGTGACCGTAAAGCCGGCGTCCTCGATACGCTCCTTGATATCCGGTCCGTAGGCTCGCACGTGATCCGATCCACCAAAGCGCTCGTCGCGCTCGCTCAGTGACATAGATGGCGTCGCTTCGATCGTTTGGCGATAAATAAGCGGCACCTGGATCCAGACCTGCCCTCGGGGCTTAAGAGATGACCAAAGTTGCCGAAACACATGCCGATCATCAGGTACGTGTTCCATGACATGACTTAAGACGACGATATCGAGATCGCTGGTGCGACGCATGTCCATCAGGTCAATTTTCACGGTATCGGGCCCGTACCGTCCCGGCTCGAAATCGGCTTTGATTAGATTGCCCGCTTGAGAGAGTCTCTTTGAAAGACCCTTCTCGCTCGGCGCAATCTGGAGAATTTCAAGCTGCCCCGCCGGCAACTTGATAAGCCTACGGTCTAGAGCACAAATCAAAAACCGCTCACGATCCACGGCATGACAAAGCGGGCAGATAAGAGTGTACGCTCCGAAACGGTAAAAAGCCGCTACATCGCGATCGCAGGCATTGCAGTGATGAGCCTTGCTCGTCGGGAGGTGCGTCAGGGCAAAGGCTCTGAGCCAATCTCGGTACGAATGAAGTTTGCGTGTGACCCGCCGTACTGTGATACGATCACCATAGCTGCGAAAAAGAGATAGAAGTCGGCTCTCTCGAACATTGTTCTTCCTTGATGGTTTCAGCATGTCGCCTCTAAGGTTTTTTCACCCAGGGGACGATAATTAGCGCCAGCTGATATGAAGTCGAGTCTGCGGAGCAGCCAGTGCTCCCGATCGGTCGCTGACGATGCAGGGCGTGGGAGCCAGGCCCTCGCGCTAACGCTGGGACAGCGGCCAGCAGGAACACGCGCTGGCGGGGCTGCTAGTCCTAGTTGTCCTATTCGAACCCCGCCTTTGAAGAGAAAAATTCGATCATCGTCATTGCTGCGCCTTGCCCGCTGCTCCTCGACAATGGCCCGCATCGTCAAATTCGCCGGCCACTCGCTGCGCGTTGACCTCGTCGGCCGAGGTCGACGATCGCTATGTGCAAAAACAGCTCGGCCATAACTCCTCGGAGATGACCCGCCGCTATCAGCGCCGCAGAGATCGCTTCCGCATCAACCTGACCAGGGCTTCCGACCTCTAACGAGGCAAAAAACCCCTCCTCTGCCGTTATTCCGCCGCTCAGGTTCGCGCGAACGGCCTCACCCTGAGCGCCAAAAGACTGGTTTTCGGCCATTCGGGCTGCCCCGGAGCCTCCGGGCCTGTTTCATCGCCAGGACAGCTGGTCTTTCGGCAGCCGACCGCTCGGATCGAACACGTTCACTTTGTGCGGAAGATCGGGACCCCAGTCCCATAGCACCAGATTGCGGTCTTCCGTCTCCGCGCCCGGAGCAAAACTCGGCACCAGAATTCCAGCGATGCCTTCAGGCCGCAGCCGGTCATAGATGGACCAGGATGCAGGTCGCTCTCCGTTGCTGAGAGCCGTGGCCCAGGCGCTCCCCATGTCCGCAAGCGTGACAGAAGATTCTCCCCTCCCCTGCTCGGTTGTCAGATCAGTGATGTCCTCGCAGTCCACCTCATAAGAGCACAGCACGCAGGGGTCGATGCGATGCGCGAAGCCCTGGTTGGCTTCCTTGACAGCCGTCATGACGGTCAGCGCCAGATATAGCGCGGGCACACCTTTGGGATTGAATCGAGCGCCCCTGATCGCCGCTCCATCACCGGAACTCGGCTTGAATGCCCAACGTGGATCATGCGCCCTGTAGCAGGTTCCGACAAACCTCAAGCAAAGCCACCCAGGGCCATGTGATCGAGGTAGTCGCGAATAGCAGCGGCCTTGCCGTCCTTCACGAGGGCTTCGGCGGTGCGTCCACCGAATGCCGGCAGCGGCTGGGCTCGGTACCAGGCCATGGCCTGTTCCTTGCCTCCCGCCCAATCCGTCACGCGGCTGATGATTTCGAGCATCTCGCGCAGACGCCCCTGCGTCTTTGCCGTGCGGCTGCGCTCCAGCCGATAGAGGGTTTCGCGGGCAAGCCCGGCCGTCTGAGCCAACTGACCCTTGGACATTCCAAAGCTGTCGGCCACCTGGTCAACGGCAATTTTCCCGGCACGGTCCATATAGGACAAAACCAGGGGTTCATTCTGCATGGATTTCTTGAGGGCTTGCCCCATGGAGTTCCTTGTCATATTAGCAGCCGTATTTACTGTGCAAAACATATGGCGCTTTTCGACTGGTTTCAAGCCCCCGAGCGCATGGCGTTGTTTGGCGGCTTCTGGACGCGTGCCCCGGGCGACAGCACCCGCCAGATCTCGTTCAGCGGGCATGTCACCTTCGTCCTCCAGGGAATTCGTTTTCGCAAGGACGGCACACTCGGCAAATTGCACGAAACGCTGACGTTGTCTTTCAAAGACGAAGGCAAGCGGAGGGAGGAGGTTGGTGGCCGATCAAAAGTTTGAGCGATATCCTCGTGATGTGCGCGATTGGCGCCGCGAGCAGTTGGGTTCGGTGTCTCGCGACACTCCGGCGCATGGTAGACAAACCCCGTTTAGGAAACGAACGTCCGTCCCGACGGAGGGACTGCGCGATTCAGATGTCCGGATCGTCGAGAATGCGAGAGATCGTGCTGCGCCCCAGCGCACTCATGGCGGGGTTGGTGCGATGGTAATACCAGACGAGACCCATTGCCTGCTGGAATGCCCAAGCAACACCACGCTTCCACCAAAGATCTTCAACCTGAAGGCCGCACCGAAAGGTCGCTCTTCGCTCGCGGTCTAGAAGATGCCACGCGACTACCAAATCTAGCGACGGGTCGGCTGGTCCGAAACTGCCGCCATCAAGCACTCCGACAAGACGCCCGCCCTGCACGAGAAGGTTTGCTGGGATAAGGTCCCTATGAGTCATCACGACAGGCCCAGCGGATGGCAACTCCCGGAAGCGAGTCCACAAATCGCGCAGTCGAGCCACATCAAGAAGGCCCTCGCTGTTTTCAAAGCAAACACTCATCCAATCGTCATGATCGGAGAGATGTCCACCACGTCCTTGCCCGTCGAAGCGTCGGCCCCGTGTGTCCGCTTGGCGCAACGATGCCACGAGGTGTACAAGGTCTAGGGCGAACGTCGTCGATCCACTTAGCCCGTGCGGCGTGGCAACCTCGCCTTCGATCCAAGTTTGTAACGCCCATGGCATTGGGTAGTGAGGACCTGGCTCGCCGAGCCCAATCGGTTGAGGCGTCGGAAATAAGCAATGTTCCCCAATCTCGACCATGGCAGCGGCCTCTGACCGAAGCATATTGGCGCATTCGGTCGGATTCATCGCCCTCAGTGGGAACCGCGCCGTGCTCTTCGAGCCAATGCGGAAGATGACATTGACGGTTCCCGACGATCTAACTGAGGTGATGTCTTCATGACGATACTGGGGAAACTGGTCGCGGATCATCTGGCGGGCGATATCGATGTCGATATCCACCTGGTCGTCATGCATCATGAGTTCTCGTCCTGCCGAGCTCGAATATGCGCAGCACCCGAGGCATTCCACACTCTTGTCCTACCTCCACCGATGCCATCAAAATCTCCCTTGCGGCGCTTCGCTTGGCATAGATGCCGACGCCCAGAAATTTTCGCCACGATACCTCAGCCCGCCGATCGCGGTCTATGAGCATCAGGCAGAGGTCCCCCTATTCCCAGGGAGTAAACCGTGGCGACGCGCAGATCGCCGGCGGCCTCGGCAGCATGATGGATGCGTCGATGTCGGGCCACGTCGGCAATGTCGACAATCGCGAGCGCGATGGTGAGTGTCTTTGCTTCAGCACGCCGCGAATGACCGGACGGTAGATCCCAGATCAGGAACCGATTGATAGGGTTCTTGTGCTCCGGGACGCTAAGCAGAGCTTGCAAATGATGGTGTCCCGGGCGTGACGATCAGGCTTGCCGGTAAAACAGCGCCCGTCCGGTCGGAATTAGCTGAAGAAGATAATCGAAGTCGCTGATGTTCGCTGTGAGTACCGTGAACCCTAGCTTCTGCGCCTGCAGGAACAAGACACAATCCTGAAGCGCGCGGAGGCGAGCATCTTTCTGGTAGCCCTGAAGGCGGCACATGATGCCGGACAGCAGCGCAGCTTTTCCAAGCACGTCCGTATCCGGTGCGAAGACACGATGCGGGTGCATGCCGCGAACGGTAGCGCCAATCTGTTTGATTGCAGTCTTTGTACCGGGATGCTTGGGGTCCAGCACGCCGACGGTGTGCATGAGTTTCTGGATGGCAACCGTCGAATGATTACTCAGTCTGAGATCGAGCAGATCGGCGACAACATCCGGGGCGTGGCTCTGCAAACCATCAATGTAGACACAGGTATCCAGCATCAGCTCTTGCCCCGCCTCGGCAGTATCACCGAGGAACGGAAGGTCGTCGTCCTTGCGGCGAGACAGCCTTTCCTGAGGATCGAATCGTGCCCAGCGGACAGAACTGGCAAAATCAAAGTCAGTCAACTCAGAACCCGAGCTTAAGCGTCGGATCGACGGTGCCTCTGGTCTTTCTGAACGTCTGTCCGAAATTGTCGTCGAGGGCGACATTGGCGAGGGCGAATTCGATCAAGTCGGTGTCAGTCTTGATCCCGGTCTGCTTCTTGGCTTTTTCGATCAGCGCCGGACTGATACGACCACCGATCCGCGTGCTCTTCTCACCCAGCAGACCAGAACGTTCCGCCGCCTTCATGACGGCCTCAACACGGGTTCTGCTGACCGCGACAGACTTGCCGGTCTTTGTTGCCCGACCAGTCTTCGGAAGTGGCTCGCCGGCCTTCCTCGTCATTTCGATTATATCGGCCATACCGGCGCGCTTCTGAATGGCAAATCTCCCTTGCCGTTCCGCGCCACCACCCGTGTGTTTCTTCCTCGCTGCCTTCGCCATGACGCAGCCTCCAATGTCTGACATTTCACGATTTCGTCCAACATAACATGATTGAGACAATTTTCAAGGAGCCACCGAAATGCGGCGACGGCTGGCGGTCTCGGAAGCCCGGCAGGGCGAACGCCTGGATGCGATGCTTCTCGCCGACGCCGTGCGGCGCGCCTATGCGAGCGCGGCCACAGTCGGTTCCTCAGCGAGCGCGCCGCTGCCCTCTATGAGGGAAACGGCTTCGTGCGGCTGCCGGACTCCCTCCGGCTGGTCCTACCGATGCACGCAATCCAGCAACTGGTGGAGCCATGATCGACGCAGCACCTACATCGCCTAACGTCAGGCGCTCTGTCGCTCGGGCGGCCAAAGCCGGGCGACAATGCCGCAAAATCGCGTCACCGCATCCCTTGTTGCGCCGCTTCGCCAAAACAGAACCGAAAAATGGGCGACTTTTGTGTGCACCGAGCGTGCACGTCGCCCTCTAAACACTGGGTTCCTGTCCTGTTGCCAACCCATCACTGGATACCTCAGAGCACGCTGGATGATCCAAACGCTAATTCCGCAGCGTCATGGTCGGCCTTCAAAGCCCTTGGCCGGGAAGTTGGTACGCATAGTCGGAATCAAGCAACACCCTTCCGAACTGGATTTTGAAGCCGCGGATAAGCGGCTATGATGAGCGTGCCGAATGCAAGTAAGGTCGAGGAGCCCTCGAACAATCGGCATTAGAGGAGATTACGTCGATGACGAACGTTCGCGCCCTTGTCCTTGAACGCCAGCACGAACTCAAGCTGCGCGACATCGACTTGCCGCAGACGGTTGGCCCGGGCGAAGTGCGCATCAAGATCCATACGGTGGGCATCTGCGGTTCCGACGTGCATTACTACACGCATGGCCGCATCGGCCCGTTCGTGGTCGAGGCGCCGATGGTCTTGGGTCACGAAGCCGCTGGCACCGTCGTCGAAACAGGCGAAGGCGTCGAGCATCTGAAGGTCGGCGACCGCGTCTGTATGGAGCCGGGCATCCCCGACCCGAATTCGCGAGCGAGCCGGCTCGGCCTCTACAACATCGACCCGGCTGTCAGATTCTGGGCAACGCCGCCGATCCACGGCGTGTTGACACCCTATGTCGTTCACCCCGCCAACTACACTTTTAAACTGCCCGATAATGTCAGCTTCGCCGAAGGCGCCATGGTGGAGCCTTTCGCTGTCGGGTTGCAGGCGGCTGCCAAAGCAAAGATCGCGCCGGGCGACACGGCGGTGGTGATTGGCGCAGGGCCGATCGGCACGATGGTGGCGATCGCTGCGCTCGCCGGCGGCTGTGCCCGCGCCATTGTTGCAGATCTCGCCCAACCCAAGCTCGACATCGCCGGCGGCTATCAAGGTGTGATCCCGGTCAACATCCGCGACAAGAGCCTGGCGGCGGAGGTAAAGCGCCTGACCGACGGCTGGGGCGCCGACGTCGTCTTCGAATGCTCGGGCTCGTCCAAGGCATGGGAGACCCTGCTCGATCTGCCGCGGCCCGGTGGCGCGGCGGTGGTGGTCGGCCTGCCCGTGGCGCCTGTGGCGCTCGACATTGCCACGGCCTCGACCAAGGAAGTCCGTATCGAGACCGTTTTCCGCTATGCCCACCAATATGAGCGGGCAATCGCGCTGATGGGGTCGGGCCGGGTCGACCTGAAGCCACTCATTTCGGCGACCTTCCCCTTCGAAGATTCCATCACCGCCTTCGACCGCGCAGTGGAAGCCCGCCCGGCGGACGTAAAGCTTCAGATCCGATTGCCGGATTAAGGGGACGCTGTTTTCTACAGCTCGCCGACTAGGAAGCGATCCATAACGGCAGCCATGACAGCCGCGGCTGGTTCGCCAACCCATATGTCTCGTATTATCTCGTATGGTCCGGCGAACCCTAGGAGAAAACCCAGAAACGACTTCGTCGCACCTTGCGCTCCTCCAGGCCCCGGGGCAGGAGTTCGAATCTGTTCGGGCGCGCCACCTTCTCGGCCACCATCCTCCGGTCCATCGCCCGCGCGGTCATTTGGTCCCGATGCCAATATTGACGGGGTTTCTCAGAATGGCCGAAGCGTCATCGCCGGCCCGTTCGCGCACCATGCGATCGAGCGTCTGGCGAATGACCGCGCGCTCGCCTTCGCTCAACGCGAGGCTGCCAAGCACTTCCTCGACAATCGGATTGCTCCATACGATCCAATCCCATAGCTCAGCACCTGACTTGAACGCCGTGCTCTCGGTGATCATCTCGACATTGACGCCGTTCAGTCCAGCCTTTGCCAGTTCGCGGGCAAGCCGCTCCGGATCGCTGAGCTGAAACGGCAGTGGCGGCGGATCCATTGGCGGACCATTAAACTCCGGGCGTACCGATTGAACGGCCCCAACCAAGAAAGTGAGGAAGTCAATTCGATGCGGGTCGCCATAGGCAATGACCAGCACCCGCCCTCCAGGTTTGACAACCCGCGTCATCTCCCGAATGCCCATCGGCATGTCGGGAAAGAGCATGACCCCAAACTGAGATCCCGCCACGTCGAAGCTGTCGTCGACAAAGGCAAGCGCATGCCCGTCCATTACGCGGGCGTCAATTTCCAGGCTTTCGCGGCTGGCGCGCTCTCGCAGCAGGCGGAGCATGACGGGCGACTGGTCGACGGCGACTACCTCGGCACCGATCCGAGCTGCCGGGATACTGAGCGCGCCGCTGCCGGATGCAATGTCAAGAAGGCACATACCTGGGCGGAGCCCTGCCCTGGCCAGACTCTCATTGCCAAGCCACATCTGTGTTTCGGTATTCGTCCGATCGTAACCCGAGGCAATTCGGTCCCAAGCCTCACGTGTGTCCGGCAGCGCCTGAGGAGTCGCGGATCCGGCTGCGGCAAGCGCAGCCCGCAGCACCTTTACAAATTCGGCAGGCTGCTCGATCGGCGGATCATCGGCGGCGCCGTCGATAATGTGGAGCGGCCACCCATATCGGACGCTCGCCGCTTCCGCTACAGGCAATGGGGTGGCAAGATCGTGCCGCCCCCAGATCAGGAAGGTCGGGATTCTGATGCGCGCTAGTTCCTCTGATGGGATTGCGGGAAATCCGAACTGCTCCATCAGACCTTGCTGGGTCGGCTTCAACGCCGGCGCCTGCGCGCGATCGAGATTGTAGGCTCGCAGCCGCTCCCAGTTCTCGCCCATATGATCACGCAGCGTGTCGAGGTCGAAGGCGCATTGCTGCCAGAGGCGGTCATGGCTTTCCGGACTTGGCTCCGTGATGAACGCGGCGAGGGCCGCACCGAATTCAGGCGCCGGCTGAAACGGCGCAAGGCCGAGCGCGTCCGACAGCACCAAGCAGCGGAGCTGGCTACCGTGCTTGGCGGCAAAGCGAGCAGCAATTGCGGCGCCGAGAATTTGGCCGACAAGAATGGGCGGTGTTGGGCAGGTGCGTTCGATGAGTTCGCCAAGCCACGCGAGAACACGATCGGGATGAATCGGACCCTCGACGGTCCCCGACGTGCCGTGGCCCGGCAGATCGGGCGCGATTACGTGATGCGTTCTCACAAGCTCCGGAAGAATTCTCAGCCACTTTGCTGCATGTTCTCCTGGGCCATGCAACAGCACGATCGGTGATCCCGCGCCCCCGTCCAGTAGCACGGTCGAGATGCCGGCCAATTCGAGCCGCCGTTCGGCGATCGACAGCCCGGTGAGCAGGCGCTTGCGCGCAGCTTCTCCGGATATGCGGTTCGATTCAATTGCCGCCGGGGTGGCGGTGTAGTCTTCAACGTGAGTCATCATGGCCTCCCTCATGTTGATAGGGCGATTTCGTCTTGCACATGCCGCCTGGCCTCTTGGGTTGCTCACGTGCTAGAGCGCGAGCTGCGAGCGGTTGACACGCTGATCTCGGTTCGCGCGAGCCCCAATCCGAACCACAACGTCCAAAGGGCCATCACGAAAGACGACGCAACCCAGACGAGGCTGCCCAGCCAGATGCCGAACCACATGCCCAACGGCCAGCCGGCAAAGGCAGCAAGCCCAGCCACAACTCCGACCAGTGACGCCCAGGTCGGCGTTATCTGTTGCCGGCTCAGCGCCTCATTGCCGGCGATCACGACAACCGCCAGACACAGGAACATGAATCCGTTGGCCTTGCCTTCGGCGAACGCCCACCAGGCCGTGAAGCGCGCCATATCGTTGGCGGCGGCGGCATCGGCGACGGTGGTGGCCTCGGCCACGGCGGTGGTCATCGTCCAGAGGGCGCCGACCGGCACCACCGCCCAGGCGGATAGGGTCCACCAGTGTTCGGTCAGGCGAGAGCCCGCGGTCAACACGATCAGGCTCGCGACGACGAACAGCGACAGTGCTGCCGCGGCGGCCCAATGCACGACCACCCACAGGGTGACGTTGTTGGCGATGATGTGCATTTGAAGGGCGAGGTCGGGATGAATCGGCCCGTGACCGACCAGGACGAAACCTAAGAGTACAGAAGCAATCGCAAGCCAGGCGCCCGCGACCCGCATCCTGGTATCGGTACGTGACATCGCTTCCTCCTTTCATTGTGGCCGGATGTTTGCAGCGCGATCACCGAGTCCGTCCTGCAGTCTGCAGGCGAGTTGCGCCGAGGCGCCGCGCATCCATAGCCGACAGGTGCAAGCTTAGGCCGGAAGGGAAGGCGGCGCTTCGGGCGAACTACCCAATCGGCGCCGACGATGCATGGGTGATTCCACCCATTGCCGGGCACGCTCAGACTAGGCGGTGCTCGTAGGCCCAAGCGGTGGCGGCGGTGCGAGTGGGGACGTCGAGCTTGTTGAAGATATTGCTTGCGTGCCTGTCCACTGTCTTTCCGCTCAAATGCAGTTGGTTGGCGATTTCCTTGTTGGTTTTGCCAGAAGCGATCAGGCGGAGGACTTGCAACTTGCGGGCAGAGAGACCGCTGGCTTCCTCCGACCGCATGTCAAGCAGAGCATCGATGCGAGAAACGTCGGGCGTGGCACCAAGCTGCTGAAATACTGTCCGTGCTGCCTGCAGCTCCAGTGTCGCGCCGTCCTCGTCACCGAGGGCGCGGCATGCCAGGCCCATGATGACCCGTACGCGCGCTGCTTCGTATGGCGCGTCGACTTGCTGCCACTCCTCTATTGCCCGGCGCAGACAAATCGCCGCGGCCTGCGCTTCGCCTTCTGCCAGTTCCACCGCTCCCCGCGCGTGGGCGGCAAGGGCGCGCAACGGTTCGGTCCCGTAGCTTTCTGCAACGTCCGCCAGTTCGTGGCAGGCACGCCGTGCTTCCTCGATGTCGTCAGCCGCCAGCATGATCTCGACGTGAGCTGGCAGCAGCCGAATGCGCTTCACTTGGTCGGTCGTCGCGGCCATGACGCGCCGGATTGCGGCCACAGCCGCATCGATGTGCCTTTCGGCCAACCGCAACAGGGCAAGGCCCGGCTGCGGTTCGAAGCCATATTGGCTTGCACTCCGATATGCCTGTTCGGCCGCTTCAAAGTCTCCACGGAGGCGGTGTACTTCCGCCAACTGGTACCACGCCCCAGCCGTATCTTTTCGATTATTTGACTGCGTCAAACGCTCCACGGCATGCTGCGCTTCGTCGATTGCGTCCTGCCATGCGCCGCTGAGCCGTTTAATTTCAGCGCGATGCATCAGGCAGGGGCCGCTAAAACTGATCAGCTGGGGCTGTTCCGAGCACCATCGCCCCAGAGCGGAAGTCCATTCGCGTGCGCGACCCAGAGCATGGACTTGCTGACACGCTTCGATCACGCTGCAGTAGATCAGGCCGGTAAGCAGCGGCGACAATTCGCCGGCCGTGACCGAAACCATCGCCTCATCGAGAAGCGCGAAACCTTCTGTGGTCCGCCGCTGACGTAACAGAACACGGCCCTGCAGGTGCCGCGCACAGGCAACGAGATCCGCGTCCGCAAAGCGCTCGCCAATCTCGACTGCGCCGCTGGCCGCAGCGTAGGCTGCCTCAAGGTTGCCCGCAGCAAGATTCTGTTCGACGTGGGGCAGCATCAGGTAACCCTGTTCGACACAATCATGTGGCTCGCGTTCGAGCAGTCGATGGGCCCGTCCAAACCAGCCGGTCGCCGGAGCCATCGCCCCACGAAAGACAAGACGCAGGCCCAGCCAGAAGGCGCAGCGGGCGGCGCGATGGTATTCGCCAGCGTCGAGATATGCATGATGGGTTCGCTCCAAGGCCCGCAGGTACTCCTCGTCGCGCCCAGTCAAATAGGCCGACATCGCCAGCCGTTCGAGATCATCCACAGCAAGCGGAGCCGTCTCATCGGCGTGCGAGAGGAACCTATAGGCGTCGCCCCACGCCCTTTCTTCGTAAGCCTCACGACCGAGAGCGAGCTGATCCGTCTCTTCCAGGGAGCCGCTGTTGCATTGCTGTCGATCTGAGCTGCCCATCCCATTGGCTCCGCAGACGAACAGAAATCCTAGCCATCAATGGCTACTTTCCGAGGCGGAGTATAGCATGCTCGAAAATGAATGAACGGAATGCACTTAAGCGCTCCGAATGAGAGCGTTCCGGACGACAGCAAACGGGTCGGATCGCGACGCTCGTCGCACAAGATGCAAATGTCGTCTCATGACGCGACCAAGCCGTCCGACGACCTGCCGCGCAACGGGCCGACCTTATCCTCCCTCCTGACCTTACCATCTGCGGCCGGTGATCTGGCGCGATCTCATGCAGCAAGTGCTCGCTATGTTATCGGAGTAGGCTAGGCGCAACCAAAAGCTGCTACTTGCGAAACCTCGACGAGTGGTAGACCACCATCTCCTCACCCGCCTCTTCCGATTGTCAGTAGCCCACAACAAGTCAATGAAATCAAAAGCGATGCGTGCAGGTTCGCCATCTTGGACTTGGCTAACCGAGGGCACAAATAACCTCTAACACGTTGATAAATAACGACAATGGTGGGCCCGGAGCGACGTGGTCTTTTCAACAAAAACAACTACTTTGCGGGTGGTTAGCCCAACCATATCCTTCGTATGTTCTCGCATTTGGTGGCGAAACTAGTGACGACAACTCCGAATGAGGACCGGCTCAACAACAATGGAGAGAGGCCTAAGTCCGGCGGCTCAGTGTCAGAGGCGCGGACGAAACGTTTCAAGGAATGCCGAAACCATGTCCTGCTCGCCGGCGCATTGCCGGCTTATCGGGTATATTGGCTATGCTGACTTCCACTGTTTCCATTGTGAAGAGTTGTTAGAATCCCTTACGGCAAAGGTTTTCAAGATCGGCTTTTGCCATTCCCTCGATGCCGACCGCAGGAAGAATATCATTATCTGCCTTGAGATCGCGACCACAAGCTGCCGATAATATCGAAACTCCGGACTCGTGGAGTATCGCCGGTTTCCCCGTTAGCTTCCCCAGTAGTACGGTCGGCAGCAGTCCGAACGGAACATCCTCTAGAATATAGCGGCTTTCGATGGTTGTTGGGCCAAAGCCGCCACGGCCTTGGCGCTCCATCTCCTGGTTCATCTCCGAAACGGTTCCCATCGGAACATGGAACGACAGTGAAAAATGCTCTCTGACGGTGCGAACGGCGATGCTGAAATGGGCCGCGATGGCCAGCCGTTCGGCATCCAGAGCCTCGATAAGACGGCCGACGGCGGGAGTGACGTTTCCCCCCTGGCTCCATTGCTCGGCCTTCTCCATGCGTGTCAGGTTAAGAAGCGCAATACCTAGATGGTTTTGCGGGTTGAGGTTGCTGAGCGCGATCGCAAGCATCCCTTCGCGCTGGACGAAACGATCGCCGAACAAGGTCGTGCAAAGTTCGTGTCCTTGATCCTGGTAACTGAAAGGCAGCGTCGCCACGTCAAGCTTCTGGCGAATGGTGGTGACATGGACTTCGGTTGGTCCGAGCTGGCGGCCAGTCAATAGTGTTGTGCCCCAAACGACGATCGGCAACGAGACCTTGCGTTCGGCCAACCGCTTGGAGAGATAAAGCGCCGAGAACGAACAATGCGAACTGATGATGACCGGGATTCCATCAATCAGATGGGGGGCGGCGGCATCCATCACCATCTTGTGGCCGTAGGCCGGAAGCGCAATCACCACCACGTCCGCGTTGGCGACGGCATCCGTGCAATCCTTGGCAATGCGCACCGGCACCGTCGCGTCTATATCCCCTGTGGCTTTCAATAATTCACCCGCAGCCAACGCCCTGGTGCGCTGTCCCGACGGTGACCAAAGCGTTGGCGAATGTCCCGATCCTGCCAAATACGCGGCAAGGCCATAAGCAATTGCTCCGGCGCCCAGAATACTCACGCGCATAATATTCCTCCTGTTGCTGGCTTTGTGGTTCGAGAATCCTTGCCGTCGTCACACATGAAAGTTTTCATCAGCAGGTTCCGCAAGCCGGAGTCGCGTCTGCCGTCCTCGCCCGCCTCCGCCAGGGATTCCGGCTCTGAAGCCCGCCAAATGCACAAAGCCGCAACGAACATTAGTTTCCGCTTGACATATATCAAAAACGAATGAGACGATGTCAATCATACGGATAGCGCATGAAGGAGACCATGGAAACCCGGGACCTTCAGACTTTTCTTGCGGTTGCTGCCAGCGGCAGCATCACCAAGGCGGCTGACATGCTCGGGCGCTCCCAACCTGCGGTGACACGCACGATTCAGGATCTCGAGGCCGAGCTTGGCTTCGAATTGCTGCACCGGATCGGCCGACGGGTGCAGTTGTCTGAAGAGGGAGTCGCCTTTGAAGAGGAAGCGCGGCGCCTGCTGATGTCCTTCACCGAACTCGCAGCGCGAGCCAAAATGATCGCCGCCGGCAGGGGACGGATCCTGCAGATTGTCACAACATCTGCGATCGGGACCGGCTTGATCCCGACGGCCCTGGCTGAGCTCAAGGGTGTCGAGCTTCCGCACGAGACGCATCTCGGGCAGTTTCTTCCCTCGATCGTAGCCCAGGAGGTGCGCAGCGGACGCGCCGAGATCGGGTTTTCAAGCCTGCCGCTCGATACGCCCGGTCTGGATGTTCTACGGCTGTACTCGGCGCCTGACGTCGCTGCCGTGCGGGAGGACGATCCGCTGGCTGAACTTGATGTCGTGCCGCTTTCGGGTTTTGCCGGCCGCCGCGTCGCCACGCTGCTCAATCCACTGCGTTTTCAGTTGCACGTCGCCAAAGCGCTGGCGGCTCGCGGCATCGACACCGGCCCAGTGATCCGGACCAATACTGCCTATGGCGCGTTGCAGATCGTGCGTCAGACTGGGGTCGCGGCTGTCATCGATCCCCTCACGGCATACGGCGTGCCCCTGCCCGGTGTCGTCATTCGCCCTCTCGACGTAACCGTTCTCTTTTATTGGGGTGTTGTGGCTGCCGCAAACCGTCCCCTTCGTCCAGTTGCGCAGGCGCTGATGGATGCGGTCGAAGCGGTGGCTGAACGGTCGATCGCCGGTTTCAGGAAACTCGATCCAGCTTTGGCCGGCCAATTGGTCACCGATCCCGCCTCGGGCACAAATAACGGGACGGGAATATGAAGCATATTCCCACCCCGGCAGCATCGAGCGGCCTTGCCGCGCTGGAAGCCCAGCTCGCGCAGGATCTCGACTTTCTCGAGCTGCCCGCCAAGCCTTGGGTCCCCAAGCGCACGCACGATAGCGCCCCGGTCCGTGACGTCGTTGTCATTGGCGCCGGCATGTGCGGACTTGCTGCTACGGCAAAGCTTGTGCTGACCGGGATAACCAATGTCGTTGCCTACGATGCGGCTCCGGCCGGGCTCGAAGGACCATGGGTAACTTTTGCGCGTATGCAGACGCTGCGCTCGCCGAAAACCCTCCACGGTCCGTCGCTCGGGCTGCCGCAGCTCACGTTCCGCGCCTGGTTTACGGCACAATGGGGACCTGAGGCCTGGCAGTCGCTGGACAAAATCCCCAAGGGCCAGTGGATGGACTACCTGGTCTGGTACCGGAAGGTTCTTGGTCTGCCGGTGCGCAACAGCGTGCGCATGACCGGCGTCGCAGCCGTTGGTGATCTGATTGCAATCGATATCGAGGGCGCGGAAGCCGGCCGGGTTCTCACCCGTCGCCTGGTTCTGGCCACCGGTCGGTCCGGTCTCGGCGGTTTTGCCGTGCCCGATTTCCTCAGGGGCATCGATCGCGCCTATTGGGCCCATTCTGCCGACGACATCGATTTCGACCCACTGAAAGGTAAGCGTGTGGCGGTTATCGGCGCCGGTGCCTCTTCGATGGACAATGCCGCGACGGCGCTCGAGGCCGGAGCCGGCTCGGTCGACATGTTGATCCGGCGCAAGGAAATGCCGCGCATCAACAAGCTGACCGGCATAGGCAGCCAGGGCGTTGTACATGGCATTTATCACCTGCCCGATGCCTGGAAGTGGAAATTCTTCGACTATACCGCCTCGACCCAAACACCGCCGCCGCGTTCATCGACGCTTCGGGTGTCTCGTCGTGCGAATGCCCGGTTCTTTCTCGACTGCGGCATAGTCGCGGTAAAGGAAGATGCCGAAGGCCTTCTGGTCGAAACCACACAAGGGCCGATGCGCTACGATTTCATGATCGCGGCAACCGGCTTTTCAAACGATTTCAGCGACCGCCCGGAATTTGCAGCACTCGCCCCACACATCCGCACCTGGTCGGATGGCCGATATACACCGGATATGGGGCCGGCTCGTACAGGCATGTCGGAGGCGCCAGATCTCGGTCCCGCCTTCGAATTTCGCGAACGCGTTCCCGGCTCCTGCCCGGTGCTAGCACATATCCACTGCTTCAACGACGCCGCCATGCTGACCCACGGCAAGGTCTCCGGCGATATCCCGGCCGTCAGTGCCGGTGCCGACCGTCTGGTCCGCGGCATTGCCGCGTCGCTGTTTGCCGAAGATGTCGAAACCCACTTCGCCAATCTGATCGCCTACGACACGCCCGAGCTTCTGGGCGACGAATGGGTCGATTCAACACCCTTGCTGCATAAGGAGGCCGCGCTGTGATCGACGCAATGGACAAGGCCGCCGGTATTTCGCCGAACGATGCACTTTTCGCTGCGCGGCGGTTTCGGCCCGAATTTGTGCAAGGGGCGGAGGAATGTCGCCTCTCCGTCCTGCAGCCGGCAAACGATCAGGGGCTGGCGCCGAATTTGAGGGTTGCTCTGGCCCGTCGCATGGCCGCTCTGAATGCCGATCCCGTCCTGATGGCCGAATATGATGTGCAACTGGCCCAACTTGGTCCGACAGAGCAGCTCAGAGCATTGGCTCGGGGCGAAACGGATCTCGATGAGCCATTGGCGACCATCGCCCGTCACGTCGACCTGATCACGCTGATGCCGAAAAAGGCGGAGGCGAGCCACATCGCCCTCCTCGCTGCGGCCGGACTGAACAATCCTCAGATCGTCGCACTCTCCGAACTGATTGCGTTCGTCAATTTTCAGACCCGAGTGGCGACCGGTCTGCGATTGTTGAGGTTGGCATGATTTCCTCTGTTCGCCTGAAGCCGCTCAATTGGCATCCCCACATCGCACCGGTCGAGCTCTCCGAGGCCACGCCGGAACAGCTCGAAGCGATGAAGGTCACGCCATCGGCCAAGAAAGTTTCGGAGTATGTGCGCACCCTTGTGCATGATCCCGAGAGCTATCTTGCCCGCACCGTCTTGTTCAACGCGATCATGTATGTCGAAGGCGGGCTTGCCCGTCCCGACCGCGAACTTGGCGCATTGGGTGCCTCGATCGTCAATGGCTGCAAATTCTGCGCCGTTGTTCACGCCCGCCGCCATGCAGAGCTGACCAAGAGCGATGATGTGGTCACCGCGCTTTATCTCGACAAACCCGAGGCGCTCGGGCCGCGCGATGCGGCAATCTACAGCTTTGCCCGCCGTCTGTCGGCGGCGCCGTCGGAAGCAACGGTAGACGACATCGCCTCGCTGCGTGCCGTCGGGATGAATGATGCCGAGATCATCGACCTTGTCCACGCCATAGCGATCTTCGGCTGGGCAAACAGGCTGATGCACGTTCTCGGCCACGCGGAGAGCGGATGATGACGTCGCATACGGTCAAAGCAGTCCGTCCCCCACTCTGAAGGACCAACCAGAAATGCTTGAACTCAAAGATGTAAAGCTGTCTTACGGAAGCACGCAGGTCCTGAACGGCGTCAATCTCTCGGTAAAGCGGGGTGACGTGGTGTCGATCATCGGCCCCAGCGGCACCGGCAAGACCACGCTGCTGAAATGCATCAACTACCTGGCCAAGCCGTCGTCAGGAACCATCGCGTTCGACCAGATTCGGATGGACTACCAGCGCGCCGACAAGACCGCTGTCCAGGCGATCCGGCTTCGCACAGCGATGGTCTTTCAGCAGTTCAATGTCTTCAAGAACATGACCGTCCTCCAGAACGTGATGGATCCGCTGGTCGTCGTGCAGCGCAAGTCAACGGACGAGGCGCGTGAAATCGCGCTGCGAGAGCTTGACCGGGTCGGTCTCTCAGCGAAGCGGGACAGCTATCCGTCCCAGCTGTCGGGCGGCCAGCTCCAGCGCACCGGCATCGCGCGTGCGCTGGCGGTTCGTCCCAACGTGATGCTCTTCGATGAGCCTACGTCATCGCTGGATCCTGAACTCGTCGGTGAAGTTCTGAAGGTGATCAAGGATGTCACGTCGTCAGGGATCACTTCGCTGCTCGTGACCCACGAGATGCAATTCGCAAAGAACATCTCGAACCGGATCGTCTTCATGGATCGTGGCGTGGTTGCCGCCGATGGCAGTCCAGCTGAGATCTTCGATGCACCATCCAGCCCACGACTTGCTCAATTCCTGCAGTCAGAACTCGCTTTTCAATAGCTCAACAAGAAGGGAACCTAAGAAATGTCTGCAATCACATCCAGTTTTTCCCGTCGCGCTGCCCTGGCTGTTGCCGGCGGCATCGCAATTGCTCTTGCAACCGCGGGGATCAGCAATGGTCAGACCGTTCGCACGATCAAGATCGCGACGTCTGCCGAATCCAAGCCGCTGGCATGGGGCGCGATCGGCGTAGAGCCGCAAGGCTATGAACCCGATCTTCTGAGAGCGATCAACGCAAAGCTGCCGCAGTATAAGTTCGAAATGGAAGGTGTTTCGGATATCGCGCAGGAAACCGGCCTCGCCACGGGCAAGTACGACATCGCCGTCGGTGGCTACTACAAATCCCCTGAGCGCGCCAAGCAGTTCTTCATTCCGGAAAACCCCATGGGCGCCAGCCTGATGAAGATCTACAGCAAAAAAGGCAGCGGCATCAAGGAATTGAAGGACCTGGTCGGCAAGAGGATCGTTCCGACCACGGCCGGCGGCGGCACCTACAAGTTCATCATGAACTGGCAAAAAGAAAATCCACAATACAAGCTTGATGTTACGGCATCGAGCGCCGGTATTCCCTATCCCAACCGACTGGACGAAGTTCAGAACGGCAAATTCGACGCGCTTGTTCTGCCTTCGAATCTCGGTGAGCAGACCGTCATCGAGGAAAAGAAGCTCGATATCGTGGCGTCCGATCCGGTCTTCAGCAACAACACCTACATGCTGATTCATAGGTCGGACGAAAACAAGGTTTTAGCCGACGATGTGAACAAGGTTCTCAAGGAATTAAAAGACGATGGCACGATCGAAAAGCTCTCGCAGAAATGGTTCGGCGAGGACATCGTCAAATACATGAAGTAACAGGACCTTTTCCCAACCATGTAGCGATAGCCAGCGGTAAGGCTGAATTGCAAGAAGGAGCGTTTCAAAGTGGATGTTTCTGCTATGATTCCCGAGTTGGTCTCGGCGTTGCCGCTGACTCTCGCCATCACCGTTACGGCCATGGTCGTCGGCTTTTGCTTGGCTCTCGTCGCGACAACACTCCGAGTTCAGAGGATACCGGTGATCAGTCACCTGACTGACCTCTACGTGTCCTATGCCCGGAGTGTTCCCGTCGTCCTGCAGTTATTCGTCGCGTTCTACGGGCTGCCCTTGTTGGTGATCCTGTTCGGCGCCGAGGATTTTATTTCTGCAACGATCGCTGCGATGGTGGGGCTGAGCCTCTATCATGGAGGGTATCTGTCGGAAGTCATGCGACCTGCATACCTGGCCGTCGATCGCGGCCAGCATGATGCGGCCGACAGTCTGGGATATACCTTCCGACAGAAGATCACCCGCGTAGTCGGCCCGCAAGCGGTGCACTTCGCATTGCCGGGCTATGGAAACGCCATCATCTACCTGATCCATAACGTTGCGCTGGTCATGTACATCGGGGCAGCGGATGTGATGGCGACCGCGCACTTGATCATGGAGCGCGACTATAACCAGTACCAGTTCGAAACGTACCTCGTGCTGGCGGTTATCTATTCGCTGATGTGCCTCGTCGCGTGGCTCATCGTGCGCTTCTTCGAGCTTCGCTCGCCAATGCAAGCGCCAGAGGCGACGACAACAGCTCAGCTCAAGAACGCGGCCGTCGCGAGCGTGTGACGTAAGGGGTAATCCGACCATGTTTGATACCGATATTCTGCTCCAGGACTCGCAGGAAATTCTGGGCGCCGTACCCGTGACGCTCGGCATGGCTTTCACGATTTTCATCCTGTCCACGATCGTCGGCAGCCTTTTTGCGCTCGTCGAACATAGGCGGATCCCCGTGCTGCGACAGCTCATCATGGCCTATAAGGTCGTCTTCAAAGGCGTTCCGATGGTGATCGTGATTTTCCTCGCCTATTTCGGTCTGCCCCCGGCATTCCAGTTCCTGCTCTCGTTGCTCGCGATCAACTTCAACGCCCACGAAACGCCCAACTGGGTAATCCTTGTCATTGCAGTCACCGGCTGCGTTGCGGCGTTCCAAGCGGAAATCATCAAAGGAGCCCTGAACGCCTTCGACACCGGTCAGTCGGACGCCGCCCATTCGCTCGGCTATACAAGCGGCCAACTGTTCCGACGGATCCTATTTCCCCAGGTGGCCCTCACCGCAATTCCCGACCTGACGACCTCGATGATGGTCATCATGAAGGCGCTTTCCCTCGGGTTCGCCATCGAGGTTGTCGATATCTTCGCCCAGTCCCAATTGACCGCCGCGCTGAACTACTACTACCTAGAAGCCTTCGTGATTGCCGTCGTGATCTACATGGTGATTGCCTATATCGTCACCCAGATTGCCGACAGGCTGGAGCAGGCGCTGAGGGTGCGGACGTGATAAGGATGCGGGATAGAATCGCCAAGCTTCGGATATCGAGCCGCACCTGGGAGACAATTCTTTCGGAGATGAAAAGCTTGAGGAGAAACCCGAGTAGCCGATGTATGTACAGATGATTTTGGTGCGATTTGATTGACCGCATTGTTTGCGCTGCTGGCTGGCTTCATGCCGACTGGAGCCACTGATCGCCCCGACGCAACGTTGCGCATGTACCGACGATAGCGGCAACCCGTAGGAAGATCAGCTTCTCCTCAACTGAAACGCGCGTTCGATTCCGTTTATGTCTCCCATTTGCGCAGCAAATCGACCGGCGGTCCTCGGAAGCCCACCATAAATCAACAATATCAATGCGCTACTCGAAGGTTCGCCAGCTATGACTTGGCTAACTGAGCCAAAATATAGCGCTAAACCATTGATAAATAACGACAATGATGGGCCCGGAGGGAGTTCCAAAAGCCCCGGGCTGTCCTCCCGATCTCCTCGATACGTTCTGTAGCTTTCCTTGGGCTGCCAAAGTTGGCGGCGGCCCTGAGCGCTTTCGATGCTGCTACACGGCATTTACTGCCGCGTTCCCTTCAAAAACAACTCCATGCCCGTCCATGACCGTATCCTCGGGGACCACGAGCAAATCCCTTAAGCGCTGATGGAACCGACACTTGACAAATTGGCGGTCGTCCGACACGTTCTTAACAAAAGGCACAACAAACTTACAAAAGTTCAAGTTGGCACAATCTGGCCGATAGGGAGAAGGCCGATGCATCTCGGTCACCGAGCGGAGACTTGCGCGTGAGCAGCGCAGCCCTCACGCGGCCGACCTCCAGGTGGGCGCTACCCCGGTTCATGACGGCCGAGCATCCTTTCCCCTGGCTCGCGCCGATCACGGTGATGCTTCTCGTTTTCGGCATCTATCCCCTCGCCTATTCGGTCTGGCTGTCGTTTCACAAACGCAATGTCGTTTCCCGGCAGCTCGACTTTGCCGGGCTCCACCAATGGACGCGCGCATTCTCGGACGCGCGTATGTGGCATTCGCTGGAAACCACGCTGATCTACACCTTCGTCGCGCTTGCAGTTCAGCTTGCGCTCGGCATCCTCATCGCGCTTCTGCTTGACACCGATCGCAAAGGTTACGGGGTGCTGCGGGCGCTGATGACACTGCCGCTGGTGGTGCCGCCTGCGGTGACCGGAATGATGTTCCTGCTGATGCAGGACGGCTCTTTCGGCGTCCTGTCGTTCTACCTCTATGCCGTCGACCTGATCTCGCCGGCGCAGCCGATCCTGACGCAGCCCGGAACCGCATTGGCGGCGATCCTGCTGGCAGACATATGGCAATGGACGCCGTTCATGGTGCTCATCATCCTGGCAGGGCTCAGGGCGCTGCCGAAGGAACCTTTCGAAGCCGCGGCGATCGACGGCGCCAGCGGCATCCAGACGTTCTTGCGGCTCACATTGCCGATGCTGCGCAAGGTGATAGCGGTCGCGGTGCTGATCCGCGGCGTCGATCTCTTTCGCATCTACGACTACGTCTACATCATCACCGCCGGCGGGCCTGGCACGGCCACCGAGACGCTTTCATTCTACGCTGGCCGTATCTATTTCACCGGAGACTTTCCCTACGCCGCGACCCTGTCGCTGATCGTGCTCGTCGTCTTGATCGTCGTGTCGAACCTGTTCGTCAGGCTGTTCAAGGTGAGGTTCTGATGGAGTCGTCGCGCGCCCAAACCATCGCCCGTGACGTGCTCGCCGTCCTTGTGGTGGCGATCTTCATGTTCCCGATCGCGTGGTGGGCGCTGTCGTCCATCAAACCCTATTCGGCGATCTTCGACCGCAGCGGACCGGTCTACGTCGATTTCACGCCGACGCCGGACAATTACCGTGTGACGTTGCTTGGCGTTTCGCGCGTCGACATCGGCATGGAACAGGGCGGCGAGGCGGCCGGGGTGATCAAGGGTGGCGCCAGCTCCTACGATTCCCGCCAGTCGTTGCTCGACAGCGCCATCATAGCCGTTGGATCGACGGCGCTGACGCTGCTGCTGGCCACTCTGGCCGCCTATTGCCTGTCACGAATGCAGTTCAGTGGACAGCAGTCCTTCCTGTTCTGGATTCTCTCGCAGCGCTTCATGCCGCCAATCGCGATCGTCATTCCGATCGTTTTCATGTTCCGGGATCTCGGCTTGCGCGATACCTATACGGGGCTCATCCTTGTTCACAGTTTGATCAACCTGCCGCTGGCGGTTTTGCTTTTGAAGTCGTTCTTCGACGATGTTCCGCGCGAGGTTGATGAAGCGGCGCTGATTGACGGCGCGACGCGCTGGCAGACGTTCCGACGCGTGGTCCTTCCCATGGTCAAGGGCGGCATCGCTGCGACGGCCGTGCTGTGTTTCATCTTTTCGTGGACCGAGTTCCTGCTCTCACTGTTCCTGACAACGTCGATCCGCACTGTGCCGGTGAAGATCTCGACCTTTGTCACCTCGACCGCGACCGAGTGGGGCTACATCACAGCGCTCGGCACGTCCGCGATCATACCCAGCTTCATCTTTATCCTGCTGGTTCAACGGCATCTGGTCCGCGGCCTCACCCTCGGATCCCTGAAGGAGTGAGGCGCAGACGAGAACAACGACGACAAAAACGCAACGGAGGAACGATCATGAGCTTCAGAGAACACGACAAGAAGACATTCGTCGCCGATACCTGCAATGACTTTACGGCGCGCCGAATAACCAAACGCGACTTCATGAGGAAGATGGCGCTCGCTGGTGTCGGCTTTTCCGCCTTCGGATCGGCCATGCTAGGTGGCGGCCGCACCAATCGGGGGATGCTGGGGCTCGGGGTTGAAGAAGCCCGTGCCCAGGACGCCGATATGCTGAAGTGGCTGGCCGATGTCGGCAAACCATATGCCGGCACCAAAATCCGCTACACTTCGGAAGCGACGCCGCCAACGATCGTGGCCAACCAGCTTGTCGCGGGTGAATTCACCAAGGCAACCGGCATTGAGGTGGAAGTCGAGATCGTGCCGCTGGAGCAGGTTCTCGCCAAGGCCACGCAAGACGTGCAGGGCCAGCTTGGCACCTACGACGTCTACTATCTCGACCAGTCCTGGATGGCGACATTTGCACAGGATGTCGTCGATCCGCGCGAGTATTATGACCAGAACAAAGAACTGGCGATGCCCAACTTCGACTGGGACGATTTCTCCAAGCCGCTGGTCGACGGCATCGCCATGTACAACGGCAAACAGTGCGGAATTCCATTCGATATTCCGATCTTCATCCTGATGTACCGCAAGGATCTTTTCGACAAACACAATATTGCGCTGCCGACAGATCTCGACGCCTACCTCAAGGCCGTGCAGGCGCTCACAGAGGCAGAAAAAAGCAACGGCATCTTCGGCACAGCGTGCCAGGCGAAGTCCGGCCACTATTCGCTGGAATGCGACTGGACCTTCGCATTGTGGGGCCATGGCGGTTCGATCTTCAACAAGGACAAGAAGTTTGTCGGCAATGACGAGCGCGGCGTGGCCGGACTGCAATTCTATCAGGAGCTGGTCAAAAACTCGCCGCCCTCGGCGACGACTTGGACCTGGGACGGTCAGGGACAGGCGTTGACACAGGGTCAGGCCGCCATGGCAATCACCTGGGGCGAGGATTTCCCCGGCTTCGACGCCAACGATTCCAAGGTCAAAGGCCTGTTCGAGGCCCTGCCCGCGCCCAAGGAGGTTCCTGGCCGCCGCGCCGCCGCCGATTGCGGCTTCAACGAAATCCCGGCCGTCGGCCACCAAGGTGGCTCGACGATCTCGCTGTCGCAATATTCCAAGAACAAGGAAGCAGCATGGCTGTTCATGCAGTGGGTCTGCTCGAAGGATGTGATGGCGCGGGTATCGACGCTCGGCGGCGGCGCCTCGCCGATGCGCAATTCCTCTTTTACAGATCCTCGGGTCAAGGCGAAGGCCGTTGTCGGGCCCGGAACGACACGCCATTTCGAGGCGATCAAATACACTATCGACAACCAGATGGGATCGGAGCCGGACATGCCGATCTGGGCGGATCTGTCGAACAACGACATCCCGGTTGAACTCGGCAAATTGCTTACGGGCCAAGACTATGGCGGCGACGCCAAGGCATGCCTGGATGCCATTGCCGGCATTGTCGACGGCAAAGTCAAGGATGCCGGTCTTTAGCGGCTAGTCGGTGATTTGGGCGAAGGCGGCTTCGACCGCCCTCGCCCTTTGGCAATGTGGCGGCAATGGTTCCGGATCTCGTCATCGGCATCGATTCCTCGACCTCGGCAACCAAGGCGATCGCCTGGGACCGCAATGGTCTGGCCGTGGCTGAAGGTCGTGCGCCGCTTGCAATGTCGAACCCGCGTTCGGGCTATTTCGAGCAGGATCCGGCCGAGTGGTGGACCTCGACGGTCGCAGCGCTGCGGGTCGTGGCGTCGACGGTTCCGCCGGCACGCATTGCCGCCCTTGCCATTGCCAACCAGCGCGAAAGCTTCGGACTTTTCGATGAGCAGGGCCAGGCAGTCGGGCCCGCAACGCTCTGGCTCGATGAGCGCGCCCGTGGGAAAGCACGGCGCTTCGGAGAGAGCTTCGGCGCGGCACGCGTCCACGCAATATCCGGCAAGCCGCTGGACGTCATTCCTTGCCTTTACCGCATGATCTGGTTTCGCGAGGAACAACCCGAGATTTTTGCCCGCGTGGAGCGAATGGCCGAAGTCCACGGCTATCTGGTCTTTCGCTTGAGCGGCCGGTGGGTGACGTCCACCGCATCCGCCGACCCGATGGGCATACTCGATATGCGAGCTATGGACTGGTCGAACGATATACTGAACGCGGCAGGCGTCCCCCGGCGCATGATGCTGGATCTGGCAAGGCCCGGCACCGTTCTGGGCCAACTAACGTCGGAGGCCGCCATTTCGACGGGCTTGCGGGAGGGCACGCCGATCGTCGCCGGCGGTGGCGACGGTCAATGCGCCGGCACGGGCGCGGGTGTGTTGCAGCCGCGAAGCGCTTACATCAACCTCGGTACGGCGGTCGTCTCCGGCAGCTTCGGCATCGACTACGTGCATGATTTGGCCTTCCGCACCGAAACGGCGGTCGCCGATGATGGCTATATCTACGAGACGTGCCTTCGCGCCGGTACTTTTCTCGTCGACTGGATGGCGCGCGAAATGCTTGGCGTCGATCTGCATGGCGCAAGCGATGCTCTGGAGGCGCTCGAGGCCGAAGCCGCTGCCAGCCCGATCGGCGCAGGCGGCATAATGCTCCTGCCCTACTGGCAGGGCGTCATGGATCCGCACTGGGATAGCGCGGCCCGTGGTGTGATTGCCGGGCTTTCCGGCTCCAGCCGCCGCGGCGACATCTATCGCGCCGTGCTGGAAGGCATAGCGCTGCATCAGGCCGCGACAAGTCAGCGGGCCGCTGCGGCTGCCGCCCAGACCATCGACCAGTTCATAGCCATCGGTGGAGGAGCGAAGTCCGACCTGTGGATGCAAATTCTGGCGGATGCACTCGATCGTCCCATAAAGCGTTCGACGACGGTGGAAGCCTCCTCGCTTGGCGCGGCGATGGCGGCGGCAAAGGGCGTGGGCTGGTTTTCCACCATCGCCGAAGCGTCGACCGCAATGGCCAGCGAGCCGGCCAAAACCTTCGAACCGGACGCGAAACGGGCCGAGCTCTACACCCAACTTCTTGCGATCCATGCCGATCTTTGGCCAACGCTTTCAGCCTGGAACCAGCGACTCGCGGCCTTCATGGAGACCAATCATGGCTGAAACGACCAACTGGAACGCGTTGATCGAGGACGTTGTCGCGGGACGCTGGACAGATCCCAAGACCGGCGCGGCCGCGGTCCTGCCGTTCCAGACGATCGAATTGCTGGAGACGACGGAGGGCCGCGAGGCGGATCTCGTTGCGCCCCTGGCGCTAGGCAGCCGCATCGCAGTTGTGTCCGATATCAACACCGTCGATGTGATGGGCCGGCGCGTCGCGAAGGCGCTGCGTGCCATCGCCAACATCGACGAAATCGTGCTGCCTGACGGACTCGACTGCGATGAGGCAACGATCCAGATGGTCAGGGAAAAGACGCGTCATGCCGACGGGGTCGTGGCCGTCGGATCGGGCGTTCTCAACGACAGCTGCAAGCATGCAACCTTCCTCGACGAGCGGCCCTATGCCGTCATCGGCACGGCCGCCTCGATGAATGGCTACGGCGCCTCGACAGCATCGGTGACCTTGGCCTCCGGGCTCAAGATCTCGCTGCCCTCGCACGCGCCGCGGGGCATCTTCCTGGACCTTGGCGTGTCGGCTGCAGCACCCGCCTGGCTCAGCGCCGCCGGGCTTGGCGACAGCCTCTGCCGCTCAACCGCTCAGATCGACTGGTGGGCTTCGCATCGGCTGTTCGACACTTACTATTCCGAGGTGCCTTACCTGCTGCAGGCGGGCGATGAGGAGCCGATGCTGGCCAATGCGCCTGGCCTTGCCAGGCACGACATCACCGCCGTCGGGCATCTCCAGCGCGTCCTGACGCTGTGCTCGATGGGTGTGTGCTTCGCCGGCGTTTCCCATCCCGGGTCCATGGGAGAGCACCAGATCTCCCATTGGATCGACATGTTTGCGGGAGAGCGTCATCCCGGCACCACGCACGGCCAGCAGGTCGGGGTTGCCTCGCTGGTCATGGCGCGTCTGCAAGCGCGGCTGCTCGACATGGACGAACCGCCGCAGGTGAAGCCGACCGCCATCGACGAGGCGGCGATGCTGGCCCGCTATGGCGCGCAGCTCGGACCACTTTGCATTGCCGAGATGAGGAAGACGGCACTCGACACCAGCCAGACGGAAATCTTCAACCGCAGGCTTGCGGAAATCTGGCCGGCGCTGCGCCAGGAGGTTCGGCCCATGGCAATGCCGGTCGCCCGCATGGAAGCAGCACTCAAGGCTGCGGGGGGGCCGGTCACGGGCGCGGAACTAGGCCTGCCGCGCCCGCTTTGGCACGATGCCATTCGCTATTCGCGGGAAATCCGCGGCCGATGGTCCTTCATCAATCTGGCCGCCGATGCGGGACTCTTGGAAGAGTTTCTGGAGAGCGAATGGTGAGAGCGCATCCGATCGCCAATAGCTCGCATGGCGAAGTGGAATCCCACAGGCAAGGGCAATCGAAGGGTAGCAATTTATGGCGTCTGTCACCATCAGCAACATAAAGAAGGACTATGGCGCCCTCTCGATTATCGATGGACTCGATCTCTCGATCGACGATGGCCAGTTCGTCGTTCTGTTGGGGCCGTCCGGCTGCGGCAAGTCGACGTTGTTGCGCATGATAGCCGGTCTCGAGCCCATCACGTCCGGCGAGATCGCCATAGGCGACAGGGTCGTCAACACGCTCCATCCCAAAGACCGCAACATCGCAATGGTCTTCCAGAATTACGCGCTTTACGCGCACATGACCGTCTTCGACAACATGGCGTTTTCCATGCAGTTGAAGAAACGCCCCAACGAAGAAATCAAACAGAAGGTCGGATGGGCGGCATCGATCCTCAATCTGACCCCTTATCTGGAACGGTATCCCCGCCAGCTTTCGGGCGGCCAGCGGCAACGCGTCGCCATGGGTCGCGCTATCGTGCGAGACCCAACTGTCTTCCTGTTCGACGAGCCGCTGTCCAACCTCGACGCCAAGCTGCGCGTGCAAATGCGCACCGAAATCAAGGAGCTCCACCAGCGCCTGAGGACCACCACCGTGTATGTCACGCATGACCAGATCGAGGCCATGACAATGGCCGATATCATCGTCATCATGCGCGACGGCCATATCGAGCAGATCGGGCGCCCGCTCGATGTCTACGATCGCCCGGCAAACCTCTTCGTCGCCTCTTTCATCGGCTCGCCCGCAATGAACATGTTCCATGGCGAGGTGGCTTCCGAGCGCGACGCCTGGGTGGTGCGGACCGACGAACTATCCCTCCCGCTTCCGCCACAGGCTGCGGTCCGGCCCGGCCAAAAGGTGATCTATGGCATTCGTCCAGAACATCTTCGACCAGTGGCCGACGGGCGCGGCATCCCGGCGAGGGTTACGGTTGTCGAGCCGACCGGTCCCGAAATCCATATCTTTGCCAGCATGGGCAGCATCGCGATCTGCTCGGTGCTGCATGACCGCATGGAGCTCTCTCCTGGAGCTGTGATCCACCTGGAGCCGGCGCCTGAGCGAATCCACCTGTTCGACGAAGATAGCGGCGAGCGGCTGGACAAGGAAAGAAGCTGAATGGCGCGGATCATCATCCTCGGCGCCGGCGTCATGGGCTCTGCCATGACGCTTCCGGCCGCTCACGCGGGTAACCGCATCACTCTTGTCGGCACCCATCTCGACGAGGAGATCGTCAGCTCTGTGGCCGACACAGGTCATCACCCTCGCCTCAACATCACTCTGCCTGACGCGGTAGCCGCCTGTTCCTGGACCGAATTCGGGACGGCGATGAACGATGGAGCCGACCTGCTTGTACTCGGCGTCTCGTCGGCCGGCGTTCCTTGGGCGATCGACCGCATTGCTGAAAGCATCAAGTCGCCCATGCCGATACTTATGATTACGAAAGGACTCGCCGCGAGCGACGAAGGCATCGAAATCCTGCCGCATCTGCTTGCCCGCGAGATTGAGCAACGTACTGGCTTGTCGATCCCGGTGATGGCCGTCGGCGGACCTTGCATTGCCGGCGAACTGGCCGCACAGCGCGATACCTCCGTGATCGTGGCCGGACACGATCCCGACCAGCTGGCCGCGGCGTCACGCATCCTGCGCGCGCCTTTCTATCATGCGCGACCATCATCCGATCTCATTGGCGTCGAGATCTGCGCCGCTTTCAAGAACTTCTATACACTCGCCGTTGGGGCTCCCGTCGGGCTGCTTGAGCGAGACGGCAAGGCGCCCAACGGTGCGCTCATGCACAACCTTGCCTCGTCGCTTTTCTCGCAGTCCCTCGCCGAGATGGCGATTCTGGTCGAAGCTCTGGGTGGAAAAATCGAAACAGTGCTGGGGCTGGCCGGCTCCGGCGATCTTTATGTGACCTGCCAGGCGGGCCGTAACGGTCGCATGGGACGCCTGCTCGGCCGCGGCCTGCCCTATTCCGTGGCGAAGCGCGAACATATGAGTTCGGACACGGTCGAGGGGGCGCAACTGGCGCTGGACCTTGGTCAGGCTTTGAAGAATATGATGGGCCGGGGTGTACTTCCCGATGATCGCCTGCCGCTGACGACTGCCATCATCGACGCGATTTGCCATGATGCTCCGCTGGTTTTGTCCTTCGACCGCTATCATCGAGGCTAGCGGAGCCGGGGAAACTCGATTGGTGCCTCATATCGATGAGCACATGGCTCGGCCGAGCCCGCTCTGAACCCGCTGCCGCGGAGTGGACAGGATGATCTGATGGAGAAACCAGCACGAAAGAAACGCGACGGCCGCCAAGCCGTAACGAGTTCCGTCACGGCCGATCGCGAGGAAGGGCTGCTCGTGCGCGCCGCCTGGCTTGCTTATGTCGGTGACCTCACCCAGGCGCAAATCGCCAAGTCTCTTGGCCTGACCCGCCTTCGCGTCAACCGGATGCTGGCGCATGCGCGCCAGCGGGGGATCGTTCAGATTCGCATCAATTCCAAGGTGGCGAACTGCATCGAGTTGGAGAACCGGCTGCGGGACGCCTATGGTGTCTCGGATCCAATCGTGGTCCCGACACCGCCGGATCCTGCTCTGGTGCCACAGGTCATCGCAGCCGCCGCCGGCGAAGCCCTGTCGCTTAGAATCCGTGACGGGATATCGGTGGGCGTGGGATGGGGGCGGACGCTCCAGCTCAGTCTGCGGTCGGTGACCGTGCGCCCGGTCAAAGGAATGTCGATCGTTTCCCTGCTTGGCGGGCTCACACGTGGATCGGCGATCAACATCTACGAGATCGCTTCCCGGCTCGCGGCGCTCTTCGACGCGGAATGCTTCTACATCGCAGCACCGGTGTTCACGGATACCGAGGCCACACGCGATCTGCTTATGCGCCAGTCTATTCTGGAAGACGCCTTCACTCATGCCCGCGACGTTGACGCCGCTTTCGTTTCGGTGGGCGCGGTGCACAAGGACGCCACCATCTTTCGGATCGGACTGGTAGGAGACGATGATCTCAGATCACTCCGCGAAGCCGGAGCGGTCGGCGATATTTGCGGCCACTGGATCGGCGCCGACGGACAACTGGTCGATCACCCGCTAAACAGCCGCGTCATCGGCCTCGCCCCCGAACATCTGCGCGACGTCGACACTGTGATCCTGCCCTCCGGCGGCCTCGACAAGGTTCCGGTGCTGCGCGCCGTGTTGCGTCTGGGAGTCGTCGATGTGCTGATCACCGACGAGAAAACCGCTGAGGCTATTCTTGCGGAAAAGTCGTAGCGCAGACTGATCTCCACCAGCAGAGTGGCTCGCGAGTGATTGCTTCTTCACGTCACAGCACCTCGTGGATTTCCTCGATCGAAGTCTCGCCGATCGGCTTGTCCAGAACGATCTCTCCGCGCGCCATCGCCACGACCCGGTCACAGCATTCGAAAACATGATGCATGTTGTGGCTGATGAAGACGCTAGTGATGTTCTGGGCCTTGAGGCCACGAACGAAGCCGATCACCTTTCGCGTTTCCTTCACCGAGAGATGGTTGGTTGGCTCGTCGAGAATCATGACTTTCGACTTGAAGTGCATGGCCCGGGCGATCGCCACGCCTTGGCGCTGGCCGCCCGACAGTTCGCCGACCAGCGCGTCGGGCGACCGCAGATGCAGGTCGACGTCGGCGATCGCCTTGACGCTTTCGTCACGCATGCGCTTCTGGTCCAGGATGCCGATACCGAAAACCGAACCCTTCACCGGCTCGCGTCCGATGAAAACGTTGCGGGCGATGGTCATAGTCGGGACCATGGAATTGTACTGGTAGATCGTCTCGATGCCGCGTCCCATGGCGTCGCGCGGGTTAGAGAAGCGGACCGGTTCACCTTCGATCCTGATCTCGCCGCCATCGGGCTTTTGGGTGCCTGAGAGGATGTTGATCAGCGTCGATTTGCCGGCGCCATTGTCGCCGACGAGGCCCAGTGCCTCGTCGGGATAGATATCCAGCGTAACGTTTTTCAAGGCGTGGACGCCGGAATACCATTTCTGGAGTCCCTTGATCGCGATGATGGGCGCCGCCATGATCAGGTCTCCACCTTCATTGCCCTGCCCCGCTTTCGAAGCCATGCGTTCATGACGACCGCGAAGATAGTCAGAAAGCCGATCGCCATCTTGAACCAGTTGGCGTCAACCTGGCTCAGCACCAGTCCGTTGTCGATGACGCGGATAAGGGCAGCCCCGATGATGCCGCCGAAGATGGTGCCGATGCCACCAGCCAACGAGGCGCCACCGATGACGGCAGCCGACACGGCCTGCAGCTCCAGCCCCTCGCCGATCGACGGCAGCGGGGCGCCGAGCCGCATCACCTGAATGGTACCGGCAAAGCCGGCGAGCACCGAACAGATCATGAAGCAGGCGACCTTCACCCGGGCCGTCGGGATACCCATCGATTGCGCGGCGGGCAGAAAGCCGCCGGTGGCGCGCACCCAGTTGCCGAAATTCGTGTGCGACAGGAGCACGGTCACCAGGATTGCCACGGCGAGAAACCAGAAGAACGACATGCGAAAGAGGTCGCCCGGTCCCACATAGACCGTAAACAGCCATTTGGGCAGAGCGTTAGCTGGTATGACAGGAGGGAAGCCGCCGGAGATTACCACCGTCAGCGAACGCGCGATGAACAGCATACCAAGCGTGGTGATGAAGCTTGGTATCGCGAAACGAATCGTTATGAACCCGTTGAAAAAGCCGATGAGGGCAGCGATCGCGAGGCCGGCGGCAAAGGCCGGCGCGAACGGAACGCCTGCCGCGAGCATCACCGCCATGGTCATCGGGGTCAGCGCAAAGACCGAGCCCACCGAAAGATCAAACTCACCGCATATCATCAGCAGGGTCACGCCGATCGCGACCAGCCCCATTTCGGGCAGCAGCCCAAGCATTCCGCGAAGGTTCTGTGTGTTCAAAAATACGCCGTTCGAGCGAATCTGAAAGACGATGAGGAGCAGGAGCAGGAACACGACCGCCGCAAGCTCCGGCTTCTCCAGATAAATCTTCATCAAACGCTTCATCATTCGCTCCGGCTCGGGATCGTTTCCGCTGGTTATCGCATCGGCAAAGGGGATGGCGGCAGTCTGTCTTCTACCGCCCTTGACGGGGAAGATGCCGCTGGAGGATGGGGACGGAGCCAACGCCCAAGACCGTGTTGCCTGGCCCTCCCCCTTGTCCAGCCGACCTCTCCCCGTAAGAACGAGGAGAGGACGCCGGCTTCGTGCCTACCGCACGCCCTTTGCGGCCAGTTCCTTGAGCTTTGGCACGTCTTCCTTGACGATGATGCCCTTGCCGGTGTCGATGTCTGCCGGCAGCAGACCGACGTTCTTGGCGAGATAGGCTTCCATCACCGGCATGAAGCCCTGCATGTAGGGCTGCTGGTCGACCTGGACCTGGATATAACCCGCTTCCATCTGTTGCAGGACTTCCGAGACGATATCAAAGCCGCCCATCAGCACCTTGCCCGGCTCGATGCCGCGATCGATCAGTACCTGGGCGACGTAGGCATGCCAAAGGCCGGTGTCGAAATACACCGTGGTGTCCGGGTGGGCAGACAGATAGGCGCCAACACGATCGGCGACGACGGCGCCATCTGTGCCGGTGTCGAGCCGTTCAATGACCACGCGTCCGCCATTCGCGGCCTTGTATTCCTCAAGGAACTTCATGACGCCGGCAGCGCGCTGTTCCGACCAGTTCTGACCGGGCGCGGAGACGCCGACGAGGGCCCTGATCTTGCCTTCCTTGGGGAAGAACTCGGACATCTTCTTGCCGAGCTCGTAGCCGGCGGGAATGAAGCCCTGGCCGATGAAAGCCTGGCGGGCATTGCCGGCTGCTCCCTCGGTGTCGTCGACATTGGATGCGATGACCGTGACGCCGGCAGCGCGGGCGTCGGCGATGATCTGGTCGAAGGCATTGTTGTCGACGATCGAGGTGATCAGCGCGTCCGGGTTTGCCGCGAGCGCCGCCTGCATGTTGGCCGATTGTTGCTCGATCGAGCCTTCGGTCTGCGTGAAGACCATCTGGCAATTGGCCTGGATCTTGGCGCAGGCGTCGTCAAACCCCTTCTTCACAGCTTGCCAGAACGGGTTTGACGCCGACGAATGATGTGTGAAGACGATTTTCATCGGCTCCTGCGCGCGTGAGCCGATTGCCGAGCCTCCAGCCAGTACTGCTCCCAAGGCTGCCGAGATAAGTAGCTTCTTCATGGTTCTCCTCCTCCGTAGAAAGCTGCTTCAGGTTCATTTTCAGAGAGTCGATGCGTCGGTCACCCGTCGAAGCGCCGTGAAGGCGCGATCGATCTCCGGGTTCAGTTCCATGCCGAGGCCCGGTCCGGAAGGCACGGTGATCATGCCGTTCTTCACCTGCGGCAAAGCGGTCACAAGGTCGCGGTACCAGGTCTTGTAGAAGGCCCTGACACTCTCCTGGACGAGCGCGTTCGGCGCATTGAGCGCCAGGTGGGTCGATGCGCCGAGCACAACTGGACCGGTGCAGTCGTGTGGCGCGACCGGCAGGTGCCATGCTTCAGCCATGGCAGCGATCTTGCGCGCCTCCGAGAGCCCGCCGCACCAGCTGATATCGAGCATAATGACGCCGGCCGCCCCCGTCTCGAGAAGGTCACGGAAGGCCCACCGGGAACCGAGCGTCTCCGAAGCCGATATCGGCGCCAGCGAAGCCTCGGCATAGCGTTTCAGGCTGGACAGGCTGTCCATCCTGATCGGATCTTCGTGCCAGAAGGTCTTGTAGGGGACAAGCTCGCGGGCGATCTGCATGGCCGGCAGCAGCTGCCACATTGAATGGAATTCAACCATGATGTCCATCTTGTCGCCGACCGCATTGCGGATTTTCTCGAATGGCGCCAGCGCGGAATTCAAATCAGGCTGCGAAATATACAAGCCGCGCGTTTTCTCGGCGGCCATGTCGAAGGGCCAGATCTTCATGGCCGTGATGCCTTCCTCCAACAACGAATGCGCCAGTTCGTCGGCGCGGTGAAGGAAGCCGTTCAGATCATCATAGGCGTCGCCGGGCTTATCGAGCCCGTAATTGGCCGTCGTCTGGCCGGTGGTCTTCTTGATGTATTCGGTACCGGCACAGGTGTTGTAGGTCCTGATCTCGTGCCGGGTGAAACCGCCGAGGAGTTGTGCGATCGGCTGACCCGTCGCCTTTCCGAACAGATCCCACAGTGCGATATCGAAAGCGGAGTTGCCCCTGACTTCCGCGCCCGTCGATCGGAAACCGAGATAGCCGACGAGATCGGCGGCAAGCAGGTCGATCTGCAAGGGGTTGCGCCCGATCACGCACGGCGCGACATATTCGTGCAGATAGGTCTCGACGGTTTCGGCCATGAAGAAGGTCTCGCCCAGCCCAACGAGGCCTTCGTCCGTGTGAACCAGGACCCAGAGAAGGTTCGGCCGCTCCTTGATCCGCAGCGTTTCCAGTTTCGTGATCTTCATCGCGCACCCCGCTCCTCAGGCGATGCCAGCCGCCAGCAGGGCCTTGACGCTCTCGTCAAAATGCCTCGCCATCAGGTCGCGAGCGGACTGAGGATCACCGGTCTCGATTGCTTCGGCGAGATCGATATGGATTTGGATCATCTCCAACTGCTCGGCATCCGAAGGGCGGCTCCGCCAGCCGATCGGCCAGGTCTGGCGCGATACGCGCTCGAACGCGCCGACGATGAGGCTGAAAACCGGATTCTTTGCAGCCTTGGCGATTTCGAGGTGAAAGGCGAGATCGTGCTCCATGACCTGTTCCGGCCGCTGGAAATTCTCGCGCATGGCGAGCGCATGCGTCCTGATCCTTTCCACTTCGTCGGCTGTTCTGCGCAAGGCCGCCAGCATGGCGGTGCGGGTCTCAATCGTGCGGCGCACGTCGTAGATTTGCTGCACCGTGATCTGCTCGGTGTGGACGCCATGCTCGATCACCAGCGACATGGCGCCATAATCCAGCTCGGCGACGGTAGCCCGTCTGCCTGCCCTCAGGTCGATAAGCCGCATGGCGGCGAGCGAGCTGAAGGCCTCGCGAACCACGGTGCGCGAGACGCTCAATTGTCTCGAAAGCGCGGCCTCGCTGGGCAGCCGGTCGCCGGGCCCGAGTTCATGCGCGCGAATATGGTGCGTGATCTCGCCGATCGTATTGCTGACCAGGCTCGCTGCGTCGGAATGTTTTGCGGATACCGCCGTGCTCACGCAATCTCCAGTTCAGGGGGCCAGCCTGTATGGCAGGTTTGCCTGAGGTGTTGATAGTATGCAAGAAAGATGTATGTCAAGATCAGGCGGGCCGGCGTCGTCGCCAAGAGACCGATGGCAAGAGGCTTGCACGAAAGATGCTCTTGACGCGACCGTCGCCGGGTGGCCGGGTGCAGGAGCCCGCGCGGTCGAGCAGGCGATTGTCTGCTTGGTGCGCTCGACATTCTCGTCGTGAACAGCGGCGTGCCGCCGACCATGTCGTTCGAATTTTCTTGGCGGATGATTCACTGATATTTCGATCGACGCACCCCATATGAGCGGAAAGAGTGTCACTTGAGGACTTGCCTATGCTGATTTCGCGTTCAGGACGGTTTGCAATTTTGTTTGCGGGATTGTTCCTGGCATTTTCCATGGTCGCTGTGGATCACGCCGATGCGCGCCGTGGCGGCAGCTTCGGCAGTCGCGGCATGCGCACTTTCCAGCCGGTCCCGCCGACCAGGACGGCGCCACAGCCTTCCGCACCGGTCGAGCGCTCGATGACGCCCAATGCGGCAACGAACAATGCGGCCCGCCAGCCGCAGGCATTCCAGCGCCCAGGCTTCTTCAACGGCCTCGGTGGATCGATGATGCGGGGGCTGCTGCTCGGCGGCTTGATCGGCGTTCTTTTGGGCCATGGGTTCGGCGGCTTGGCCGGCATGTTCGGCCTTCTCCTTCAAGTGCTGCTGATCGGCGGCGTGGTCATGCTGGCCATTCGCTTTTTCCGCTCGCAATCGGCGCAAAACCCAGAGCCCGCTATGGCCGGTGCCTCGCGAGGTGCTGGGAGCTTTGGGCGAAGCGCAGCAGCCCGGCCCGAGCCGAGCAACGTCCAAGCATTCCCCATTCCAGGCATCGGGTCGGGATTTGGCGGAACGAGCCAGGCCAGCCCTTCCGATGAGATCACGCTCACTAAAACCGACCTCGACACGTTCCAGCAACGGCTGACGGAAGTTCAAGAAGCATTCGGGCGCGAGGACCATGCTGCCTTGCGCCGGTTGGTGACGCCCGAGATGGTTTCCTATCTGTCCGAGGAACTTGCCGATAATGCCAAAAAGGGCGTCCGGAATGACGTGTCGGATGTCAGCCTGTTGGAGGCCGATATTGCGGAAAGCTGGCGGGAGGATGACCGCGACTACGCGACCGCTGCTTTGCGCTACGAGTCTCGCGACGTGACCCGCGATCGCATCAGTGACAAGATTGTCGAGGGCCAGGCCGATCAGCCGACAGAGACAACCGAACTGTGGACCTTTACGCGGCAGAACGGCGGTGACTGGAAGCTTGCCGCAATACAGCAGCCGAGCTGATGTGCCCGGCCTTGATGTCTGCCAAGAGTTTTGTTCAGGTTTCTCGCTACCACTCGAAGGCCAGCGCGCCCCTTCCGCGCGCTTCTTTCCCCCAACGCGCGTTGAGGTAACACTATACCACCGGCTTCAACCGGGACCGGACAATCAGCATCGCACCGCGCGACTTTTTGCGTTTCCGGTCTCGTGTAACCCAATCGACGACCTCCTGCCGGGTTGCAGCCCGCCACCCCTCGATGCTCAGGCAGGCAGGCTCTTTGACAGCCTGCCTCTTCTGGTTTACGTGCGGCCATCAAGAATGTTCAACGCGTAACGTGTGTGTCGCCGTTCGCCGGTTCTTATCAGTGCACCGTTGGCAACGAGGTCCTGCAAATCTCTTGTTGCCGTCGCGCGCGATGCCTGCGTGATGGCGATATAATTCTCGGCGCTGAGCCCCCCTTTGAACCCGTCGATGCCCGCGCGGAACATCCGGGCGATGACCTTTTCCTGGCGCTCGTTGAAGTGATCCCGGTAGCGTTCGTGAAACTTGGCCTTGACGACGGAGAATTCGACACGAGCGAGCGTTACGCGCTGCGCTTCGAGGATCGTGTTGGCGAAGTAGAGCAGCCAATCTGTTACCGCGTTGCTCGTGTTGCTGGCCTCCAGATGGTCGTAGTAGGCCTTGCGGCGGCGCTCTATCGTATAGGCCAACGCGATGAGGCTGGGCTCACCCAGATTTTGCGCCAGCGCCTTTTCGCAGAGGGCACGGCCTATGCGACCGTTGCCATCCTCGAACGGGTGAATGCTCTCGAAATAAAGGTGCGCGATAGCGGCACGCGTCAACGCTGGGAGCGGTGTCTTGCCTTTGGGTGAGGTATCGTTGAACCAAGTAGTGAAGGCATCCATTTCGGGTTTCACCCGCGCGGAGGGCGGCGTTTCGAAATGAACTTTGGGCTTATCCAGCCAATTGGAAACGATCTGCATGGCATCGGCATGCTGGCGGTAGTTGCCGATGGTCTCGATACGACGCTCACCCGACATCACCATCGTATGCCAAGCGTAAAGAGTGCGATGCGTCAGCGCATCGGCAAAATGCAAGTAGACATCGGCCATCATTTCAGCGATGCCCCGCTCGGCAGGCGGAATGCGCCTGGTCTCGCCGCCCAGACCAAGTTGCTGGCGCAGGGATGATTGCAGGCTCTCGCGGTCGAGGTACTCCCCCTCAATCGCGGATGTCTTCAAGGCCTCTTCGCTGATAAGATCGATGCGGATCTGGTCGCGATCGTCGGAACCGACATGACGAAAGACGCCTAGGAACTCGCCCGATCGCAACAGGAACTCGCTTTCCAGCGGTTCCAACGCCTTCTTATCGTAGGTAAAATGCGGCCAGTCCGCTTGCTGTCCATACCATGAGTTATAGGGCACCTTGCTATAACTCACGATAGCAACAATTGTGAGCTATAGCAATCTTCTCTATGCCTCAGAAGTCGCGGCTTTGCCCCGGCGCGATCCAACGGCTAACCATCCAGATCAATTTAATCATGCTTGTAGGGCCGCCGCATTGCGGGCCGCGCTCAATCGTTGCTCGAACGTTTCGGTTTTTTCTCCCAGCTCAATGAGCGGCTTAAGTTCTTCATACCCCGCACGTGCAGCGACACGCGACGTGGTGCGACGGGATGACAACGGCGTGTGACCAGGCCGCATGCTTCCAGCCGCTTGAGCAACGGCGTCAGCGTCGCCGAATCAAGCCCAAGCACTTCGCCAAGCTCGCCCACCGTGCTTGGCGCTCGCTCCCATAGCGCGAGCATCGCCAGATATTGCGGGTAGGTCAGCCCCAGCGGATCGAGCAGCGGCCGGTAAAGCCGGGTCATCAGCCCGCTTGCCGAATAGAGCGCAAAGCAGAGCTGCTGATCAAGCCGCCGAATCCCGCCGGAAGCCGCCGGGAGGTCCTCGGGTCTGGTGTGATCTCTAGGGCATGCTGCCTTTGCCGGAAGTAGCACCGCCGAAAGCGCCACTTCGACATTGCCCCTGATGGCATTGGAATAAGGGCACATCCGATGCGCCGCCGATACAAGCGATCTATGCGCGACATCCGCTGTCGGGCCGCGGCGCAGAGGACGATTCGATCCAAAGGGCGTACCAGCGCTCTATTCTTCGCTATCGGGGGTGACGGCGCTGAGGGAAGCCAATCAGGCGGCAGCCTTCAGCCGACCACCCTGCTTGCCTATGACGCCGAGATTGAGGGCATATTTGATAGCCGGGATGAGGACGCCCTGAAAGCTGAAGGGATGGATCCCGCCGCCCTTGCCCACATGACATGGCGACCAGATGAAAGTTTCTGGAGAGGCGAGAACCCAGGCCATTGCCCGGCGCCTGACGGCCAGTGGGTTCAATGCGCTGTTGGTCAAAAGTTTCGCGCCCGGCGCGCCCGACAGCGACTTAAATCTCGCGCTCTGGCGTTGGAGCGACAAAGCCCCCTCGCGCCTCACCTTGATTGATGATGAAAATCGGCTTTCGCGCTGACGCGGTTTTGATAAGCGCGCCAACAGGTGCACTGGAAATTCGCGCCGACGAGCCTAAAAACGCCTACGAAAAGACGAACAGGGGATTGGAGTTATTTACCCGTCGGTGAGACATCAGGGCAGCGGCGTTCTATCCCGATCTCGTCCAAAATCTCAGACAAGGCGGCACCTGGCGCCTTGAATGGCAGGGATCCCGCTTCCCACAGTTATCAACCTATCACTCGCGACGCAGGCACCATCCAAAAGTGTGCCTGCTTTAGGTCCGGTCGGTCGTTGTCTCCCTCAGCGCTCATGCCGTCGACGTCGGTCGCTGCGACTTCCGCTGAGACCACGCCCTCGATTCTGTGGCAAATCTCCTTGATAACGCCTGATCGGTCGGCCGGTCTTCGCGCCTTCGAGATGGACGACTGCGGCTGTCGGCATAGGCATGGATCTCGACCGGGCGGCCGACGGCTGTCGACAGGACCGAGTATTTGTTGGTGTCGAAGCGAACCGTCCAGGTCTTCGACACCGAAGCCGGCACCGTGTGGAATCCGTCGAAGGGGCCGCGATACTCGACCAGTTTGCCGCGCTCTTCCTCGAACACGTTCCAGATCGTTCGTTCCGGTTGCTCGACGTGACGGTGCGCCTTGGCGTAGGCGACGCACTTGTCCTGCAGCCAGGCGTTCAGCTCCTCATAGGTCTTGAAGCGCAGCCTGGGCGTGAAGAAGCGCTCACGCACCAGCCCGACCTGGTTCTCGACCTGACCCTTCTCCCAGCCCGACGCTGGCGTGCAGGCGACCGGCTGCACCAGATAATGGCTACACATCTGCAGGAGGCGGCGATTGTATTGGCGGTCCTTGCCAACAAAGATCGTTTCCACCGCCGTCTTCATGTTGTCGTAGATGCCGCGCGTGCAGGCGCCGCCGAAGAAGGCAAAGGCCCTGTCATGGGCGTCGAACACCATCTCCTGCGTGTCGCGCGGATAGGCCCTGACGAACATCATGCGGCTGTGGCAGAGCCGGACATGGGCGACCTTCACGGTCACCGTCACGCCGTTGATCAGGACGATCTCGTGGCTCCAGTCGAACTGGTAGGCCTCGCCCGGCGCGAAGAACAGCGGCACATAGGCGTCCGCCGTCGCCGACCCCTGCGCCTTCGCCCAGCTCTTCGCGTAGCGGCGGACGGCGTCATAGCCACCCTCGTAGCCGAGACTGCAAAGCTCTTCGTAAATCCGGATCAGTGTCAGTTGCTCGCGCGCCGCCTTGCCACGGTTGCCATTCAAAAACCCGTCAAGCTGATCCTGCCACGGACCGATCTTCGGCTTGGGCTGCCGCTCGCGTTCGTAGGAGAACGATGTCTCATTGGATCTGAGAATCTTGCGGACGGTGTTCCGCGACACATGCAGCTCGCGGCAAATCCGCTTGAGCGACCATCCCTGCACATGGAAGGCGCGCCGAACCCGGGCAATCGTATCCACCGACTTCATCCCCACACCATCCGCTCGCCACGACGAGCCGATGGTCGCAAATCAAAGCATCAGGGGGGGGCAAAATTGGACGCCGATTCCCCGGCTTATGGGGTCAATTTTGCACGCCGATTCACAGCTAAAGTCTTCGACTGTCCCCCCATGCCGCTCAAGCCCTGCGAGCAGGCTCGCTCGGGCGTCAGCCATCAACTCAAATTGAACGGGACGACCTGTCTTCTGCTGAAACACTATCGCGCGAGTCCGAATTTCGGGACCTGCGACTAACGTGCCGATCCTAAGCTTCACAAGATCACAGCCACGCAGCTTGCTGTCGATGGCTAGATCAAAAAGTGCGCGATCACGCAGCCGAGGGGCACAGGGACACGGGAGACCCCTTCCTGATGCTTAGCCAGTATGACGGATAAAGTCGCGTTGCCGTGAGCGCATCTCAGCGAGCAAGGCCGCTTCGTCAGTCATTCCGTCTTGGAACAATTGCAATAGCGTAGACGCGATTATCTCAGCGTCGCCCGAGCTTGCATCGTGGTTGCCGTCTGCGCATATCTCGTCGAACACTCGTTGGAGTAGCGCAAGATCGTTCGGATAAAATGCGCTTGTACCGACGTAACGCTTAAACATCTCACCTCACGAGGCGAGAGTACGACACCATCTCAATCGCCGGCTGCCTAACAGTTGGCTGGCGACTTCATGACTGTAGGCTAACGCACCGAGATAGCGAATCTATTCGCCAACGTTTCGCACGAACATCCCCTCCTCCTTAGCAGCAGCCCCGAAGGCCTTACGGGCCTCCTCCGGGGTCGCCCGATCCTCGACGGCGCGTCGATGTATAGTTGTGCAGCCTTCCGCCACTTAGGTCCCATCTTGGTCCACTTCAGGAGTTCCTCGGCGGCACCCTCGACATTGTTAGACCCGTAGGTCGGTCGGTCTTGACGTACACTGGAGGGCAGAACCAATGGGTTGCCACGACACCTCCTACTCAGGGGAGAGATACATCTTGGCCTCCTTTGCGGCAGCCTCAAAGGCCTTTCGCACCACCTGAGGGTCAATCGAATCGCCCTCCAGATCTGACAGGCACAGCGTCACCGCCTTATGCCAGCAGGGTCCTCTCCGGGTCCACGTTTTGAGCTGCTCAAGGGCTGCCCTCGCATTGTTGCAGCCATGCCTGACACCGGTTTCAGTCTTCACGAACACCGGAGGGACGAACCAATGGGTTGCCATGATACCTCCTACTCAGGGGAGAGATACACGTTGGCCTCCTTGGCAGCCGCCTCGAAGGCTTCACGGACCTCTTGGGGGGAGGATTTGCCCTCGAATGCATCGACGCAGGATTGGACAGCCTTGGTCCACCTCGGGCCCTTTGTGTCCCACGCCATGAGTTCCTCGGCGGCTCCCTCGACGTGGCTGACCCCATGGCGAATGCCTGGACGTTTCGTCTTCACGTAGACCGGTGGAGAGAACCAGAAGGGACCCATGAGGATGAACTTAGAGCGGCAAGAGGCTGCTGACCAACCCAGTTGCAGCCTCCGCTGATAAGGGAACAACGCAGGCCCTCGCGGGTTTAGAACTCGCAGCGGTCGATTCTTCGTGGATGCACCCGCTGTCGGGTCCGTCGCTTTTCTCACGGGCGGCGGGCCCTCGTGGCTAGAGACTGACTTTGCAATCGAATTTAGCTATTTGCCGTTCGGGGGAAGTAACGTCCCCTCCTCCTTAGCGGCAGCCAGGAATGCCTTACGGGCCTCCTCAGCTCCCATCTCGTCGAATATCACGGCCATGCAAATGCGCACCGCGAGGTCCCAGCAAGGCCCACGCTTGGTCCACTTCATCAACTCCTCGCCGGCTTTCTCGGCGTTGTTGACGTTGCGGATGATCCCGGGACGCTCGGTCCTGACAGGGACCGGAGGGTTGAACCAGTGGAGAGCCATACGTCACTCTTTGTCGGCCCTATCAAGTTCCTCCAGCAAATACCTTTGCTCAGCCGGCAGCTCCCGTTCTACAGGCAGATTTAGCATGTTGCGAAGGTAATTGCGGATTACCTCTGAGGTGATCCACCGCCGCACAACTTCGGCAATAACCTTCTGTTTGGCTTTATCGATTTCAACCAGTTTCGGGCCTACATCTTAAAAGGACCGAACTGCACCTCGAGCGGAATTGTTCCTTAAGGGGGCCAGAATGTTTGATACAAAAATCTGAGCGGGTGATCGGATAACTGGCTCGCGCGAGGCCCCCCCGCGCGCCCTGCGTTTCCCACTGGCGAGGCCCTAACAATCCCCGTCAGAGAAGTTGGAACCGCCAAGCTGCTGCCGTTTCGCCCGCGACGCCATCCACCATTACATGACCGATGCCCCGCGAGCAGCGCTCGATCCGCGCCTCGACGCGGTACACATCACGCAAGAGCGCCGGCGCGACGACATCTTCCGGCGTGCCGCAGGCGAACATCCGGCCCTCGGCGATACCGATGCATTTGTCGGCGAACCGGAGGTGTAATCAAGAATTGTCTTTTAGAGCAATTCCAATGTACCGCTTTGGGGGAGAGCATTTCGGGTGATGACGGCTCACGCAAACTATTCGCTGGGCGACGAAATTTCGGGACTATTGGTCCGATCGCGCCGAGACCTTCGACCTGCAGGTCGGTCACGAGATTTTTTCCGAGCAGGAGCGCGCCGCATGGGATGCGCTCATAAGCAAACACCTCGGACCCGGCGCCGGACGGGTGGGACGGGCGTGATTTCGCATCTGATTCACGATCTGGGGTTTGTGGTGACGGGCCTCGACCTGCTCAGAAGCCTGCGGGACGCGCAGTTGGCCTCAAGCCGTTTCGTGAGCATTACGATGCCATCGGCCAACTGCATCTTGACGTAAAGCGGGCGCTGAACCTGCTCAACGAACGAACATTCGCGCCACCCCGCGAAATTTCGCCTCAGTCGAACTTGGCCGGCGACGAGAACGGCCGATCGGCGTCTAGCACGAAGATGGCCAGCTCATCGAGATCGGTGCCGGCGCTGAACACTTCTATCGGCGTGTCGGCCCCGTGTCCGGTCATGGTTGTGCCGGCTTCGGCATAGGTCACGCCGTAGGGCGTTCTCTGGCCGAGCTTGCCGGCCAGCACGTAGAAGGCCTCCGGTCCCGGATGTGTATGGATTTGCGACTTGGCGCCGGGCGCTCCACCGGCGCGGTTGACGCGCAGCAAATGCTCGCTCGCGCTGATCGGCGGAAGGGGCCCGATCTCGACGACCTTGGTTCCGTCGGGCGTGGAGCCATCCTTCGGTCCGAGCGTGAACAGCCAGACCTTGCCTGCGACCTCCGCCGCAAGCGAGGTCGGGCTTGCAGCGCCCTGGGCCTGCGCAAGCGTCGGGAAACTCTCCAGCCGCCAGTCATTGGCCGTGTGAAGCATCTGCGCGGCGAGGACGACTTGCGGCACGCGTCGTTGCAGGATTTCAGGGACGAAGGAACGACGGAATGAGCACTCGCGGTACGAACTTCTTGCACAAAAGGCTGAGCACGGCCTGCCTGAGAGCCATCTGCCTGCACAAAAGGTAGCATTGTCTTAGCTCCAGATGAGCGTGAGGAAGAAACCGCCAATAGCAATTGCCGAGATGACATTGGGCCACCATACGGCATCGTGGGCCGGTTTGGCTGGCTTGTACCTGTGCCCCGTGCGGGGCAGCAGGTCCGGATCGTAGCGCACGTGGCGCTTGGGGTCGTATTTGATTGGCCGTTTCATCGCGGGCCTTGACCACCAGCAAGCTTAAGAGGAGGCGCTGTGCTGGCTGACCAAAAACTTGCGCTCAAGGCAACGGGATAGCATCATTCGAACGAACACTGTTCGTCATGACGAGGAGGGAAGTGAATGCGGTCGGCGGCGCTTTCAAAGCTCTTCCGCAACAAATAGGCGGGTCATTCAGAGGGCCGCATAGTCAGTGGCAGTGGTAGTCGCCTGTCTTGTGGTTCTTGTGACAACCATTGCTGTCGGCGCTGCCGCTGTGTGCATAGGCGCTGGTCGCAAAAGCCAAGGTCAAAGCCGCCAATACGGCCAGAATTGCACATTTCATTTTAGCCCTCCCTCAATTAATCTGCACCAAAGTATCTTTGCAGGAGAGGTCCAAGCAACTTGCCGGAGGCGCGCTAGATAGGGGCCGGCGCCAAGATCGAAGAGATCACGCCGAAGGTGAAGGGCTAGCCGGTCAGCTTAGTGAAGTCGTGGCGGCGCGCGCGAACATGTGCCAGCAAATTCGTTTCATTGACGACCCCGGATTGAAAGAGAGTCAGCGTCGTCGAGGCCAGAATCTGACCGTCTATCGAGGTGCTGTACCATTTAGCGTCGGCGGTTATTTGGTCGACCACCCGCTGGCAGATCGCCCGATCTTCAGGTCTCAGGAACTGGCTTTGCGGTGCTCGTAGCATCTCGACGCCTTTAAAAGGGGAGTTACTGTGCCTCCCACGCGACACCCATGCTGGTCGCAGACAATGGACCGTAAACGCATTCAGACGGAAAATTGCCATTCATTTGAGCGGTGCAAGCAAGGTCTTAGCGCTTCGCCCTAACGGGGACGGCCCAGCGGCTTGGTTGCGGGGGGACTGGCAGCTGGAGGCCGCTGGGCCTGACCAGCGAACCTTCGGGGGTGCTCGCCTGGCTGGCGAATACATGCGCTCAAGCTAATAGAATCGAAACATGCGAACGAAGTACGTGGTGGAAATTCCGCTGTGTAGAAGCCATAAGGTGCGCCGGAATGGGTCAATGCGTCTGGCACCGCACTTGCAAGGTCAGGTATGGGGGAATGGGGCGGAGGCCCGTCGCTTCGCAAATGTAGCGGCGGGTCTTCTGCATAGAGGTCCCGTACCAGCCTGCGCGCTGCCGTCCGTCTCGCTTTCCTCATCGATCGCCCGGACCGGCAGATAGGCGTTGGTTTCCAGCCATTCGCGCAGCACGATCTGAATGCGGTCGGATCTACTGATTTTCATTTCAGCCGCGATGGAGTTGAGAGCGTCCTCCGTTGCGGGCGCCGGAGACGTTTCTAAGCATTAATGCGGCGCGACGCAGGATGACCTGCAGATCCGCGCGTGAGATGTCCGCGATGCGGTCGGCGGCGCTTTCAAGCTCTTCAGCGATAGATTGGCGGGGCATTCGACTAGCGCTGTTCAAGTTCGCTGACTCTAATCTCCAACGCTGCAATCTGCTGCGCCAACTCGCGGAGCAATTCCTGCTGACTATTATGGTTCTCGACCTCTCTGTCGTTAATGTAGTGGACACAGGCGACCAAGCGCTCGCTGACGCCATTGATATGGTCAGCTAAATCGCGCGCGATTCTGCTCGCACCTTGCATGCATGTGCTCTTGTCAAAGAGGCTGCTTCCTGCCGGAACTGCGGACAGAACCAGAATTGCCAATGAGAATATCACCCGACTGCGCATCCCAAATCTCCCGCCTTCATTTCGCGCGAGACTTTCCCTTCCGAAAGAAAAACGCAAGCTCCGCCCGTCGGTGACCTGAGGCCAGCTTAAAGGCGACCACCCGCTGCCGGCCCTCTCCCGGGCCTTCAAAGGGGTGAGGCATGGTCAGCATCGTAGCTATACGCCCACTCGCATTTCCGGCAATTCCCGCTTCTTGAAATGGCAAAAGGACTTCGCTCCTTTCGACAAACCTGTGCTTCGCTACAAAGTATCGCGCATAGGCGAAGCGCGTCATGGATCGCGGTGTGCACGTTGCGGCTAGCAGCAGCGTCGCCGACCCCATCAGGGCCAGCAGCTTCAAATGGCTGCATGAACAGGCACCCAAGCAATGCGCCAGAACATCGAATTGCCTCTTTCAATACGGGAGCCATCCACAGAACACATCGCCAGTGAGCACGCTATAGGTCGCGGTTGCCAACGGCCTTATGGCTCGCATTGGTTGATTGGACCAGACGCCAACAGGTTGCCGGACCCTTCAAGCGCCATGCCTGATCTGACCGAACCCGCAAGTGTCAGGATGCTGTGAGCCAATCGCGGAGAGTGGTGGCACTTGCCGTAAGCTTCCTCTTCTGAATGAGAGTACACGCTGCTGACATGACCGGCGATGCAGTGTCAGAAACCCGCAAACTCGGCTGCCTTCCTTCTGACGGCGGCCGGCGCCTCTGGGGGCGTGGGGTAAGAACGCTTGGCGGCGCCGGCCTGGCGGGTTGGGGTCCGCCACGTGAATAGTAGCGAGCTTGGCGTTTCAGGTAATTCCGCGATCGCGGAAGACGCGTCTACGCGTCCCATCCGTTTTCGTCGATCTCCCGCCTTGGCAGCTAGGCGTTAGTTTCCAGCCACTCGCGCAGCACGATCGTAATGAGACCCGATCCGCCGATTTCCATTTCGGCCGCTATGCACTGCAAAGCGCCGCCCCCCGCAGGGGCGCGCTTGACGATAGCAGGACGAAGTGACTGGCGTTGATTCAATAACCGCGCGGTTTGGCCTTCGGCCCTGGCGAGCTTTCCCACGGGTTTGCAGCCAATTTTGCAGATCGCCGATCTTTTACCCACAGCGACTTTCTTCTTGCCAGTAAATCGTGGCGATCGCCTTCAGCGGTCGCTCGGCTATGCGTCGCAGCAATGGCATAGTCGGCTCTGTTGGTTCGATAGTCCTCTTCTTTTTGCACAGTCATCGTTTGCTCCCAGTTCGTGGCCCCTCTTTTGCCCTACCGGGGAGATTAACTGCCGGTGCATTCCGCGAGTCAATCGATTAAATAATGCACTCTGCAGTCGCGCCTACATCTCATTGTTTTCGATGATGCCGGCTTAGCCGTCGGGCAGTTTGGGCGCGGGCGAAGGGGACGTCTTGAGCCTCGCGCAGGCCCTACCATTCTCGCGTGGAATGGCTCTGGCTCGGCTTCGCGGTGGCTGCGGCGAGCACGTCGGCCGTGTATCGTGAGGCAGTTATTGGCGATGCGGCAATGGCGAATTAGTCATGGCAATGGCTGTGACCGGAAGCGCTCGCTTATGCGCTGTGCTGGAATGCACATGAAGTATGCGCGTGCGCGCCGCTTCGTCGATCTCTCGGCCTTCGAGGAAGTCGTCGATCTGATCGTACGAGACACCATATGCATCTTCGTCCGGCCGAAGCGGAACGAGGTTCTCCAGATCGGCGGTCGGGATCTTGTCAACAAGTTCACACGGAGCGCCCAGATGCGCTGCCAAGGCGCGAACCCTGCGCTTGTTCAACCCGGAAAGCGGAAGAATGTCGGCGGCACCATCGCCGAACTTGGTGAAGAAGCCCATCAATGCCTCAGCCGCATGGTCGGTGCCGATGACCAGCCCTCGGGTGGCGCCGGCGAGCGCGAACTGGGCGATCATGCGCTGACGCGCCTTAATGTTGCCAAGCAAGAAATCCTCGCGGCCGGCATCGCCGAGCTCGACACTGGCCACCTTGATCGAATCCAGCATCGCATCGGCAGCCGGCTTGATGTCGACCCGGTGCACTTCATCCGCTCCTATGGTGTCCAAAGCTCGCTGGGCGTCCTTCTCGTCCGCCTGAGTGCCGTACGGGAGACGAACCGCCACGAATCTTGCCTCGTATCCCGCCTTTCGCAGTTCCTCGACGGCCCGTTGAGCCAGAAGGGCCGCGGCGAGTGAATCCACTCCGCCGCTGATCCCCAGCACATACGCACTGAGGCCCGATGCACGAAGATAGGTGACGAGAAAGTCCACGCGCCGGCGCGCTTCCAGCGCGACATCGAAACTCGGAGTGACGCCCAACCCGTCGATGATCATTTCCTGTTCCGTCATGCGCAGTGGTGCTCCTGATGTCACAACATTCCGTCCAGCCGCGCGGCCAGGAGGTCGGCGGTGGTCACCGTCTCGACCTGCATGCCGTAGCGGCTCTCATAGATCGCGAGCATGGCATCGTGGGTCGAGTCAGCTCCGGAACATACCGCATCAGCCACGATGACCACCCGGTAGCCGAGATCGATCGCCCCCATCACAGTGGCGAGCACGCAAACCTCCGTCTCCGCGCCTGACACGATGAGTGAATCAATGCCCGCAGACCGCAGGCGAGCATGCAGTGACCCGTGCCAAGCGGACATGACGGGTTTGTCCTCCAGCAAAGCGGGCGGCACGAACCGCGCCAGTTCCGGAACAAGATCAATCAGCTGAGGATCGAGCCGATCGCGGGTCATCGTCCCCCACTTGTAATAGTACCGCCGCCAGGCGCCGACTGCGTCGTCGGGAGATTGAGGGGGAATAAACCGGGTGAAGATCGTCCGCGCCGGATCAAGTTCGACGAGGGCGACGACATTGGGCAATACACGCTCCATCCACGGCGTGTGCCATTCAGTCGCCTCGGCAAACATCCGTTGCATGTCGACGCAGAGGTGAACCCAGCGCTCACGAAGCGGTCCAAACCGCAGGGCTTGGTCCAATTTCGTCAAGGCCCGACCGCCTCCCTGACAATGCTCTGCGCCTCGGACTTGTCCTGATGACCCACGATCTTCGCTTCCTTGCCTTCGGCGACTTGGCAGCCGACGAAGTAGTCCTCGATATTCTTGAGCTTGTTCAGTGGCATGTAGGCGAACTCATATGGTGGATGATCCTGGTGCAGCAGGAGCGGTGCCGCCAGTAGGCGGTTGTTGCGTTTGGCGGTTCCCCGCTCGACACATCCGCCGCGATTCCTCCGAGGACGCGGCACCGCAGCAGTGAGCCCATCGGAAGATTGGGATCCGTAAGCAGCGACATTTTTCATTGGATCACCTTCTTCAGCTTGCGTCGAACCGAGAAGCCGAACGAAAAAGGCAACGCGAAACCCAAAGTGAGCAGTTTCTTGGCTCGCAACATTCTGGTCTCAGCATCGTGGGCGTTCTGCGTCCGGCCTTCTTGGGGCGTCTCAACCGCAAAGCTGTAGCCGCCGGCCGCGTAGAGAGAGATATTGTCGATTGACTCGTTCATTTCGGGATAATCCGGTTCGACCATCCGTGTTCCTCGTGGTTCAATTGAGCTCGATCCAGGCCGGCGCATGGTCGCTTGGCTTCTCCCACCCGCGAAGCTCGACATCCACGCCGGCATTACGCAGCCGGTCGGAAAGAGAGGGGCTCACCAGGAGATGGTCCATGCGCAGGCCGGAACTCCGATCGAAGCCGCCCCGGTAGGAGAAATTCCAATAGGTGTAGATGCCCTTCTCCGGATGGATGCGCCGGACGGCATCGATCCAGCCACCTTTGAGCATTTTGGCATAGGCCTGCCGGCTCTCCGGGAAATAGACCGCATCGCCCAGCCATCGCCTCGGCACCACGGCGTCGATTGGGGTTGGAACGACATTATAGTCGCCGCAGAGAACGCTTGGTGCCCCGTCGTCGAGCAAATGCTGGCCGTAGCTGATGAGACGATCGAACCAGCGCAGCTTGTAGTCGAACTTTGGGCCAGGCGCTGGATTGCCATTGGGCAGGTAGAGGCAGCCTACGACTATCCCATCTACCTCGGCCTCGATATAGCGGCTGTGGGTATCGTCTGGATCGCCCGGTAGGCCGCGTCGACGTTCCACCGGCTCGATTCGGCGAGCGAGGATTGCCACACCGTTATAGGATTTCTGGCCGTGCCAGATGGCGCCGTAACCCGCCTCTCTGATCGCATCGACAGGGAACTTGTCGTCCGACGTCTTCAATTCCTGCAGGCAAATGATGTCGTAGTCGGTTTCGCCCAACCACTTCAGGAGCACAGGCAGCCGGCCGTTGACGCCGTTCACATTGAAGGTGGCGATGCGGGTCATGTGCATGCCCCCTCATGAGATACTGGCGGCAACCGGCGCGCAGGGGGGCGTGGCCTGTCCCGTTGCGCTGAACCCCCAGCTCTTGGTATCGCCAACTTCGCCGGCATCCTGTGCGGCCGAGGTTCACTTCTTGCCCAGCTCGTCTTCGACCTTCTTGCGACTGTTGCCGAGCGACTTCACCGCCGATTTGACCTCAGCTTTGCTGGCGCCGGTTTTGCCCGCCTCGTACTTCATTTCATGATCCTGCCCACCAGCGACCCTGGCACGGTCCTGATTGCGTCCACGTGTTGTTCCAGTGCTTGCCATTTCTTCCTCCGAGGATTGCCGTTCCAGTCCCAACAACGCAGCCGGACTCTTCCGGTTCAATCCTTCGACGCGCGGGCCGTGGAACCGAATCCAGGCCGGGTTTGTTGAATCAGCCCATGTATTCGAGGCCCTCAGTCGACCAGGCGCTCACCGACGACGCCCCCGAGCTCGCCGCCAGCCTGCACGACTTGGCCGACCAGCTGCACACCCCCTGCCCGCCAGCCTGAGCGACCGCGTCGCGCGGCGCAGGCTACCGACCTCGGCCGGGTCGCCAGGGATACCTGGCACGGCGCCGCCACCGGCGACGCGACAACCCCCGCTGCCTGGCTGGCGCCCTGGTCACCGATGCATCCGGCATCGGCGACGTGCGCGACCTGATCCACGAGGGCTGCGCCTATCTCGACGGCGCCGCCTATGACCCGGTCATCCTCGGCCTCGCCGCCGTCGGGCTCACCATCGCGGTCGTCACGGTGACCATCCTCGGCGCCACCACGCCGGCACGCGTCGGGGCCACGGTTCTCAAGGCCGCCAGCAAGGGCGGCCGGCTGTCGAAGCCGCTGCGTGGCGAATTGGTGCGGCTCGCCGGCGACGCCGTCGATGGCGAGGCGCTGCGCGCCACGGTGACTCTCGCCAGGGCCGGCGATCTCGCCGCCGCCTGCGCCACGCTTACGGGCGTGCTGCGCCCTGCCCCGTTGGCCACCCTGCGCACAGCCGCCGCCGACCTCCTCGGCATCGTCGCCAAGGCGCAAGGCTACCGCGCCACGGCGGATGTTCTGAAGCTGTGGACATCCGCGGCGGACATGGGCCGGTTCACGCGCCTGTCGGCGCGGTTCGGCAGGGGTTCCGGGGCCTCCTCGCCGTGCTCGGCGCCTCGGCGCTGACGCTCGCCGGCCTGACCGTCACGCTCACCAGTTAGCTGGCTGGCCTCGGCCGTGCTGTAGGCCCTGCTCTACTTCAGCTGGCGGCTCCTGCGCCGACTGGGGCGGTGAGCTACCCCGTGGGGGCTGTCTGCCTGGCTGTCTGCCCCCACACCCCCGAGGATATTGTAGGACGGTTAGGATCCTGTTTTCGGAGGTGTCATGGCGCGGAGACGGGCTGGCAGGCGGGCGATCAGCTCGCCGATCGGCACGCCCGGCCGGGGGTCGCTAAGACTGGCACGCTGCATGGCCTCAAGGACGGGTGTGGGTCTCCGCATCGTCGACGCTCGAGCCGCCTTCAGCGGCCGGCACCTGACCAGGCGCGCTGTCAGTCGGCTTCGCCGGCATGGAACAGGGCTGCACCAGGCGTACCCCAAGCCCCCGCCCAGCCTGGCGCGACGCGTGACCGCCCGCCGCGCCTCGCGCTCGGCGGGTTTGTCATTTCCGCCGCGGTGCCCTTTTCCGCCTTGTAAGGGGCGGTATCCAGCGACGAACATTTTCTCCACGCTGCTAAGGAGCGATATGACAATTCTTGCGGTTAACTTCCAAGCGATACCCGACTCCCCTCTCTGATTTGGGAATCACTTTACCAAATCAATGCGTTTCCACGAGGCTGGACCCAAGGCGGTCGCCATCAGTCAGCAGTAGACCTGCCCAAGCTCCGCCCGACCGAAGAATCCGTGTGTTGCGGCCGCCTTAACGCCGGATGTGAGCGCCGCATCTACCGCTCGCGACTTCGCCTACTACGCTCACTGCCGCGGGCTTTTCGACGGGCAACTCTAAGTTCGGCGAGCGTTGGCCTCCACCAGCCTCTGAAGCGTTCGGTCGGCCCGGCGGATAGCCGAGCGGGCCATGTGCTCACAAGTTCGGCCAGCGTAGCCGAACGCCACCTGCCCCAAACGAAGTCGCCGTTCGCAGGCATTGCGCGGGGGTAGAAGGCGGCTGCGTCGGATAGCTCAACCAGTTCACCGGAAATTTCAGTGAAGACGACAATCCCGTACTGCTCGGTTGCGACAGCGCGGCCCAGAGTAGGTAGATCTTGAGCTGGCAGCGGATAGCGATGGCGCCGGCGTTCAGCAGCCCGCTTTTGTGCGGCTTTATATGCTTCGGTGTTCCTGGCGGCTGCTCGTCGCCGTTTCCTCTCCTCCGGTTCGGCATGCTGCGCAGCTTTTTCGATGCTTGGCCATCGGCGCCGTAGCTCTTCATATGAGCGGAACGGAACTCTCCAAGCCCGCAACTCATCGTCCCAACTCGCCCACGGAACAGCGCGCAATTCTTCAAGCACGGTCCTCGAATAGGAGGTGCGAATGCGGAGGTCGTCCGCGATCTCCAGATACTGGCTCGATATTGGGTCGAAGGCGAAGGCATCGCGTCCCTTGCTATCGTCATGGGGCGCCCGTAGCGCTGCCTCTTGCGCAGCCAGCGGTCGATCCGCCGGGCCGCCGTCTTGCCGGGTACGAACCAGCTGCTGCGCTCGTCGCTCCATCTGGCACGCGGAAAGGTTTGCTGAAACCGCTCGATCGCCATTCGATCGAACGAAAAGCGGGCTTCGGCACCACGTGCATCCTTTTTCTGCGGCGCGGGACGAGCGTTGGATTCCGTCATTGTGCATCAACCGAGTTCGCTGCACGGAACGCAGCGCCGGCCCTAAAAGTTCACCAGCCTGACGGACTCCGCGGAATATGGCGCCTGAAGTGATCCCCGATGCTCCAGACCGGCGAAGTGAATCTTTTCCCACGCTCGGCGGTTAGGGAGAGCCGAGAGGATGACCAATGTCTAAACCAGATGGGAGAGCGGCTTGCGGCCGCGCGGCCGATAAAAGCTCGTTCGTGGCAACCGTGGTGCCGAGACGTTGGCTAGGCGGACGCTGTCACCTTTCCGGAGAGCCGGCAAGCCTACGCCGAAATGCTGGGTAACGGATGGATTGATGCCGTCCGCCGCATCCATCCACAGAAAGGCATCTACACGTATTGGAACTTCTCCTACCGGGGCGGTTATGATCGGAGTCCCGGCCTCCGGATGGATCATCTCCTCGTGAGCCCATCACTTTCGAACAGGTTACGTGATGCCGGCGTGGACGCTGATTTGCGAGGTTGGGAAAAGCCGAGTGATCATGCGCTCGCCTGGATAGAGCTCGACCTCTGCGGCAAATAGTTGAGTGATCCATTGTTCGGCTAGGCGTCTTCGCCGACTGCTGACAAAAATCCCTGCCGGGAATTTCGTTTCCTGCCCTTGATCCTCACGCTGCCTTTCTGACGGCCGCCCTGAACGGACGGTCGATGGTGAAGGCATCTGGACGGATGGCTGCCTCAACCTGGCTCCAGGTCACGGGATGAGCGATTGGGAAGCCAGGTCGCGCTCGTGGGGAGAAGGCGCCGACCGCCGTGTTGCCGCGCCCATTGCGGAGGTAATCAATGAAGATGCGGCCCTTTCGGGCTGCCGGTGCGGCGGAGAGCAGATAGCGATCAGGATGAGCTTCAGCGAGGCGCTTGGCGAACGACCGGGCAAGGAGCCGGGCATTGTCGTGCGTGATCTTCGTCGCAAGTGGGGCCATCAGGTGAATTCCCTTGCCGCCCGTCACCTTCGGCCAGCTCTCCAGACCTTCTGGTTCCATGATGTCGCGGAGCGCTAGCGCGGTCCGGATGACCTCATCCCACTCGACCCCCTCACCCGGGTCGAGGTCCAGAACGATGCGGTCGGCATGCTCGATGTCATCAACGGTGGCATTCCAAGGATGCAGCTCTACAGCATCCATCTCGACCAGCCCTAGCAGGCCGGCAAGGTCGTCCACCCACACGCGCACACCTTCGCCACCCTCGCGCTTCTGAACGCGCAACTGATGCACTGCTGGCGGGATCTTCGGCAGCGCGCCCTTGTGGTAAAAGGTTGCGCCGAGAGCATGGCGGACCAGCTTCAGCGGTCGGTGGCCGAGATGGACGAGTGCGTGATCGGCAACCCTCTGCCAATAGCGCGCAAGCTCTTCTTTGGACGGCGAGACCGCCTCGGGCAGCAGTTGCAGGATGTTCTCGCTGGGAACGCCATATTCCCGGGCTGGCCCACGTCGCTTTGATGGCGCAGGAGGCTTGGCCGGGATCGCCACGAGGTCTTCTCGCAGACCCTTGAACACGGCTTCACGCAGCACGCCGCGATCTGTTACACCACTGAATTGCACCTCGGCCAGCACGTCTGGTCTGACCCATGTCGCCTTCGGTTTCACAATGGGCTCTGACAGAGGCGACTTGCTGATGATCAGCGGGTCAAGCCGCTCTCGAACCAGTCGCGCAGCGCTCAAGGTGTAGCCGCTGCGAGCCTTCCCGGCATAGAGCAGTCGGTCGCCCTCGCGACGGCCTATGTAGAGCGATGCGATCCGGCGCGGGTGAGCGCCGAGCTTTTCCACGAAAGCGACAATGGGGAAGGTGTCGCTCTTGATGCACTTCACTTTGAGCCAACTCGTCTGGATACCCGAGCGGTACGTGGCATCGGTGCGCTTGGAGACAATCCCCTCCAAGCCCATTCGGCAGGCATGTTCAAACACGTCCGTGCCGCTCACCTCCAGATGCTCGGCATAGGTCAGTGTCGGCGCTGAGTTCTTAAGCAGCTTCTCTAGGGCTGCCTTGCGCCTCACCAGCGGCTGCTGTCGTAGATCGCGCCCGTTGAGGTGCAGCAGGTCGAACGCGTAAAAGATGAGCCTCGCCGAATCTGGATTGCCCAACTCCCTTTCCAGGGCTTGGTAATCCGGAAGGCCGGTGTCGCCGAGAACGACAGCCTCCCCATCCATGATCGCGGTCTTCACCGGCAACCCCGCAGCTGCTTGAACTATCCGTCGGTATCGATGCGACCAGTCGTAGCCACGACGCGTGAAGGCCCGCGCTTTACCGCCCTCAATGATCAGCTCGGTGCGGTAGCCGTCGTATTTGATCTCGTGAAGCCATTCGCCGCCCTCGGGCGCATTCTCGACCAGCGTCGGCGACTGGAACTCAATGAAAGAGAGCTGGCCATCCCCAGCTTTGGAACTCATGGCACACTCCTGACCTTCCACCCAAACCTTGCGGCCAGTGAATAGGTTCCGCAACAGGGCTGGCCGGAGGAGTAAGGCCCCGAGCCGGTTTACCCGATCCTTGCTCGAACCGGGCGTGGTTGAGGGAACTCTTAGTTAAGCCGTCGCTTATGTACGAATGTCGCTCCATTGGTTCTCTCCGCCGGTCTCCGTAAGGACCACCCGTCCTGGCATTGCTTATCAGTGCAACAACGTCGAGGGAGCCGCCGAGCAACTGTTGCAGTGGACCAAGCGTGGCCCCAAGTGGCACAGCGCAGTGCAGCTCTGCATGGATGCCATGATCGATCAGGTGAAACCCGAAGTGGTCCGCAGGGCGTTTCTCGAAGCGGCCAAGGAAGAGGGAAACCTAGTGCCTCCTTAGCATCTGCGACCGAAAGCCCTACTCTTGGTCGGGCACGAACCTGACAAAGAGCATCGTCGGCTCTGCAGCGAGGCGGCGGTCGTAGAACTGGCAAGCGAAAACCATTGACTTGCCGACTACCGCTGCGCCTTCAGCGATAGTCAAGCTATCCGGCATTTAAGCTGACTTGCAGGGGATTTTCTCTGGCGTCTTTCTCACTATCGATAATTACCTCTTATCGATAGCGATCAGACCAAGGCTTGACCAATCTGCGGAATCGGCGCTATCGTGGTGCAGAACCGTGTTTGTCGTGCATGGCTGGGCTCAGCGCGACGCGAGTCGCATAGCGCGCTACAGCACAGCAAGCTCCTACGAGGACAAAACAATGACCATCACGGTGAAAATTGGCGAGGCCAAAACCCACCTTTCGGAACTGCTCGCTAAGGTCGAGGCCGGTGAGGAGGTGATCATTTCGCGCGGCAACGATCCCATTGCCAAGCTGTCCCGCCTTCCCCAAAACCAGGATCTGGGCGCCTTGATCGAAGAGGTCCGCGCCGCGCGGGCCCACGCAAAACCTGTCACCACCGAGGAAATTCTGGCCTGGAAGCATGAAGGCCACCGTTACTGATGCGTCTCGTCCTGGACGCGTCCATAGCCGCGGCCTGGCTGCTGCCGGAGGAGCACAGCGCGGTCGCCGAGACCCTGGTTGCCGGCCTGACGGGGCGATCGCCGGTGCCGTCGCTGTTCTGGCACGAGGCGCGCAGTGTCGTGCTGATGGCCGAGCGGCGTAGCCGCATCGCCGCAGGCGAAGCGGCCACCGCCATGGCATGGCTGCGCCGATTGCCGCTGGAGGACGCCGGCGGCGGGTCGGACGGCGCGGTGCTGGCGCTAGCGGCCGCGCACGGTCTCAGTGCCTATGACGCCGCCTACCTTGCGCTGGCCATCGAAACCGAGTTGCCGCTGGCGACCCTCGATCGCAAGCTCGCCGTTGCCGCGCGCGGCAAGGGAGTCCGCATTTTCGGACCGCTCGCCAATGGCAACTGACCTCGTCGCTCGGCCACCTGGCAATGGTGTTCGACGCGCCGAGGCGCTCGACGCATTGGATTCGGTGCTGCCCTTCGACCGGCGCGATCTTTTGGCCGAAATCCTGACCGACGACGATGTCGCAACGCTGCGCCACCTGGCCAAAGAAGGCATCGGCGCAAACTCTCTCCGCGCGCTGGCCTCCGACCTTGGCTATCTCGAGGCATGGTCTTTTGCCGCCACCGGTTCTCCGCTGCCCTGGCCGGCGCCGGAAACGCTTTTGATCAAATTCGTCGCCCACCACCTGTGGGATTCTTCCCGGCGCGAGAGTGATCCGACCCATGGCATGCCGGCTGACATAGCGGCGTCGCTGGTAGCCCAGGGCCTGTTACGGGTGACAAAAAGACCGCATGCGCCGTCCACCGTGCGCCGGCGCCTGTCGAGCTGGTCCACCTTGACCAGATGGCGCGGACTTGTCGGAAACTTCAACGCGCCGGGGCTGCAGAGCGCCATCAGACTGGCGGTGCGCGCCGGCGCCCGGCCGCGGAACCGCAAGAGCAAGAAAGCGGTGACCGCTGACATTTTGACCGCCCTCCTGAAGGCCTGCGCCGGCGACCGCCTCGTCGACATGCGCGATCGCGCGCTGCTCATCACCGCCTTCGCCTCGGGCGGTCGCCGCCGCAGCGAGGTTTCTGACCTCCGCGTCGAACAGCTCATCGAAGAAGAGCCGGTGCCCGCGGATCCCAAGGATTCAGAGGGGCAAAAAATTCCCTGCCTAAAAATCCGGCTCGGCCGGACCAAGACGACACAGGCCGATGGCGACGCTTTCGTGCTGCTCGTCGGCCGGCCGGTGACGGTGCTGCGAGCGTGGCTCGAGCGCGCCGGCGTCACTGAAGGCGCCGTGTTTCGCGGCATCGACCGCTGGGGCAATCTCGAAGCGCGCGCCCTGACGCCGCAGGCCGTCAATCTGATCCTGAAGCGCCGCATCGCCGAAGCCGGGTTCGATCCGCAAGCCTTCTCCGCCCACGGCCTGCGCTCCGGCTATCTCACCGAAACCGCACGCCGCGGCATTCCGTTGCCCGAAGCCATGCAGCAGTCGCAGCATCGCTCTGTGCAGCAGGCCTCGAACTACTACAATGACGCGGAACGCACGCTCGGGCGGGCGGCGCGGATAATCGTCTGAGTCGCAGATCGATCCGACCCTTGCGGCGCGCCCAGAATCTCAAGAGTCGCCGCCGGCGATAGCCTGCCAAGACTGTGACTGTCACCCACGCTTGCCCTGGGCACCCGTAATGGAAATGATCGCGGGCGCTACCGTGACGAACAGGATATAAGGCTCTCTGGCAGCAAGCTGGTTGAGGGAAGCCCCACCGTCATGAAGCCAATGAACGAAGAGCACCTCGCGGTCCTACGCAGGCACATGGTCGAGATGATTGCAATCCGTACCGACCTTGCAAGCGAAGAACTCGGCAAGGCGGCGCTCGATGAGCAGGTGATGGCAGCGATGGGGCGAGTGCCGCGGCATCTCTTCGTGCCAGCCTCGGTTGCACCTTATGCCTACCAAGACATGCCGCTGCCGATCGGCTTCGATAAAACCGTCTCGCAGCCTTTCATCGTCGCTCTCATGACCGATCTCCTCGCGCTGCAACGGCATGAGGCGGTGCTCGAGATCGGCACCGGCCTGGGCTATCAAACCGCAATTCTCGCGGAGCTCGCCGGGCAAGTTTGGAGCGTCGAAATCATCGAGGAATTCGCAAGCCATGCCGAGGCTCTGCTGCAGGGCCTCGGCTTATCCAATGTCGGCATTCGTGTCGGAGACGGGTCGCGCGGCTGGCCTGAGCACGCCCCATACGACAAGATCCTGGTCACCGTGGCGGCTGGGCGGGCGCCGCCGGCCTTGCTTGAGCAGCTCAAGCCGGGGGGACGCCTGGTTCTGCCTGTGGGACCTGAAGATGTGCAGTTGCTGACGGTCATCGACAAGGATTCGGCAGGGCAACTGAAGACTCGCAAACTCATCCCGGTTCGGTTCAGCCGGCTCGAAACGGTCTAATGAGGTGCGACAACTGGCGCGACCGCGCGTTTCCGACCGTCAATCAGATGCCAGCCTTCCGCGTTTCTTCGCCCTTGGTGAACGCGAAGAAACGGTAGAGTCGAGGTGTGGCGCAATGGCGGTAGGTTGAACATATCTGTTTGCCGCCCCTCGTCTTGTCCTGCCTTATTGATTCAACCTTGGCTCCGTTTCCACACCCCGCTCATCGAACCGGACCTGCAGATCTCCCGCATCCGGCTCTCGGACAAGTACTCACGCCTTCAGCCACGACACGCCACGTCCAAGTCGGGTCAGACGTACGAGCCCGAAGTGCTCGTAAAGATGCGAGTCTGGATAGGCTCCGCGCTTGCTTCGTGCAGGCTAGCTGCTGCTGAGCAATGATCTCACCACACTTCTGCAGGGCTTGGCGTAGATCGTCTCGCCGAAGCCGGAAGACTTGACCGCCTGATGCTTGCAACCCCTTGATCTAAACGCAGTCTACCTCATTCGAACAGACGAGGACAGTAGGCCATGCTGCCTCTACCGTGGGTGGTCCTTCTGTCAAACTCGTGCGGGAGAAATTATTGTAGGTTGTGCGGAAATTGAAGCAACATGCAAACACTGTTGCAGTTCATACACTCGCATCCCGTAGGGGGGACATTCTCGAAGGACGATTGGGGTAACAACGATTTTCTCGGTGTTACCGCAAGAATTTACAAACCCCATTCGGTGATATCCCGCCAGGATGACAACAACGATGGGATATTCATCGTAAAATCGGGTTGGGCCCTCCTTTACCGCGGACTACTGGACGGAGAACGGCAGATCATCGACACTCCTCTGCGGGGGGACATTGTCGGTTTCCGTTCCGTGGACGGACCCCGTTTAGCGTCCCTGGCGTCTATAACCGAACTAGCTGTTTATGAAATTTCCAGCAAGAAACTGATAGAGGCCATCTTGTCGGAAGGCCGCCTTGGGAAGACCATCGCCTGCTCCCTAGCCCGCCTGAACGCCATCCTTGCCGAACATCTCATGAATGCCGGGCGGCGGAACGCGATGAGCCGCACCGCCCATTTCCTGCTCGAGTTGGAGGAGAGGCTCTCGATCGTTGGCCTGTCGGCCCATGGAAGATATGAGTGTCCCCTTACCCAGCACGAATTGGCCGACATCCTCGGAATGACCACCGTTCACCTCAATCGGACGTTGAGGGAACTCCGCAAGGCCGATCTCGTCGCTTTCAAGGCAGGCCATGTAGAGGTGATCAACCGCAAGAAGCTGGTCAAGACAGCCGGATTCGACAGCGAGTACCTCAGGTAAAGGTTATTCCCTCTAGCTCGGGTTCAACCGTCTCGCGAACTTTCGCGTCGCCGCCTGCGGCGCGGTGCTGGGCGCCAGCGCATAGGCCATCAGCAAAATTTCTGCTGGAAGACGACAGTGCGCCGTCGCTTGAGCAGTTCCAGACGATGCTTAGTGCGCGGCTTACCTGGCGGGCCCGCAATCTATCTTGACGAGGGCAGCCGCAAAGGCCCGATTATCATGACCGACGGCACCATGGCCTATCGCATGAGGAGAACGTGCTGCCGAAATCCGTGTAAGCTGCCCATAAACTGCGGCAGATACAGCTAGGTGGTCTCGGACCTAAAGCGCTTGGCCACGGATGCCACGAACTGCGCCCTGGTCATGCCAATATCCACCTTCAGGATTTCTCGTCCACAATCGCGAGGAATTACCGATCCTCCCTCGAATGGCTGCTGGGCTTGGGGTTTGGCTGAGCGGTCCCATCCTGAGAATGGCATCATCGCCTACCCGGTTAGTCAACCTCGCAGAGCTATCCCACTCCTTGGCATTCCTTAAGCGGTCGGGAATCATTCCAACGGTTGGCACATGGCCAAAGAGATTGAACCTGACCGGACCCGCGCGTCACGATCGAACTCGCGGGAGCTTCAAGGCGGGGTGACGCGGTCTCAACACATGCCTCAGGCGACCGTCGACGCGAAATTTTCTAAAAATTAACTTATGTTAGAGAACGCTTATAAATAGACGATAGGCTGCACAAGCTGTTCTCGGCTAGGGGCGAAGAACTGCTGAAGACTGCTGGGTGAGCCTCACGCTTTCACAAGGGCTGGGTGTTCGATCACAAGCGCATTCAAACACAGGGCAGCGTATTCAAGCTTTCAGATTGCGAAGAATGAGGGGTGTTTTGGCAGCCGCAACGCGGCTTGTGCGAAAAGATTGGGGATTGACATGGGTTCCACAGCAGGACGGCGTAAACACACGGCCAATCGGTCAGGAGTGCTGTCCAGCGGAACGGAAAGTCTCCACGGCCAAGGAGGCAGGGGATGCCTCCTCATCCTGGACGGAAGGGCTCTAGGCCGCGAGTGTCTCGCATCGGCTCTCGCGGACCACGAACTCGGCATGGAGATCGCCGCCATGGGTTCGATCGAGGAATGGCGCGTGAAGAAGGGCTCGGCACCTCCCCTTGCAGCCATACTCTTCAACCTTGGCGGCCGGAAGGTCACCGATCATGGCATCGCAGACGAGATTAGGCATATTTCGTCCGAATTCAAATCAGTCCCTGTGGTTATCCTGGCCGACACCGAAGACCTTGCACACATACTGACCGCTCTCGAATGCGGCGCACGCGGCTACATTCCGACCTCGGTCGAAATCGATGTCTGTGTCGAGGCTATCAACCTTGCGGCAGCGGGAGGCATCTTCGTCCCGGCGAGCAGTGTCCTTTGCATGCGCCACCTGATAGGTTCGGGCAGCCGCGACACGCAGCCTTTGACAGGCATGTTCACGCTCAGGCAGGCCGAGGTCGCCCAAGCGCTCCGGCGCGGAAAGGCGAACAAGATCATCGCCTACGAACTGAACCTGCGCGAAAGCACCGTGAAGGTCCACATCCGAAATATCATGAAGAAGCTGAAGGCGACCAACCGCACGGAAGTCGCCTACAAAGTCAATGATCTCTTCGCGGAAGGAACTCTTGCCGAAGCGTATCCCAAGCAATGAGACGGCCAGCATCGGGTGAATCCCGGCGGGCCGTCTTAGTGGAAGTCGGGGGATCTCCGTTGCAGTGAATGGCATCCGGGAGCCGCCCGAGATCCAGCGGCCCCCCGCCCCGGTGGGTTCGTTGCCCCGAGCTTTCTGATAATATGCTGTAGGGGATTTTGGCGGGGTGCTCCGAAGCGCCCGGCTTCGTCGCGATGATCTTGTTCTGCAGTTCTGGAAAGCTGTTCCAAGGGGGCAGTGTCAGAGGCAATGGTCCGCATGCGGCCGCAGAAGCTCTCGGCGCTCGACCCGACGGCAAGCCGGCGTAGACATACCGTCCCGTGTTCCTGCAGGACATTCAGGCGTGGAGTGCTCATCCCGCTCTCGTCGTCAGCTACACCCGCGACGAGGCGGCTGTCATGAAGATGATAGCGGCCGCCGACGGTGACTGGCGGTGATGAGCACGACCTCACTTCGGTTGCGGACCAATAAGGTGACGGCCGTCTGACAAACGGGTCTAGGTGTCGCCGAAGGGCTTCGCTGGGACCCGCACAGGGCGGCACGCAAAGCCAAGAAGATTCCAGCCGACAGGAAACTGGCCTGGAGGACGACCGCTTGAAAAGGGAAATGCGCGACTTCCGTCAGCTCGGAAGCTGACCGCGATTCGGGTTAACTTCCTGCCGCTGAATCCGCCGATCCATCTGCAGTGTCAGGGAAAGTGTGTCTGGCCACCCATCTTATGGCTTCTTCGATCGTATCGAAATTCTTGTGCTGCCCGCTCAGCAGCCCGAAGCCTGTTTCGAGGAACCATTTGCCTTTCGTGGAGTAGGCTTCCTCGTCGATCTGAGTAAGGACCGCGACCAGTTGGTCCCATTTCCACACCAGAACCCCGGATTCTCCGCCCTCGACCGTTCCGATCCGGGCTTTCTTGAACGAAAATCCAGGAGCAATTTTTGCCTTGCCCACTTTGATGAATCCCTCAACTTCAAAATGGATAGTAAAACGGTCGGCTTGAATGGCTAGTTCTGTACTGTCTTTCCTTGTAGATGTCTTTTTGCCGGACCGCTGTAGACGAATAGTTAGCAGATCGCCCGATGAGTTCAAGGCCCACTTCATTTTTCGATGGTCGGCCCGCAAGTTTTTTGCGAGAGAATGTGTGCAAACTGCTAAAGAATTTTGGCCTTCCGGAGCGTGAAAGCCCCGGCGAAATGCTCGGGTGCCCGGCATTCCATCCCGCGCAATCTCGGAAGCCCAGCGAGTGGTTGGCGGTCGAACCAGTCCTTGGAGCGCTGCGTTCCGAAGTGCTTGTCGAGGAGCTCGATCTTGCGTTCCAGCACGTCGGCCGTGAGCGGCACGTAGGCATTGGGCTGGCAAAGGTCGCCGTCCCATTTCGGGGCGGCATTCGAGCACCAGATGATCGCGGAAGACGTTCCAGGTCAGTTGGTTGACCTCCCGGTGGTCCTGATGGGCGTCGAACCTGGCCTGGGTTAACACCACGTCGAGATGAACCCGTGATCTTACATCCGTCAGCCACAATCGGCTGTGGGCGGGGAAGTAGCTGTCTGGGAAATCCGCGACGGCAATCACAAAGGCCGGGTCGTGATGCCGTTGGCGGGGCCCCACCTCAGCGCCCATTGCGATCCCGTCTCCACTGCACCCTCCTTACGCTACCATCGCCGGGGTGACCGGGGTGATTTGAACCTACGCGTTTTGTTCGCCGGAACCTCGTATCAGGGCGTAGCTTTGGAAAGTGCATCGTGGAAAGGTGTGGTTGCGGGGACCTGAGACCATCTCCAAATTGCAGTTTTCAGCATCGGGAACTAATGTGCTGGGTAGCAGGTCGCATCGGTCGACCGGGGTCTCCTTCGTGCGGCAGCATAATGCAGCGTACAGGTCACCAGCCCGAAGGACGATATGTCAAGACGCGGAGGCGGTCACATCGGATGAGTGTTCTTGAGAAGGTGGTACTCCTTTTGTGCTTCAAGTAGCTCTTGCGGATGGGGAGAAGGCTGAGTTGCCGTCTTTTCGGTCCCTGACGGAGCGGAAGTGAGCATACCATGGTTCATCGCCCAAACTGCAGCCTGGGTACGGTTGCCGACCCGAATCTTTCGAAGGATGGCCTTCACGTGCACCTTCACTGTCGCTTCGGCGATGTTAATCTTGCGCGCGATTGTTTTGTTAGACTCCCCTCCGATCAAGCAACGTATAATACAATCTTCCCGAGTTGACAACATTGATGGTTCTCGATCAGCGTTCTCCATTGTAACAGCCACATTTGTAAACTCGTGTACCGCATCATGTTTCAGACCATGTCTTATGTCCTGAATAAACGTCGAAGTTTCTGCAGGTAGCACCGTCTGACCTAGCATAACCAATTCGAGAGCTTTGATGAAGGTGTCGTGAGCGGCAACTTTTGTCAAATACGCGTCAGCCCCCGCACGAAGGGCTGAAACTATATCGTTCGGTCGACAGTGATCGGCTAGCGCAACGACATGGCTGGTCGGATAAATCCCTTTAAAATCTGCAATTTGTGCGAATCCAGCATCCGCATCAGTACCGTCGACATCCATGATGAGCAAGATGGACCGGTGCTTGGGTAGCGGCTTCTGCAGAAGGTCGTGAACACAAGCCGCAGAGAAAAGAATGCGAAACTTTGCTGCATCCAGAATTAGAACAAGGCCCTCTCGGAGTAACTCGCTTGGGCTGACAAGCACTGTTATAAAAGACTTTGTGGTCATCAAGGATTTCGTTGTCATCGTAGCCTCCCCTGACGCGATTGAGGTACGCACGTCTCGCAAGGCGCTCCTCGCATAGTTTCTTTTTTGAACGTGTTACCTTACGCCAGGAAAACCCTAGACAAGAACACCCTCTTTAGGCGTAGGGTAGCTTCGTCGAGGGCTACCCCGGATTCTCGAGCTTGAGGCTTTGGTGAGGGGTGCGAGCCCTGGCTTTCAGCCGCTCCGGGCTGCGGGCCAGCACCATCGTGGCGCCGGATGCGCGGGCCGCGAGAGTTGCCGGGCTTGTCTCCCGTGGGGCGCGGGTGGTGCCGCCGGTCTGGCGCGGGGCGGCGCGGCATGTCAGGCGGGAGAACCGCGGGCCCAGGGGGCCGCGCCGCGACCAGCCGCCATTTTGGGATGACGGCGCAGGCCGAGGAAAAGGCGATCTTGACGCGGCGCGCGCTGATCCTGACCAGCGCCCGAGCTTCACCAACTTGAGGAGCAACGTGCCGCATCTGGCATCGCGACTGGATGTGGGCCAAGGCGATGAGGCGCAGCGCGCACAACAGCACGGATACCTTCCGGGCATCGAAAATAGGCGATGGTCTGCCGAGCCGCTCCTTGCGTTGCGCCTGCGGTGGGCAATAGAGGAGTTGCCTGGCGCGGCCCCTGGGGCGGCCCATATCGGGGCAGCGCTGCCGGGGAAGTTCTGTGGCAGGGGCCGGAATTCGAGCCTGGTGAGATCCGGCGAGAGAAATGAGTCAGGCGGGCCAGTTCTGCTATTGCTATCTCGATAGATGCCAAGATTGACGGCTTCGTCGAGATCGCCTCTTCATTCATCAGGCGAGTCAAGCCGTCGATCAGGTCATCGACGTAGCAGAATGATCGGCCTTGCGACTAGGAGCCGGAGATCGTGATCGGCTCGTTCTCCGGGGCCTGGATGACGAAGTTGGAGACGGCCCAGCCATTCTGCGAATGCATGTTGGGGCCGCAGGCGGTTCGAGATGCTGCGTCGGACCACTATTTCCGGCTCTTCGTTGCGTTCGATCGCCTTTGTCCGGTTTTGCCATCAAAGAGGTTCTCCTTCAGCGCAGCAATCTGCTCATTGGACGAGTTCGCCGGAGGGGGTGTTTATCCGGAAGGAGTGCCTACAAAGGGATAGTTGTGCCGCTGGCGGTGAAGGGTCACGATAAGGCAGAGCCTTCCTCGTCGACCGATGCTCGCCAGTTCGGGACGGGCTGGCCACCATTGAAAGTGAAAGCCACGCGCCATGGCCATGGATGCAAAATACAATTCCGAGCCCGTCACTCCCTCGTCACAGGCGGCTCGCCGCAGGGGAATGAAGGCCGTCCTGCTTGTCTTGGGGGTCTCCGGGGTCGCCGTCCTGGGAGCGGGAGCGGTCAGAAATTGGGAGCCCATCGAGGTTGTTTCCAGAGCCGTGGCGCAGAAGGTCGAGGCTGCCTCCGGAGCCGTGGCGCAGAAGGTCGAGGATGTCTCCGGAACCGTGATGCAGAAGGTCGAGGATGCCTCCGGAACCGTGATACAGAAGGTCGAAGATACCTCCGGAGCCGTAATGGAGAAGGTCGAAGATGCCTCCGCAGCCGTGGGGCAGAAGGTCAAGGACGCCTCCGCAGCCGTGGTGCAGAAGGTCGAGGATGTCTCCGGAACCGTGGTGCAGAAGGTCGAGGATTTCTCCGGAACCATGGCGCACGAGGTCCAGGATGTCTCCGGAGCCGTGGTGCAGAAGGTGTCCGCTGCTATCGATAGCTGGCAAGAACAACCGGTCGACGCCACGGCCGAACCCTCCCGCGCGATCGTGTCGGGTCCGGATACGTCGGCGGTGGCGGCGGTCGAACGGAGCGCAGTTCCTGCGGTCCCCGCTAGTGCCGAGCCCCCAAAAACCCTCAGCACGCGACCGGATGCATCGGTCGCCGCATTGGCCGAGCGGACTGTCGTCCCCGCCGTCCCCACCAGTGCCGGGCGCCCCAAAACCCTCAGCAAGCCGCCAGGCATGGCAGCCGGAGCCCTGTTCGGCGTCGGCGACCGCCTCAAGATCGCGTTCTACGAGCGCGTCGACGTCGAGGAAGACAAGTGGGGGGGAGCGTCCTCCGCCTCGGCCCTGCGCGGCATCCTGCAGCGTCCGGAACTGAGCGGCGAATATATTGTCCAGGAGGACGGCACGATCTCCCTGCCCTTGCTTGGCTCCATTCCGGTCGCCAACCGGTCGACGCAACAGGTCCAGGCCGACCTGGCGGAAATCTTCAATCAACTGCTGGGCCACAAGGGGCTGGTTAACATCCTGCCGCTGGAGCGCCCGCCCATTTACGTGCTGGGGCCGGTCAAGAATCCAGGCTCGTTCAAGTACGCGCCCGGCATGACGATCCTGCACGCGATCGCGCTGGCCGGCGGACTCGACCGAGCCGAGAGCGAGCCGTGGCAGAAGATCGAAGCCGTTCGTGAGACCCAGAAGCGGAGCGGGGCGATCGATGCCTTGTTGAAGTTGCTCGCGCGCGAGGCGGTGCTGAAGGCCGAGCGCGACGGTACAGCACCCACTATCCCGCGCCAGTTGCTGGAACTGGCCGGCGCGAGCGAAGCGGCTAACCTCATCAACGAGCAGAGCGACCGGCGCAAGGCCGTCGCAACGGCCCGCAAGGATCGCGAGCGCGCAAACCTGCGTGCGCTGGAGGCGGCCAGGCATGATGTTGTCGCTTATGGGCGCATGGAGTCGCTCGACAAACTGGTCAAGCTGCGCCAGGAGCGCGTCAACAGCATGCGCACGCTCGTGGACCGCAAAGTTCTCAGCATGACGGTGATGGATCAGATCCAGAGTGAGTTGTCCGACGCGGAACAGCGCCGGCAGGACGCCCTCAACCAATACGCGAGCGCCAACCAGCGCCTCGCTTCGCTGGAGTCTGAGGTGTTGCGGACCCGGGCCGAGCTCAGGACCGATCTGGAGGTCGAGATCGAGACCACGGAGAGCCAGACCGCGGCCAATGTGCGCGAGTTGAACGCCAGCGAAGGCGTCCTGTACACGTTGCCGGTGACCCGCGTCCAGTTTGCTAAGGACGCGAACAGCGCAACTTATCAAATCGTGCGGCAATCGGCAGCCGGGCCGGTTAGCATCGAGTCCGTTGGGATGACCCTGTTGCAGCCAGGCGACCTCGTCAACATCATCGTGGGCGAAAGCGAGCCAAGAGAGCCGACCGGTTCGCCGGTCCCGACCTCGTCGCCGACCGGCGAGAGCTTCCCGGCCGCGCGCAGCCCTAGCGATGTCGAGCCTGCCCGCGTGGTGAGGGAGTAGAGGATCGGTCCGAATTGATGCCCGGCAAGGACATTGGTCTGCGTGGTCTGGGTGGATGGACGAAGTGGGAAGCGCGAAACGACCACTCGCCGACAGCTTGAACCGCTTCAAGAACGAGCATGTCCGCCTCCGCTCAGGAGTTCGGATCATTGGCAAAGGTGAAGTGAGATGAACGGGACACAGGTCCCTATCAAGCGGGATTGGTCAAAGATTTGCCACGACGGCGCGCACGCTCGATCGAATATTTGCGCTAGCGTCTACAGTTCCGTCGCTCGCAAGTCTTCACTTCCAGCGCTCGCGACATGAAGTCTTCGCCGAACAGGAAAAACCCCGAGGGCTCCATGGACGAACAGCAGCTCGCAGCGAGGATACTCCTGGCATTCCCGCCGCAATGCGCAAAGTATCAGGAAGATGGCTGTATGTCAGGACCTCTTGATGTCTTAGCCATCGGCGCGGAACCCTATCGTGTGGCTTCAGTAGAACAAGCCATGCGCCAGGATACCGTCATCGAGGTCACCGTGGAGGCCTTGCCGGACATCGCGAGACTCGAGACCGTTTGGAAGGAGCTCGAAGCGCGAGCAACTCACTCATTCTATCTATCCTGGCTCTGGATCGGAACTTGGCTGCGGCATCTGCCGGGGGGCGCGCAACCACATGTTCTAGTCGCTCGGACGTCAAGCAGGATCGTTGGGTTGGCGATTATTTGCCGGCGGACGGCGTGGAGTTTCGGGCGGCATGCGCGGGCGCGTTGGCTGCTCAATGAAACTGGAGATGTTCGTTTCGATCGATTGTTCATCGAGTACAACGATATTCTTGCGGAGCAATCCCTGGCCGATGCCACTCGAGTGGCATGCGTCGAAGCCTTGGCGCATCACTTGCGCCACTCTGACCAACTGGTGCTCTCCGGAATTGAACCGGACTTCGAGTTGGCCGCTTGTCGCACCGCGGGCCGGGCCGGGCTCCTTACCGAGGTGAAAGCAGAAGATACGGCACGGTGGATCGATTTCGCCAAAGTCCGCCAGAAAGGCGGAGATTACCGCGCCACGTTGGGCCGCAATACTCGGCAGGCGGTAAGCCGTGCTACGCGGTTATATGCAGAACGCGGTCCCATTGCGTTTCGGACTATGGAAATGACATCGGAGGCGCTCGCCGCGTTTGATTTGCTCGCCGGGCTTCATCAGGCGCGGTGGGGACGCAAGGGAGCCTTTGCCAATCCGAGCTTCCGTCGATTTCACGAGGAGCTCATTGCACGCGGAACTCCCACCGGGACCGTCCGCATCTCACGGACGTTGGCTGGGGACCAGACAATTGGGGTCCTGTACAATTTCGTGCATGACGGCCGTGTTTACAACTACCAAAGCGGCTTTCTGTATGAGCGCGACGGCCGGCTCAAGCCCGGGCTTATTAGCCATGTTTTGGCTATTGAGGACAGCATCGGACGCGGCGAGTGCGGCTACGATTTTCTGGCAGGCTTCTCCGGGCACAAGTCCCACCTGGCTAATGCGGAGCATCCCATGAAGTGGATCGCAATAGGCAGAGACAATCCAGAGCGCCGCATCGAGGCCAAGCTGCGCGGCGCCAAGCGGCTGCTAGGGAGCATTGTTGCTCACATGAAACAGGCCGCGGCTTGACGGGGTGCGGCTCTTCGGCAGGCGAGGATCAACGGGAGGTGCGCTTTGTATAGGATGTGCGATGTGACCATTGTCGGTGCTGGCCCCTATGGACTGTCTGTAGCCGCACATTTGCGCGGACTGGGCATTGACTGCCGGATAATCGGCAGCCCGATGGAGAGCTGGAAAAGCAAGATGCCGAAAGGCATGCTGCTCAAGTCAGCTGGCTTCGCATCAAACCTTTCTGATCCCGAGCATGCTTTTACTCTTCGGCAATTCTGCATCGAGCACGGCAGTCCTTATGACCATTTGGATCTTCCAATTCCGCTGGAAACGTTCTCCGCCTACGGTTTGGCGTTCCAAAAACGCTGCGTGCCGGACGTGGAAGACGAGGAACTCGTTTCCTTGGTTCCGGCTCCAGAAGGATTCGATCTTCGCATGAAGAGCGGACTATCCTTCAGGACGCGCAAGGTGGTGATCGCAACAGGCCTGACCTATTTCCGCCATATCCCCGAGTTGCTTTCCGGACTGCCCAGCGACAAGCTTTCGCATGCCGCTGACGTTCACGACCTCCAAAGATTCCGGGCGCAGCGTGTCGCGGTGCTCGGAAGCGGGGCATCCGCAATAGATATAGCGGTGCTCTTAAGCGAAGCGCGGGTAAACGTTCAGCTTATCGCGCGCAAGCCGGCCATCATTTACAGTGGCCGGTGGGGAGGCTCAGGCTCGCACCCGGTGCTACGCCGCCTGGTACGTCCCGTTTCTGGAATCGGCCCGGGTTGGAAACATCGACTGTTCGCGGACTTGCCTTGGCTCTTTCGGTATTTCCCCGAGTACTATCGACTTGAAATGGCAGAAAAGTTTCCCTCTCCGTCGGGAGGGGAACCAATGAAAGATCGGGCAGCAGCTGTTCCTTTACTTGTGGGACGCTTGCCGCAGGAGGTGAGAATATCAGAGCATGGAGTACAATTAAACTTGGTTTCCATGGACGGCAACACTCAAGTCGTCGAGGCAGATCATGTAATCGCGGCTACCGGATATAGGGCCGACGTGCATCGTTTACCTTTTCTAAACCCCTCAATTATCGAGATGCTGCGTCTTATCGGAAAAACTCCGAGGCTGTCCACAAATTTCGAGTCGTCCATCCCAGGGTTGTATTTCGTGGGGCATGTCTCGACTACCACGTTTGGACCCGTCATGCGTTTCGTGTTTGGCACCGACTTCACCTCTCGCACGATATCAAGGCATCTAGCAAGTCGTATGCTGCCTAGGCCTTGGCGAGAATCCCCTCGTACGAGTACGGGGCAGCACCGCCCCTCTGTGTCGACATCTTCAGCCCGGAAATGTTTGTGAACGCTCACCTTAAACCAATCAATTGGAAGTTAGTTTTCTCGCTGGGATTGCGGCTCTCATGCCTAGTCACGTGATAAATCCGCGGCAACACACTCTAGCAACCGATGGCGCACCGACACCCCTCGTCTTAGGAGGAGGAATAAACGGCCTGTCCGCTGTACGGAGCTTGGCTCAAGCGGGACTTCGGCCGATTGTAGTCGTTGAGGCAAAGTATGATGTGGCAGCTGTATCGCGATATGCCGGAAGAGTTTCCGTTTCCACATTTGACAACGAAGAGTTTGTGGAGCAACTAATTGGATTACGAGAAGGAATGCCTCAGGGTAGTGTAATAATATTTGCCGATGATCGTCCACTCTTGACTGTGTCGCGGTTCCGTGACCGTGTAGCTCCCTGGTTCGGCTTCCAACTCCCACTCCACGGACTGCTGGTCAACTTGACTCAGAAGGAGCCATTTTTTCGTCTGGCCCAGCGCGGTGGCTTTCCGGTGCCAAGAACCCTCTTGGCGCAAAACCACGGTGACCTGAACGGCCTGCGTGACCTTCGGCCTCCATTCTGCGTGAAGCCAAACAGCCGTTCCCCGGCGTATGACGGCTCTTTTAAGAAGGCCTATCGCATCGAGACCCAAGCCGATGCTCGGTTGCTCTGCGAGCGAGTGCTGGACACGGTGGGGGAGGTGATTGTTCAGGAGTGGATTGAGGGGTCGAATGACTCCATCTACTTTTGCCTGTGCTACCTGCGCCCGGGTGCCTCGGTCGCCTTTACGGGCCGCAAAGGCCGTTCCTGGCCGCCTCAGATCGGCGTGACCGCTAGTTGCTGGGCGGCACCGGAAGTCGCCGAGGAATTGGAGGATCTGACAATACGCTTCTTCCGATCAATCGGTTTGACGAACGGCTTTGCCAGCATGGAATACAAGCGCGACCAACGTGACGGGGGCTTTCGGTTTGTCGAGCCAACCGTTGGCCGCATCGATGGGCAGGTGGAGATCTCCGCCCTCTGTGGCATCAATCTGTGTCATGTCGGTTATTGCGACGCCGCCGGCCAAACAGACCCACCATTAAAGCTTGATCCGACGCACGTCTGGCGCGATGAATTCAGGGATTTCACCTCGGCCCGGCTGCTCGGCGCCGGCTGTTTCTATCCACCGCGTCATCGAATTCATAACGCCTACTGGCGCTGGGACGATCCAGGCCCGGCGCTGCTGGAGGCAGCAAAAGCCGCGAAAGAAACGCTGCGCCGTGTGATCTGGCGCCCCGTCAAAACTGAACCGATCTCAACTTACCGGAAAGATCAACCAGGGTTGAGGTGCTGATTGTCTCAGCGTCATCTCCGCCAGGGGCGCACTTCATGGGCCTGTCGGCCGCGACTGGTTTTGACCCCTGGTGTGAGAGGCTCCCGCAGCGGCGCAGCCGCCCTAATGCGTGATGATTCCTTGACTGCTCGGCGCATCTTTGTGGTCGAAGACGGTTATTTCAACGCTTATGTTAGCAACTGGAGGCAAGGTGGACTCGACAGCCAAGTTACTCGTCCGTGAGCTTTTGCGCTGTCCGCGCTGCAAATCCGGCATTGCGGCTGTTCAGGCGGGTGCGCCAGCACGCGCTTTCGTTTGCCAGGACCCCGACTGCGAAATGTCGCAAGCTGGATTTCCGGCTCTCGACGGCATTCCCGTACTGGTCGACTTCGACAACTCCGTCCTGTCCCGGGAGGAGGTGCAACTTACCGGGGGAAGCTCTTACACGGAACGCAGCACGGGCCTTCTCCAGAAGGTCCACGGCTTCTTCTGGCAATCCGCCAGCCCGACCGCCGCCAATGCCGACCGCTTCATTGCCGAGGCGAAGGGCTTGGATCCCCATCCCAGCATTCTAGTCATCGGAGGCGGCACAATCGGCAGCGACGCGGAAACGCTTTATCGAGACCCCGACCTCACCTTGATCGGAACGGATATCTACAAATCCGACCGCACCTTGATCATCGCGGATGGGCATCAGCTTCCGTTGGCCTCGGGTGCGATTCACGGCGTCTGGATCCAAGCCGTCCTGGAGCATGTCCTGACGCCCGAGCAGGTCGTGGCCGAGATTCATCGTGTCTTAGTCCCGAACGGGGTGGTCTATGCCGAGACGCCCTTCATGCAGCAGGTCCACGAGGGGCCCTATGATTTCACCCGTTTCACCCCAAGCGGACATCGTTGGCTGTTCCGCCATTTTGACGAGATCGACGGCGGCATCACGCGCGGCCCCGCGATTGTGATGCTCTGGTCCATCCGCTACTTCGTCGGCTCTCTTTTTGGGAGTTATAAGGTCGGCACGATGGCGGCCACGGGGCTGTTCTGGCTTCGTCATTTCGAAAGACTTTCCCGGCCGAGCTATGCAGCCGACGGCGCGAGCGCATGTTATTTTCTTGGCCGGCGTTCGGAGCGTGCAATGAAACCGAAGGACATCATTGCCTACTACAAGGGCGCGCAGCGATAGATACCGCCGACGAGGGCATCGAGTGCCGCTGACAGGCCGTCGATTGGCTTGACGCGCTGAGAGAGCGCAATCGGACAACGAGGTCGAAAGTCATGATGGCATGACGACGTGCGATTGAACTGTCGCTTGGAGAAGAAGATGTGGCGAGGCTGACGTCGATGGCGCGCTCGCGAACGGAAGCTGCGAGCCGGGTGGAGCGGGCGCGCATGCTGCTGGCCTATCGGAAAGATGCGTCGTTCTTAGCGGTGGCCGCCTTTGGGGTGCATCATCAGACCGTGCAACGCTGCGTTGAGCGAACCCTGGCCTTTGGTCAGATGGCGGCGCGATGATCGCCAACGTTTCGTATTCAGCTTCACGCCCAAACACGGATCGTGGCTCAACCTCTTCGAGGGCTTCTTCTCCAAGCTCGCCCGCTCTGTCCTGCGCCACATCCGCGTCGCCTCCAAACACGAGCTCAAGGAGCGCATCATGGCCGCCATGGACGACATCAACCAGCATCCCGTCGTCCACACCTAGTCCTACAAGCTCGAAGGCCGCATCAAATGGTTCGATCTTCGAAAACGATGAACTACTCTTCAGCGCGCAAGCCTGCGATCGATAGCCCTGCGCCATGATCGATGTCTTCTCAAGTCTGGAGCGGCGACGCGGTCGGTCGTTCGTGCGCAGGGCCGGCGGCAGAATCCAGTTTCATCGCGAAGGCCAAAATCAGGGCCGCACATGCACCCTCGATGCTGATGGCGAGCGTCCAGCCTAGGACCAGGCCTTGAAGTCCATCAAGCTTCGCCCCCGCGACCGCGAAGCACAGTTCCAGTAGTCCGCCAAGCGCGAACCAGCGAGATGCCTTGCGCATCCGGTCGCCCAGCCGCGCCAGCGTGCAGGCATGAAATTTGAGCGTTGATCCCAACAGGCTGAAGCCGAGGAAGCGCAGGCTCGAACCGGCGATCTCAGGATAGGCTGGATTGAAGACCGCAAGGATCTGCTGCGAATAGGTGAAGACCAGGACGGCGCAGACCAGCGAGAAGAGCAATGACGCTGTCACCGATACAAGGACATCGTGTCTCGATTGTTTCGGACATGCCCTGATCACGGGGAACAGGACGGTGGCCATGGCTGCGGGAATCAATGACGCCATAGAGACCAGCATCCACAACGACACGAAGGCGGCATTTGTGGTCGGCGACAGGAGAATCAGCACGAGGTAGGGCATGCTGACGCTCGGGGCCTGCAAGGCCACATCGAGCGCGTAGTGGTCGACCACCTTGCGTCGGAGGGTATGGAGCAGCTGGAAATCGGGCGCCCCAACAAGACGACGCGCACCGCCCCGGGTCAAGAGATCGACGCCGACAAAGGACGCTATCAGGCCGGCCACCCAGGTCAGAAGAAGCGCGGCACTGGAGGTGTAGCCGGCGGCCGCAGCGCCGGCGATCAGCATCAGCTTGAATGTGGAGAACAGCACTTGCCGGATCATCTTGCCGGTGCTGCGCAGGTTGCCGACGAACGCCATATCGCCCACAAAGCTGAGAACGGTCAGGCCGCAGCCGAGGACGAACGCAGCGCCCACGAACCAACCGTCGATCAGCCCGGTCGAACTGACGAGATTCGTCTCCACGAAGATGAACAACAAGGCCAAGCCGACCGCCAGCGCTACCCCGGCGGACGCTGCTGCCGCCACGAGGCCGCGCTCCTTGCCGGGATGCCGGACGATTTCGCCCATGAGCAAGGTCCCGAGTCCGGCCTCCCCCAGCAGACCGACGAGGCCCGTCACGGCCAGGAGAGCGGAGACGTTGCCGATCACCTCCGGCGGAAACAGCCGGGCGGCGAGCCACCAATAGACAAACCCAAGACCGGCCGATGCCACCGTTCCGATCGCCAGAGCGCCGGAATTCATGATGAGCGTGGCGCTCTTTCGAAGCGCCCGGCGCAGGCGAATAATGGCCGTCCCGGCGAGGCCTACCGGCATGATGGCTCTCCCGAACCTTGGTGCGCCGGTACCGCGGACCTGCTGGCGGTTGGGCGCAGGACGTCCCGGTAGACCTGCTCGATCCGGGTCACGACCGCTCCGGCCTTGAGGCGCCCAACCCTGGCGAGGCTTGTCGCCTCCAGCCAGGCCAGCAAGGCGCGGTCCTCCAGGAGTGTCTGCATTGCGTGCGCGAGGGCGTGCGCGTCACCGGGCCGCCCGAGAAGCCCTGTTTTGGCATGAACGACGAGATCCGGCATGCCGCCGACGTCGGTTGCGACGACTGCCTTGCCGGACGCCATCGCTTCCATGATGACCGTCGCGCAGGCTTCAGGCCCGACTGACGGCAGCACGCCGAACAGTGAGCGCCGCCATGCATGCATGATGGCGGAATGCGGCCACATACTGAAGAAGCGGATGTTCGGCGGAAACTCGGTTGGTGTATCGGCGACCCGGCGCCCGATCAGGACCAGCTGCGGCGACCGCTCCAGGCTGACATAGGCTGCCAGGAGAAGGTCAATGCCCTTGAGGCGCATCATGTCGCCGACGAACAGGATGAATCCATCCCCGGGTAGCTCCCGCAGGCAGGGATCTTCCGGGCCAAGCACCCCGACATCGTCGGGCGCGAAACTGGGGATGACCTCGTAGGGGGCGCGGCCTTGGGTGAGTCCGGTGTGACGCGCCACCGCGCGGGTCACCGCGATGAAGCGGTCCACCACGCGCCGAGCGGCGAAGCTCGACGCCCAGTTGCCCAAGGTGGTCGCGGCTGCCTTGACGGCCCCGTAATGCCCTGTGGCGCAGGGCAGGCACTTGGCCGGCGCTGGGCCACTGCAGAGATGGGCGCCCAAGTGCATGAAGTTCTTCTTGGCGCAGACAGGACCGTGATCGTGGAGCGTGACCACGAGGCGTGCCCCACTCAGACCTTTGAGCGGCAGGAAGGACGCGTAGATCCAGTTATGGGCGTGGACGATGTCTGGCCTCTCCTGGGCAACCAGCCGCTTCAGGGCTAGCACCGGTTCGGGATCCGGGAAGGACGGTGCATGGCGGCGCTGGGGATCGGTGTGGAGGCCTGACAGACGCTGGAGCTTGCCGTGCAGGCGATGCACCCGGACCGCGCCGTCCAGCTCGGTTTCGGGCGATCCGGGATGAATCAAGCTCCCCACGCTGACATGATGGCCCCACTGCGCCAATGCCGCGCCGAGGTTGCGGACGTGCCGCTCCTCTCCCCCGATGACCGAAGGATAGAACTGCGACAGCAGCAGAATGCGCATAGTCGAGCCTCGTTTCAGATGCGCGGTACCAGCGTCGAAACACTGCGATAGAGACGGCTGTCTGCCGGCCGATAGAGCCGCGCCTCGGCCGTCTGGCGAGTTGCCAAGACGGGCACCGGGATTTCCCGCGCCCAGCTGTCGCCCGGCGCGATGGTGAGCGATCGGAAGATGGCGAACGGTTGCCCGTCGAGGGTGATTTCCAGGTCGAATCGCTGAGCTCGGGTCTCGGCGCTTCTGATGCCAACGGTGAGTAGGCCGGGCTCGCCATTGGGCGATGGCAACATCCAGAACTCGGTGTATTTGAATTCCCGGTAGGTCGCTTCGTCCCCGACGGCCAGCGCATAAGCTCCGGTCGCCACCAGCACCGCTAGCGTCAGTGCAGCCCCCTGCCCTAGCGGGAGCCGCGGCAGAGCCGGCCAGGCCGGCCGATCGGGAGCGTCGCGGCGGACAGCCACCAGCGCCGCGGCGGCCGTCACGGTCCAGAACCACACTGCCCAGCCGAGCGGCGTGAGGAAGCCTGCGGCGTTCAGGGCAAAGCCCCCGGCGATACCGGCGGCGAGGCTTGCTCCGACCGCGTAGACGAGGTGTTCCGACACGGAGGTGGTCCTCACGCCAATGGCCCGCAGCACCGCGTGGCCAGAGACGAGGAACAACATGGGCGCGCCCAAGACGGTACGCAGGACCAAGCTGTCGCTGATCGCAACGGCCGCCACCGTCGCCCCTGCCCACAGGCAGGCGGCCGGAAGGTCCCGGTTGCTAGGAATTGCCATGTAATCCCCTCACGTCGTAGATGACGATCCAGCCGTTGTCGTAGATGCGGGTGACGCCTTTGATGTCATTGAACTTGAGCAGTGCTGCACCCGAGAGCGGCGCTCCCAGCTGCGCTTGCCACGGCTCGAAGTAGAAGCCGAGTACCGGGGGCGCTGTGGTCAGGCGCAGATCCACCAGCAGGAAATCAATATCGCTCCTCGCCAGGGCGTAAAGGTCGTCGGGCCCCAGTTCCTTGCCCTCGAAAATGCGCGCGGCATCGACGCCTTCGACGATGTTGACCCTGGCATCCTGCCGCCCGTAGCCGGCGAGCAGCAGGCGATTGATGCGGTCGGCGGTGAAGCGATTGCCGGCCTTGAGCCATTCCTTGGTCCAGAGTGCGGTTTCGATCCCCATGGATTCGATCGATTGCTGGTCGGCCGCCACCCTGTAGCGTCCACGCAACGGTTCGAGCGTAGCGCTCGTGACGCCGCCTAGGACGATGACCGCCAGCGCAACGGCCGGTGCGGCGCGGCGCCACCCGCGTGGCGTGCGACCCTCCCAGAAGTGGACGACGCTCACCGCGACGACCAGCCCGACGGCGATGAACACGAACGTTCCCATGCGGTTGCCGATTTCCCACCCAGCGATGGTCAGCCGGAAGGCCACCGAGACCGGAAACCCGAAGGCCAACAAGGTGAGGAGCACGAGGCGGCTATCGCGCCAGCGGCGTTTGAAAATGTCGTGGATCGAACGCCAACCAGCCCGCGCATCACTCGGCGCTGCCATGGACAGCGACCGAAAGAAGCCCGTCGCCAGGCCGAGTGCCAACAGCAGGATCGCGAACAAGGTGGTCAGCCGCATGCCTAGGGGCTGGGTCGGCGCTCCGAGGTGCTCCGACCGTGGAGTGGGCGCGCCCAGGATCTTTCCGAGCAATGTGTTGAAGCCGGTTTCGACCACCGGGCCGAGATAATTTGTGAGGGGGTTGCCACGGGCCTGCATCCAAAGGAGCGGCAGGGCTATAGCTAGGAGCGCGGTGAAGCCCGCGGCGGTCCTGGCCCCAATCCGCAAGGGGCCCTGCCGGCGCAAAGCCTCGAGGGCCGCCAGCGCTCCGAAGTAGGTGGCGGTGAAAGCGGCCGAGAGGTGGTGCGTGACCGCGAGGCTCGCCAACAGCAAGGCAATCAGCCCGAGCGCCTTCAGTCTCGGTCGCCCGACGAGATCCTTGGAGGCTGCTTCGACGGCGAAGGTGAGCACGCACAGCACGATGCCGAGGCTCTCGTAGGAGAACATCGAATCGAACAGGAAGAAGGTTGAGGAGCCCATATAGGCCAGACAGGCGATGGCCGAGATGCGCGGCGATCCGGTGATGCTTTCGAAGAACAGAAACAGGGCACCGATGAACGTGCCCCTGAGGACGGCCAACAATAGAGTCCCCGCCACAAACAATGGCAATCCCGTCAGATTGACGATCGCCGTCGTCAGGATTTCCAGGGCGGGATACGTTGGCCCGATCGGGAAAAGCGGGCTGGACAGAAATAGCCGGCGGGCCGTGATGAGATCGTCGGCTGCGATCCAGTGCAAGAACTCGTCGTGAGCGATGAAGCTCGTCGGCGAATAGACCACCTTGCAGTAGAACAGGGCCTCGGCGAGCAGGAACAGGAGGAACAGTCGCTCACCCCGGGCTGTTGTTGGCCAGGCGATGCGAAGGCTGGTCGGGACGACCAGGAGGACGACACCGCACCAGAAGAACAGCGGCGCCAGGTCATAGCCCCGGCGCCCGGCCGCGTGCCCGGCCACGACCAGGAGGAGAGCCGCGGCGATCGTCAGGCATAGAACCGCGATCCATCTAGAGTTGGCCCGTTGCGGCGGGGCATCGGCGCTGCCGCCGTGAAGGTCGGGACCGATAACGGCCGAGACGAATCGTATTCCGGCCTGGAGCGGGTTGATCCTGGTTCGTGCGGTGAAATGAGCCGGCATCATCAGCCTCATGCCCCCGTCGCAGGAGGCCACGCCATCACGCCGGCGGGGAGCAAGCGGACCGTGGGTCGGCTGCTCAGGACATCACAATAAACGTCGCTTAGCGCTCGCGCGCAGGCATCCCAGTCGGGCAGCGCCAAATCCGGGACCTCCCGATGGGCCTCCAGTTCCTCGGCCGTGGCGGCGGCCAGCTCTCCCGGACCGGCGTTGCACGGAATCGCCCGGCACAGGCCATTGGCGGCCAGCTCTCGCAGACCGGACGTGTCGCTGACGAGGACCGGACGGCGCAGCGACAGGGCTTCCATCACGGCGACCGGGTGGGCTTCGTATTCGCTGAGCAGCACGAATAGCGCGCAGCGAGCGGCAACCATCAGGATTCGCATTCGGGCTTATCCACCGGCATCATAGGCTTTCGCATTTCGCCTGTGCTGTTCGTGCAGCCTCTCGCGCAGGATGGTCTTGAGAACGCGCCAGCCGTCCGGGATGGCGCGCAAATGGCTCACACCGCTGATGCGCGAAGCCTCGAAACTCGCCACCTCGACGATGATAAGGTGGTTCTTCAAAGCCCGCACGTTGATGAGGGTCTCGATCTCGAACCCATCGCAGTCACAGTTCAGCGTGGCGACATGTTTGGTCCAGAAGGCTATATATCCGTAGCATAGATCGGAGAACAAACCGCCATAGAGCAGCCGCACCATCAGGGTCAGCCCCCAGTTGCCGAGCATTCGGAACGGCGACATGTCGTTGGTGCCGGCACCCTGGAGGAAGCGTGAACCCTTGACGAGATCCGCACCGGCCATTAGCGCACTGACAAAAACGATCGCCTCCTCCGGGACCATGGAGCCGTCGGCGTCCAGCATGACGATGATGTCGCCTGTGGCGGCCCGGAAACCCGCTTGCAATGCGGCGCCCTTGCCCCGCCGGGGCTCCATAACAACCTTCACGTCCTCACGCAGGCGGCGCGCGACCGCGACCGTGTCGTCGGTCGAACGACCATCCACGATGATGATCTCGTGCGCCCAGCTGGGGATGCGCGGCAGAAGCCAAGGGAGGTTTTCGGCTTCGTTGAGCGTGGGGACGATAAAGCTGACTCGCGGCAGAGTCAGCGACCGCCGCAGCGCGATGCTGATTGGGTCAGGCGCAGACACGGCAGCGCCGTCGGCGAGGATGCTGGAGACAGGGGCATTCATGGCAGCACCGTGCGGTCGAGCCGTCGGACCTGCGGCGAGGGTTGGAAGCGAGCCAGGACTGCCGACAAGTTTCGGGCGAGAGGACGGGTCCCGGACCGGAACCGGCACAGGGGACCGAAGCCGTTCGCGGCGGAGGGACCGATGAAATCCAAAATCCGGTGCTCCACACGGCGCGTACGCAAATGCGCCGCCAGCGACAAGCCGTAGGTGCCAGCTTCAATGGCAGCCACATCCACGGATGTGCTCATGCTAAGCATATGCGGACTCCCCGACATGATTAAACTAAGATGAGATGAAATAAGATTGAGCGATGTAAAAAGATTCGTCCTCTCTTCGTCTGAGCAATGCGAAGATTACTAATGAGGCTCTGCAATGGAAAGCACAATAGATGGTTAGAAAGCGCAATAGGTGATTAGCTCTTTGTGGTTATCCCTTCAGGGTAGTTCCGGCCCAAACCACCAGCGCAGATGGTACGGCAGCGGCACCGATCACCTTCAACAGCTACGTTGGCAGCGCTGCCAAACCCGTAGGTCCGACCTCTGGAGCCGACAACATCGCTATGCCTGTAACGCCAGCGATGACAATCATCGACCCGCGGCCGGATCTCGAGCGACAGTCTCTACCAAGCGAGCGATGCAGAATGCAGCGAACGTCGCCGGCGCGATGAACCTCGCCCGCAACGCCGAAATTGTCACTGGCCAGAAGCTGCGAAGTGGGGCTCTGCAGGTGGGCTCGCTTCTTAATTCGGCCGTGTTTCCCGAGCCACCACCTATTGTGCACGCGAGAAGAGTCGAAAACGCATGGCCCTTCCCAGGCGGCCGCGGGCTCGACCAACTGGCCACGGGTAGCTAACTCGGACGAGGGATCGGCCAGGAGAGGGACCGCCCGTGCGGCCCTAAGACCGGCGCGTCGGGAGCAAGCAGCCCATAGGAGGTCGTGACCTGTCGCAAACCCCGGACGTGACCGAACAGGTCGATCACCTCCAGGCCAAACCGGCGGTTGTAGGTGTGACACTCGAACGCTCCGGACCGAATGCGACCGACCGGGGTCTGGGCAAACTCTGACTCGCCGAGCGCATCGATCCGGCAGAATGTCACCGCGCGGCCATAGCCGCGCGTGCAGTCTTGGACCGGGCGCAACGTGCGCCCGCCGTGTCGTATGACGGCGCCTGCGGGGCGGCTGAGCGTGGCATCGAGCAGGACGGGGTTTGCGGCATGGGGCGTCCAAGACCCGGTCAGGCTCTCGGCACGGAACAGACTGAGGACATCCCAAGACGTGGACCTCCACAGCCTTGGGCTGACGAAAAACCAGAAGCCGCCCTCATGGCAGAGCGGCGTGGTATCGTAGCCCTCGATCCCCTCGATGAGGCAGGCCTCCCGCGTCCACCGGTAAGGGAATTCCACGGCCCTGTAGAGGCTGATATTCTTGGCCGCCCCGGATTCGGGGATCATCCAGATCTGCCCATCCTGCTCGAATACGAACGGGTACGAGAGGTGATGCGGTTCCTCCAGGACGATCTGGGGTGCGCCGGCGGTCCCGTTCCGGTTCGCTGTCACGACTGCAATGCACCCCCGTTTCTTCGAGTACAGGTACTGTTCGACAAAGATGAAATCCTGCCCCTGGTGCCGGAACGGGAACGGGTCGGCAAGGTAGCTGTCCGTATTTCCGGTGAACACCCAGAAGGCTGCGGCGCCCTTGTCGAGCAGACTCGCCGATTCGTCGAAGCGCCAGCCAATCCCCCACATCCTGCCGCCTCTCGCCAGGATGTCCAAACACCTGATTGCCTTCGATGTCACTGTGCCGGTCGCCCTTGCAAGGGCCGAAAGTGCACCAAGCGAAGGCACGGCCGTCCGTGGACGGGGGACACCGGACGCAGCTGAACCGGTTTCTTCGCGCAACGCTTTGAGGATCAGCTGCACAGCGCAGGAGAGAACGCTGTCGAGACTCGCTGCAAACACTACACGGTCTACACTGGCCGGACGGGCCATCCACGGCCGCAACGGGCGCGCCGTGTCATACAGGTCGACGAGAAAGTCCTGGTCGTTCGCCACGGCCGCCATGACGCCAATCTCGCCGGGTACGCCGTTGAAGAGCGGGGTCAGCACGCGCCGCCCCGCCGGGAGTGTCTCTTCTCCGCTCAGATCGATCACCACGTCCACTTGGTCGGACGGAGGCGGCGGCAGGGACCGCAGCGCCGCCTCGACGTGGTCGGTGGCGCCGTTCCCGCGAAAGCCATAGACCAGTCGTTCGAGTTCGAGCAGCAGATGGCAGATCAACGGCAGCGGGCGACGAGCGCCCGCGAAAGCGCAGGAGACCTCGTTGCCGGGCACCTCAGCAAGCGCTATTGCCAGCCAGAGATGCCACCGCAGTAGCCGCGACGGATCGAGATTGAGGCAAATGCGCATTGTTGTTCTGACCGCGGGATTTCAAGAGGACGCCGGCTCACAGCGGAACCGCCTCAGGCGATCCGCCTTACCAAGACTCCGCCGCGGGCCCGCGAGCCAGGGAGGCAGATAGAAAGCGATAGCGGGTGCCACAGCGTGAGAATACTTCCCACCTATTACCACCGCGGGGACTCGCCAATACGACGAGCCGAACTCTTGGTTGGGAGCGATGTCTGACAGCAAGGGTCCACACTCGAGCGACCGGAATTGGCTAGGCACCACTATGCCCTAACGACGACGGGCCGTGCGAGGTCAGAGGAGGTAATCCTTCGGGACTGTTGCACTCGGCGTCCGGCGAGAGCCACATGCCCGGATGATTGTCGACTGGCAACGAGTGAAAAATGAGCTGCGCAATGCCGGGCTGCGCGTGTTTGTGTTCGCATTGCTATCTGTTCCGGCAGCCGTGAGCGCCGCGGACAGCTTGTCGGCAACGTCCTTCATCAAGACCTCCGGCACGGGGTTTGCCGTCGACAGCAGGCCGTTCTTCGTGACCGGCGTGAACAACCACTATCTGACCTACGGGTCACAGGACGAGGTCATCCGCGTTCTCGATGACGTGGTGGCCATGGGGGCCAATGTGGTTCGCATCTTCCTCCAGCCAGTGATCGGGTCGCTCGACGGAAGCACTGCTACGATCTGGAACTGGCGGCTTGAGGCCGATGCCAGCGATCTCGCTGTCAAAGGAATGTACCTGCTCTCCTGGGACCCTCGTGAGAACAGGATGGCGATCAATGACGGCGCGAACGGCATGCAGAAGATTGATTTCCTCATCGCCGAAGCCGGCAAGCGACGCCTCAGGCTCATCATCGCCTTCCTGGATTTCTGGGCCTACACGGGGGGCGCCCAACAGATGCGGGCTTGGTATGGGAGCCGGGACGAATCCACGTTCTTCTTCGATGACCCGCGCACGAAGCGGGACTACAGGACCTGGGTCCGCCACGTCGTGCAGCGCGTCAACCTGCTCACCGGGCTTGCCTACCGGGACGACCCGACCATCATGGCCTGGGAGCTGATGAACGAAGGCAATGCGCGCCCTGAGGCCTTGCGGTTGGCCTGGACTGCCGAAATGTCGGCCTACGTGAAGTCCCTCGATTCCAATCACCTTGTCAGCTCAGGGAATGCCAACATTCTCGTGAAGCTATCCGATTTGACGATCCCGACTCTCGATTTCGGGACCTGGCACGGCTACCCGCTCTACTACAACCTCACGGTCCAGGAATTTAACGACCTGATCACCGAGTTCTGCCAATTGGCGGCCCGCGCCAATAAGCCGGTCCTTCTGGAGGAATTCGGTTATGCCCGCTCCAATCGGGACTCCGCCGATGCTTACGCTACATGGCTCGATACGCTTACCCGCGATCCCAAGTGCGCTGGCTGGATCGTGTGGCAGTTGGCCTCACGGCAGGACAGCGGACGCTATCCCGTCGATGAACACGACCAGTTCGATATCCGCAACGACGGAAGCGCGATTTGGAACATCCTCAAAGCCGCCACGACCGCGCAGACCCGCCAAACCAGCTCGACCTCAAAAGCCATCCAGGCGATCCAACAGACCCGCGAAGGTAACCAGCAGCCATGATCGATGCGTCGGTTGTCATCTGCGCCTACACATTCGATCGCTGGGACGAGTTGAAGCTGAAGCGTGCGGTGGGGTCCGACCACACCCAAACGCGCGCGCCGCGCGAAATCATCGTGGTCGTAGACAACAACTAAGACCTGCGGAAATCGTTCTGCGCCCGCTGGTTTCAGCTCGACGACTTGGTATTCAACGACAACTTCTCCGGCACAAGCCTGGACAACAGCTGGAATCGCTACGTCAATAGCAACGCAGCCGGAGGATCGCCACGGAACAGCAATGGCTCAGCGAGGGAGCGGCAACGGGGGCGTGCGACGCCCGTATTTCATGCCCAGCCAGATCTCTGTGAACGGACGCCTGAACCTTAAGGCGGTTCAACAGAGCGTCAACGGCATGAACCAAGAACCAAGGCGCTTCCAAACGTTTCCAATCGCCGTCTCCAGCTACGGCAAGTTCGAGTTTGATGGCGGCTCTCTCCAGGCCGCGCCAATGGAGACTCGCCGGCGCTGTGGCTGCTGCCCGGAGATGGCGCCGGCAACAGCGGGGATATTACGAAATCGACATGCAAGAGGATGGATTCACGTCGGGCTCGTCGAACGTGAACGACAATTTTGGCGGCGTCGCCAACACCGGCACCGACCTCATGTCCGGCTTCAACACCACCAGGGCGCAGGCTCCCAGGAAATCGAGTTCCGGGACATCAAAATCGGTGTTCGATGGGCGAGAGTTGGCTCGCCCCGAAGTTTCGAGATGGCTAGATTAATCGATTTTCACGAAACCGGTCATGTCCGCGATCCAGCTCCGCATGAGGCTGGGGGGTTCGATGCCCCACGATGTCCGAATAGATCTGCTCGATGCGGGGTACGACCGTGCTGGCCTTAAAAGATTGCACTTTCTTGTGAGCGGCGGCCGACATTCGCCTGCGCAGCTCTGGGTTGCCAATCAAGTGGCCGATCGCCTTGGCCAGCGCTGCTGCGTCGCCCGGCGGCACTAGGAGTCCCGTCACTTCATCATCGATGAGTTCCGGCATTCCTCCAACCTTCGTAGCGATCATGGGCTTTCCGACCACCATCGCCTCAAGCACAACTGAGGCACAGGCATCTGGAAGGATTGAAGGGGCAAGCCCGAAGAGAGAATTGCGCCATGCCTGCATGACGGCGTCATGAGGCCAGCTTTCAAAGAGAATTACGTTTGGCGGCAGCTCTCGCGGAGTATCGGGGCACCGACGTCCGATGAGGACCAACGGCGGGGCATTATCGAGCATCGCGTAAGCTTCGAGGAGCACATGTACGCCTTTAAACCGACGTAAATCGCCCACGAACAAGAGGTATCCATCGCCCGGGAGCTGAGAAAGCCGTGGATCGTCGCACGGACGCGCTAATCCGAAATCGTCAGGAACGAAATTCGGCACAACTTCGAATGGCAGCCCCGCCTCCGAAAGGCTGTTCCCAATCGCTATGGCTTCGCTGACCGCCAAGAACTTGTCGACAACACGCCTCTCTAGGGCCCCGAATAGGTAGTTGCCAAGGAGCGTAGCTCCACCCTTAACCGGCCCGTAAAAGCGACTGGCGCAGCGCAAACACTTTCCGGGCGCAGGGCCCTCGCACGGCGCGCCTTGGCGCATCGCGTTCTTCTGCACGCACACAAGGCTCAGGTCGTGCAGCGTTACCACGAGCCCAGGTCCACTTTCGCGCTTGAGAGGCAAATAGGAATGAAGAAGCCAGTTATGGGCATGTACGATGTCTGGACTCTGCTCCAGAACGAGTTCACGGATACCGTACATCAGTTCAGGATCTGGGAACGGCGGTGCGTACCGTCGGCTCGCATCGCTAAATAAAAGTCCGACACGCTGCATGCTTCCGCGTAAGCGGCGTATGCAGACGCCGTCGTCGATATCGCCCTCCTCAAGGCCGCACTGCCACGTCGTCGCTACCGTTACGCTGTGCCCTCGTCTGGCGAGGGCGATGCTCAAGTTCCGTACGTGCCGCTCTTCTCCACCTATTACGGGCGGATAGAACTGCGCGAGCATAAGAATTCGCATCGTGGTCATCCTGTCGAGGCACCGCTGCCCGCTGCATTTTCATCCTGCTATATTGTTGGCTTGTGCGAACTATGCGTGGTGGACCACCGATACGCATTACGAATTCGCTCTTACAGCGATTGTTGTCGATATGGACCCAGGTCAGCGGCGGCCATGATCCAGGCGTCCGGGATCGACGCGATTGAGAGGGCTTCGATGGTTCGGCGCGAACTCAGGTAGCTTGGGAGGTTCTTGGTGGCGACGCCGTGGAAGCGCCGCATCCACTCCTTGAGATGGCCGTAGAGCGGGGGCGCGACTGCGGCCTTGCCAGCTGGCACGGCGGCATGGTCTGGATCAGCCGAAGAGTCGATCGGATCATTCGCTTCGGCCAACGCCAACTCCCGCAACGCCGAGTCCCGCAACGCCTGGCCGCGTTGCCTGTCCAAAAGCCTGATCCCGGCAAGCCACTTCGCAAACGCCGCCGTGTCCATTTTCCAGCATCCCTCGAAGCCCGATCAGAGTCTCCCATCGTTCAGCAGAATTTACAACAACATCGGACGAATTACTCCATTTGGCTAATGTCGGTCCCTCTTAAGAGAAATAGACAATCTGTCTCGTAATTGAGAACCTTTCGCGTGAGTTGATTTGGGCCTTCGAACGGCAACCATAGGCGTCCCCGCTAATGACATTCTCGTCTTCTCCTGCGCAATCAGACCCATCTCACTCAGTGGCTTTCTCGTGATGGCCGCGCCGTCAATGTGCTCAGTCAAACCCGTCAGCGTAGTGATAGCCACCTTTACAGAGAAGCGGTGGTCCGATCTTGTCGACGCCGTGGCGTCGGTGAAGAAACAGAGCCTTCCGGCGAAGGAGATTATCATTGCTGTCGACCACAATCCTTCTCTCTTAAGGCGCATCACAACTGAGATAAACGATGTAATCGGCATTCCCAATAAATTCGCACGAGGCGCTCCCGGCGCGAGAAACAGCGGAGTCGCCGCTTCAACCGGCGTCATCCTTGCTTTCCTTGACGATGACGCCGTCGCAGATCCCGACTGGCTCCTACGGCTGAGCGATGGGTACGCCGACGAATGCGTCTGCGCCGTCGGCGGCCGCACCGCTCCCCTCTGGCTTGACGGACGGCCGAGATGGTTCCCCGAGGAGTTCAACTGGGTCGTTGGCGCGTCCTACAAAGGGGGGCCAGTTCGGATGGAAGCCGTCCGCAATCTTTGGACAGTCAATATGTCTGTCTTGCGATCTGTTTTTGACGGCGTCGGTGGCTTTCGACCGTATTTTGGAAAGGTTGGCGCGCGGTCGCGCCCGGAGGATACCGAGTTGTGCATCCGCATAGGCCAGGCTTGGCCGAGCAAGGCGATTGTGTACAACCCAGACGCCAAGGTCCTTCACAAAGTCCATGCAGGCAGAGCTCGCTTTAGCTATTTCGCGTCACGCTGCTATCATGAAGGGTTCGGGAAGGCTGAACTGGCTAGATATTTTCGTCAGTCCCCCGTACTTGCGCTTGAACACCGATATCTTCGTCGCGTCCTCTCCGAGAGCGTGATGGCCGGCTGTCACGAAGCGTTTTTCCGAGGTCACTTCGACGGCTTGGCGAGAGTTGGAGCTATCATTTCGGGCATCAGTTGCGCGTTTGCTGGCTTCTCCTTAGGCGCGCTTACGGGGGCGCTGTCGTCTTCCGCAAATCGATACTCCCCACCGTCAGTAGAGCGGCAATAGGCATGAGGTAATTACTTTGCGCGTCTTGATGGCGACGCCTCGGTTTCATCCGGACATAGGCGGGGTTGAGAACCATGTGCAGGAGGTTTCAAAACGTCTCGTCAAGAACGGCGCTAACGTCACGGTCGTGACGACCGATGTTTCGCAGCGCTATCCTGCACGGGAATTCGTCGGCGGCGTCGAAGTTTTGCGCACTCCAGCTCGGCCGCAGAGCAAAGATTGGCTCTTCTCGCCGGAGCTATATCACATCGTCCGAGATGGACGTTGGGATCTTGTCCATGTCCAAAGTTATCACACCTGCGTCGCCCCGCTTGCGATGCTCGGCGCTCTGAGATCCAGGCGACCCTATGTTCTCACATTCCACGGCGGGGGGCACTCTTCGGTCCTGCGAAATCGCGTGCGATCCTTCCAGTGGCGTGCGTTACGTCCGCTCGTTAGGAGAGCCGGGCGACTGGTGGCCCTCGCAAAATTTGAGGTCGAGCTCTATGGGCGGGCTTTCGGTTTGGGCCCGGAGGCTTTCGCGGTCATACCGAACGGTTCGGACTTTCCAGAAGGCCCTGAGGCCAACCCCGTTGAAACGGACCACGATCTTGTCGTCTCGATAGGTCGGCTTGAGAAATACAAGGGCCACCATCGAGTTATCGGCGCTCTCCCTGCTCTCCTCTCGGTGCGGCCGCACGCTCGAGTGCTGATTCTGGGTTCTGGCCCATATGAAAGCAAGTTGCGAGATGTATCCGAGAGACTGGGTGTCGCCGACCGTGTCGAGATTCGAGCCATTCCTCCCGCTGATCGCAAGGCCATGGCCCACGCGATTGCACGCGCAGCCATTGTTGTTTTGATGAGCCAATACGAAACGCATCCTCTGGCGGCGCTCGAGGCGTTGGCCCTCGGGCGGTCACTGCTTGTCGCCGCCACCTCAGGTCTCGCGGAGGTTGCGAAGGCCGGAAACGGCCGCATGATCGCGCTTGAGTGCACCGACAGAGAACTTGCCGCTGCAATAGCCGATCAACTGGATCATCCCGCTATCCCCCGTGAAGTGACTCTACCGACTTGGGACGATTGTGCCGACAGGATCCAGACGTTGTATCTCGATATCTTGGAAGCACGCCAAGGCGGTGTGACCAACGTGAATTGGTGATGCGGTGGCTACTCGGTATTGGAAGTCGTGGCGACGGCTAAGCGCGCGGTTGCACGTCTTGGCGCTGTTCAGATCTTGAAAAATATGATCCCGATGCAGGCACGTTGGCGTTGCGATTGAACGGCCTGTCCGGTGCTGTAGGGCTACGCTCGATAACGGTGCCAGCCTTCCACCTTCGATGATTAAAATGACGCGGCCATCGCCGCCGTGCCGCCGGCGACGTCGCTCAGCAACACGTGTCGAGACTGGAGCATAATCAACGCCGCAACGGCGGACCTCGGCCAAGCGAATCGGCCGCGCAAACGGCACGGTCGACCATCCGGGCCGGCAGCTCCAGCCATAGGCTCGACAGCTCGTCCGCTACGCAGCATCGGAAGACATCCCGGCCGCCTTCTCGACGACCTCATACGCGAACGACCCGCTCGAACCACGGGCCCCCAAACCGCGCAACATTTTAGTCGACGGACACCGTTTTCGTAGGAGTCCGGAGGGCTGTTTCGGAGTGGTTGTCCGACGCACTATATGAGAGTGTTGATAAGTTTTCACACTATATGAGAGTGTTGATAAGTTTTCGCCTAGCCTCATTCTCGCCGCAAATGGCAGTAAGGTCTCCTGGCTTGCGTACATCGTCCACGAATAATCCATTCACGTAGGTACAAGACGGTGTGCGGATAAGCCGGGAAGCGGAAATGCCTGCGTTTTACTTAGGGCGCGGGTGGAATGACAACAAAAAAAACGCAATGAACTAAGGATCTACCGTTGCTTTTACTAAACGGAATGCTTGGCGGCGCGTCCGCCGGAACAGCTGGGCTCGGCTTCAATGCGGCTGCGGCTCGAACCGTTGAACACCTTGTGGCGTCAGCTGCGACACCGTTTCAAGGGAGGGCCCTGATGGGCATTCCCGTGGACAAAACTCACCTTCGATGGCGCGGTCACCGTTAAGCTCGCTCGACAATAATGTCTGGGCGAGGACTTCCAAATCTCCGCTACTTTGAAATCCGTTCGCGGTGCCCAACTGCGAGTATGCGATATGTCGCGCGCCTGGCGATGCGCGGCAGTGGAATTCCCTGTTTTCAACGCCAAAAAGGATCACTGAATGGCTCTTTCCGCACCCGCAGGCTTTGCCTCTAGCGACCTCGTTTTCGAGGAAAACTTCTCCGGTACGGCGCTCGACAGCGACTGGAATACCTACATCACGAGCAATGCCGCCAACGGCTGGCCGTGGAACGACAATGGATCAGGAGGAAGCGGGCCGGGCGGGGCGTATAATGCCGACTACGATATGCCGAGCCAGGTGTCCGTGACCAACGGGCTGTTGAATCTCACGGCGGACAAACAGACCGTCAGTGGCATAAATCAGGGGACGGCACAGACATACCCGATGGCGTCCGGTGTGGTCAGCAGCTATGGCAACTTCGAATTCAATGGCGGCTACCTTCAGATCAGCATGAAGGCGCCGAGCGGCGATGGCGCATGGCCAGCCCTTTGGCTGCTGCCCGGCAATGGCGCAGGCGGCAGCGGCGATAATTTTGAGATCGATATGCAGGAGGGTGGATTCACCGGTTCGGGGCCGGCAAACCAGGCGTTCTCCTATCACCTTCACACGCCGTCAGGGACGTTCGGCGGCGTCGTCGACACCGGCATCGATCTCACGGCCGGCTTTCACACATACGGCATCAACTGGGATCCCGGTCAATCGATCACCTGGTATCTCGACGGGAAACAGATGGCGCAAGTGACCAGCGCGCAGGCGCCGATCCCGAATGAACCGATGGAACTGATCATGAACAACGGGGTCGCGAATTCCAACGCGGCCGGATGGCACACGGCTCTCGATAGCTCGACCCCGTCGTCGATGCAGATGCAGGTCGATGGGGTTCAGCTCTATCAGCAGGCAGGCAGCGGCGACACCGTCACTGGTGCGAACGTCACTCCCCCAACCACTGGCTCGATCGGGACCGAGACTGGGTCCGGGACCGGGACTGTCCCTCCTTCCGGCGACACCAGCGATGGCACCTTGTACGGCACCAGCGGCCCCGATGTATTCCACGGAACCAGCGGCCACACGATGATCGGCTATGGCGGCAACGACACCTACTATGTCGATAATGCCAGCGAGAAGGTGGTTGAAGCGGTGGGCGGCGGCAACGACAGTGTGCTCGCTTCGGTGAGCTATGCGCTTTCGGCCGGCTCGGAGATCGAGCATCTCGCCACCAACAACCCGTCCGGCACGAAGGCGATCAGCCTCACCGGTAACGAGTTCGCCCAGACCATCCAGGGCAATGCCGGCAACAATGTCATCAACGGCGGGCTCGGCGCCGACGTCTTGACCGGTTACGGAGGCCACGATGCCTTCTCGTTCAATACTGCTCTTGGAGCCGGCAATGTCGATAAGATCACCGACTTCCAGCGCTCCCAGGACACGTTCCATCTCAGCGATACCGTTTTTGCCGGGCTTCAGGCGGGAGGGCTTCCATTCAAAGCTTTCTATGCTGGTACAGCCGCGCATGACAGTTCCGATCATATCATCTACGACAGTGCAACCGGGGCGCTCTCTTTCGACAGCGACGGGGCCGGCGGCGCATCTCAAATACAGTTCGCCACCCTTTCCCCACATCTCTCGCTCACCGCAGCCTCATTCTATGTGACCTGAAGGACCTACGCGGGGGAATAACAATCCCGAGAGGGGCTGCCGGGACCAAACAATGACTGGATAAACAGCACCTCGAAGCCATGATCCCGAGCGAAAAACGGGAGCCGGTTTTCGGAGAAGATCATGCTCAAACAAAAGAGATGGAGTTCCATCCCGATGCCACCGGCATGGAACAGGCACTAGTTGTGAGCTTTCTGTAGGCTGTCCATTCGGACCGAACGGAGGAGACTGGAGTTACCAACCTTCAGCACTCACCGGAGGGTCCGAATGAACATCCACAAGAATACCTGTCTGACGCCGTGGCGGCGAGAGGAACTGGTCTTTCGGTCATCGAGGGACGTCTCTCCCAAGCCCTTGCGGCGCGGCCTATGGTGTGTCGGCCAAGATCGTGGCGCGTTGGGTGGAGCAGTTCAAGGGGCTCGCGAGACAGGCCTCGCGCTCCACATTGGATCCTATCGGCGGAGCACATGTGGAGCAACATCGAACAACCCTGGTCTGCCACATCACGCAAACCTGGCGTGGACGGCCCCTTGTCGACCGCATAGGCGTGGTCGAGCTGATCGCAGTCACGGGCCTGAAGCTGGGAGCGCGATCGATGCCGCGACCGACGAAAGGTATCAAGTGAGCGATGCCGAGATGGAGGCGCTCGCCATCTAAGGCGACGCATTCATCCGGAATGGAACTACACCATCCGCCCGAGATCAGTGGCAAATCGGAGCAGTTGACGGGTCCTAGCCCGAGCTCCCTCCCCTGCGCAATGAAGACCAATGCTTGCAGCTGACGCCGATTTGGGAAACTATTGACCCCGCGAGGCCTCTCACGCGGTTGATGTGGTTCAGGCTGCCGCAGCTGAATTCGTGGCGATCTCTAAAACAGACCTCGTTCTGCTGGGAAATACAAGTGCTGACGTCGCGGCGCTCATTCCTGAAGCTCTTTGGCGCCATGTCGCTCGCGGCATTCGGGCTGGTGAGTTATGCCGTCGCGATTGAACCTCGGTTTCGACTCCGTGTCACTCGCTACAACCTCCTACCGCCGCGCTGGCCGACGGCTGCCAAGCCTCTGCGCATCGTCGTGATCGCTGACATCCATGCCTGCGAGCCCTGGATGTCGGTTTCCAGGATCGACGAGATCGTCGGTGTTTCGAATAGCCTGCAGCCCGACATCATCCTTCTCCTCGGCGACTATGTGATGGGCGTGCGGCCGCGCTATGCCACCGGGATGGTGCCCGACACTGTTTGGGGCAATTCACTTTCGAAACTTACCGCGCCACTTGGCTGCCACGCCATTCTCGGCAACCACGACTGGTGGCACGGTGTCGACAGCGTCCGCGCAGCCCTCGTCGACAATGGAATTCCGGTCCTCGAGAACACCGCCACGCTTATCCGGCAGCCGGATGGCTCAGCGTTCTGGCTCGCGGGTCTTGGCGACCAGTGGGCCATGCAGTTTTCTCGCGGCGTGTACAAGGGGGTCGACGATCTGCCTGGAACAATGGCCGCAATACCCGACGACGGCAATCCGATTTTGCTCCTTGCGCATGAACCGGACATTTTCACTACTGTTCCTGACCGTGTCAGCCTGACATTATGCGGCCATACACATGGTGGGCAAGTGCGCTTGCCATTCATCGGCCCCCCCATCATCAATTCAGCCTACGGACAGCGCTTCGCCTACGGGCATATCGTCGAAGGTGGGCGGCACATGATCGTATCCGGGGGTTTGGGCGTATCGTGGCTGCCGGTGCGCTTCGGCGTGTCGCCGGAGATCATGGTCGTCGATATCGGCCCGAAAATGAGCTCTCGTCCTGTCGACGAATGACATCTGCTATTCCAGCGAGACCTGCCGTCCGCAGTTGAACGCCGAGTTCCGCGTGAGATTATCGACCTTCGCGAGGTACTCGCAGTTTCCATCGCTCCAAAGAGAACGCGGCGCAGTCCATCATCCTTTCTCCGGACAGACGGAGTTCCGCTAAACCCTGTCGATTTCCACTTGAATGCCATTGAGAAGGCGAGCCAGGCGTCCGAAACGCCTTTCGTCGACATTCTCGCGGAACGGGAACTTGAATGCTTGAATGCGGTCAGCGGCATCTGGCAGCCCACCCTTGTCGTCAGCGCCTGAGCAGGAAGCACCTCCAGAATACAAAACCCGACGCTTGGGCGAGAGATCCTTTCGGCCATCGGCAGGCATGCTCCTATTGAATGAGGGGGGCGAACCAGGGCGTTGGGGCTAACCCCCATTCCCGAAGGGGCCTGCGCCCGGCAGCGTGCTAGGATTGTTGCCCGCAATTGCGGAGCAGAAACCGTGACCCTGAACATAGTCGGCCAAGCCAGACCAAACACATTCGAATTCGAAACCTCGGCGTTGATCAAGCCGTCCGGATTTCGCGAATATGATGCACGCTGGTGGTTCGGCCATCCCGGCTCGAACGAGCCGCCGGAACTCAATCTGATCGGCGTCCAGGCGCTCGGCATGGGGCTCGGCACGCTGATCCGGCGCCTGGGTGCGGGACCTGATATCGTCACCGGTCACGATTTCCGCTCCTATTCGCTTGCCATCAAGCTGGCGCTGGTTTCCGGGCTGATGGCCGCCGGCGCGCGGGTCAAGGATGTCGGGCTGGCCTTGTCGCCGATGGCCTATTTCGCCCAATTCGCGCTCGACACGCCGTCCGTCGCCATGGTCACCGCCTCGCACAACGAGAATGGCTGGACCGGCGTCAAGATGGGCGCGGCGCGCCCGCTGACCTTTGGTCCGGAGGAGATGAGCGCGCTGAAGGCGATCGTGCTGTCAGGCGATTTCGACCTTGTCGGTGGCGGCTCCTATGACTTCGTTGCGGATTTCCGCAAAACCTACCTCGACGATCTGACAGCGGGAAAGCGTATCTCGAGGAAGCTCAAGGTGGTGGCCGCCTGCGGCAACGGCACCGCCGGGGCTTTCGCTCCCGAGGCACTGGAAAGGATCGGCTGCGAGGTGATCCCGCTCGACGTCGCGCTCGATCATACGTTTCCGAATTACAATCCCAACCCCGAAGACATGAAGATGCTGCACGCCATTCGCGACAAGGTGCTGGAAACCGGCGCCGATGTCGGGCTCGGCTTCGACGGCGACGGCGACCGCTGCGGCGTGGTCGACAATGAAGGCAACGAGATCTTCGCCGACAAGGTCGGGGTCATGCTCGCGCGCGACATCTCACACCTCTATCCCGGCTCGACTTTCGTCGTCGATGTCAAGTCGACCGGATTGTTCATGACTGACAAGGTGTTGCGGGAAAATGGCGCGGTCACCGACTATTGGAAAACCGGTCATTCCTATATCAAACGGCGCGTCGCCGAACTCGGCGCCGTCGCCGGTTTTGAGAAATCGGGCCACTTCTTCTTCAATCCTCCGATCGGCCGCGGCTATGACGATGGCCTGGTCACGGCCATCGCCATCTGCCAGATGCTGGATCGCAGCCCGCAGTCCAGCATGGCAGACCTCTACCGCGATCTGCCGCTGACGTTCGGCACGCCGACCATGTCGCCACACTGCGCCGACGAGGTGAAATACGACGTGGTCGCGAAAGTTGTCGGGGAATTCACCAAAATGAAAGCGGACGGGATCGAGTTCGCTGGCCAGCCGCCGGCCAATCTCATTACCGTGAATGGGGTGCGTGTCGTTGCCCAAGCCGGCACGTGTCAGGGCCTCGTCGAACAAGGCGGAAATTGTTCTCGTCGTGGAAAGCCCTGTCTCGCCGGAACGACGTCGCGAGATGTTCGAGGCTGTCGATGACGTGCTGCGTCGCAATCCAGAGGTCGGAGCCTACAACCAGACATTTTGAGAGGACTGGCCCATGCCGGAGCGGATCGTAAGTTTTGTCATGAGCGGCGGCGTCGGGTCACGGCTGTGGCCGCTCTCGCGCGAAGACAATCCCAAGCAATTCCACGACCTTTCGGGCGACGGCTCCATGCTTGCGAAGACTGTCCGACGCCTCAAGGCGCGGTCGGACGGCGAGACGCCGATCTATGTGGTAGCCTCCGAACGGCATGCCGACCGCGTTATCTCGGACATCGGTCCGCTCGGCCTGAACGGCGGCAGCCCGATTTTCGAACCCGTCGGCCGCAATACCGCCGCTGCGGTGGCCATAGCCACCTTGCACACGATCTCCAAATATGGCGGCGAGGCGCTTGTGCTCGTGGTCCCTTCCGACCATCAGATATCCACCGAAACGCAATTCTGGGAAACCGTCGAGGCGGGCATGCCTGCCGCCGATTCAGGCAGCATTGTCGTATTCGGCATCAAGCCGACGCATCCCGAAACCGGCTACGGTTACATCGAGGTTGGGGCAACTGGTGACGGAGTGGCCGCCGTTTTGCACTTTGTCGAAAAGCCCAATGCCGAGACGGCCCGCAAATATGTGGCTTCGGGAAGATTCTACTGGAACGCCGGCATCTTCCTGTTTCGTGCCGACACGATGCGGAAGGCATTTCTCGAGTTCCGGCCGGACATCTGGGACACCGCGGAACGGGCCTATAAGGCTGCACGGACCGACGTCTTGGGCATCTACCTGCCCCAGAGCTTCTATTCGGCTGTCCCGTCGACGTCGATCGACTACGCAGTCATGGAGCATGCACGCGGTATTGCGATGGTTACGGCTTCTTTCCGCTGGAACGACCTTGGATCGTGGCAATCGCTTCTCGAAGCCAGCCCGACGGACTGCGACGGCAATGTCGTAATGGGCGACGTTGTCGCCATGGATTGCGGCAACTCCTATCTCAGAAGCCACGGCAGACTGCTGACAGTCATTGGAATGAAGCATGTGGCGGTGGTGACGACACCGGACGCGGTATTCGTCGCTCCTGTCAGCCACAGCCAGAACGTGAAGAAAGTCGTCGAACAACTGGAGAAGAGCGGACGCCTTGAAACGAAGTTCACGGGGTCGGACGACCGGGTCATCATCAGCGGGTCATGGCGCAAGCGGGTCGAGCACTGGCTCTTCAACGAAACCTTGCCGCTGTGGTCCACTGCAGGTGTCGACGATGCGTATGGCGGCTTCCACGAGGCGCTCGGTTTCGATGCAAGGCCGTTGGGCAAACCCAAGCGCATGCGGACGATGGCTCGCCAGATTTACGCCTTCGCGGTGGCCAAAGAACGCGGCTGGGCTGGACCGGCCGACAAGCTCATCGACCACGGCATCGAGTTCATCGCCAGACACGGCCGCACCGATCGCGGTGGCTGGGTGCGCATCCTCAATTGCGACGGCAGCGTGGCTGACCCGACGGAGGACGCCTACGACCATTCCTGCGTGCTCCTGGCGCTTGCCCATGCTCACCGATGCGGCCATCAGGATGCCATGCAGCTGGCACAAGAGACGTTCCATTTCATCGACACCCATCTCGAGGACGTCAGCTTGAACGGCTTCCTCGAGACCCCCGGCTGGAAGGGGGTGCGGTTCTCGAACCCGCACATGCACATGCTGGAATCCTTCCTTGCCTGGCATGGCGTCACCGGCGAGCGTGCATATCTCCGTCGGGCGGCACGCGTCGTCGATCTCTTCCGGTGCCATTTCTTCGACCAGGAGAGCTGGACGCTTGGGGAACATTTCGACGTCGATTGGTTACCGTTGCCGGGAGACGAGGGACAGTGGACCGAACCAGGGCACCATTTCGAATGGGCTTCGCTCCTCGTCGAGTTCGCGCAGGCAAGCGGGCAGAAAGACTTGGCAGCCTACGCCAGGAAGCTCTACTCGTCGGCGATCGCCAGCGGATTGAACCGGGCCACGGGCCTGGCTTATGCAGCCGTGTCGCGGCAGGGAATTCCCTTCGACCGGCTCTCCCGCAGCTGGCCGCAATGCGAAGCCGTCAAGGCGGCCGTCGCCCTCGACGGCATCGGCGGGCCTGATCTGAAACCTGAGATCGAAGCTCGTGTCGCCCGCCTCTTCAAATGGCATATCGATCCCGCACCGCTTGGGTTGTGGATCGACAGGATTGACGAGCGCGGAAGGTCACTGGCAACGGAGGTCCCCGCGAGCATTTTCTACCACCTCGTGACGGCCTTGATGCAGTATTTGGACAAGACCGGAGGGCAGGTCGAACCTTTCCCGCTGCCAGCTTTGGATACGAGCAAGAGCGTTGCGATGCAGGGTTACGGCTGACCCAACTGTCCGCGTAGCTCCGTGTTGGTCAAACGATCAATAACGAAACTAGTACAAGATAGGGAGGAATACCCCATGAAAGTGACAATCCTGGGAAACTATCCGCCCCATGCCTATAAGGGATTGATACAAGGCTCAGACCGAGAAGCTGCAATCAAGGCGATTTTGGAAAGCGTTGGTGGCAAGGTGTCCGGTATGATGTTTACTCGCGGCGCGTATGATATTGTCGTCAATGCTGAGGTTCCGGACCAGGCCGATGGGATGGAGCTAGCACTGGCGGTGCGGGCAAGCGGCTGGGTAAACGACCTCGTTGTCCTCGAAGAACTCGACATGAAGGCGGTGCTCGCAGCTGCCAAAAGGCTGCCGGCGTTTACAAGCTCGCCGGCTGATGGGACTGGCTGTACATTGAAGGCAGCAGGGTTCCGATTGAACGCGCCGTGCTGCCAAGTCTCAAGGAAAGACAAGGCGGGGTCTCGGAAAGCCGAAGCAGGCGCCGCATTGGTTCTGCTTCGATACCGCGCCGACAGCGAACGCGCCCGGCTCAGGGGGTCAGAATCGGAGGTCATGCCGAGTTAATTTTGGAATGTACACCCTAGAAGGTGCGCCCGACGGATCGGCGAGGTCCGGTTTTGTAGAGGTTTCTTGTCCAGGCGCTTCTTTATCTAATCGGAGCGCGACAAGGCAACCGAGATCACATTGTCAGTATCTGTTTCAGGTAGCTCGAACAGCATTGGCAAAAATTGGCGGCTCGGGCGGCGTTCTCATGATCACCGTTCCTAAGCGAGCTCAGACTTTACGACTTTCCAGGATACCTATGGTCCTGACGCAGCGGGTGGAGCTAGCCGTCACTTCCCTACACCCTGTGCGCCGCCACCAATCTCGCGTAGAAGGGTCCTGACCGAACCCGGCCCTGCGACGCGAGAACTCCATGCGAATAGTGTTGCCTGTCCTGTTTCTCGGCGCCGCCCTCGCCAGCCTGTCGTCCGCCCGGGCAGCGGCCGGCGATTGCGGCGATGCCGCCGCCCTGGTGCAGCAGGCCTATCCCAAGGCCCGAAAGAGCGCCGACGGCGCCTCGTTCACGCTTGTACCCCATACGAGCATCGCCTCAACGCTCCCGGAGAGCGATGCGCCATTCGGCCTGGCCTGCAAGATCTGGCCGGCTCATGACGACCTGCTTTTGGTCGCGGTACCGCTGATCGACAGCGCTAACAGCGACCACCTGCATGTCGGCGACATCGAGCTACTGGTCGTCGATAGAAAGAGCCTGCGGGTGCGCCAGCGCCTGCTCCAGCCTGGACTGATGACCGATGATGCCATCGCGATCCGTAAGGTGGAATTCGACACCGGCCGCTATGCACTGGCCCCTGAGGTCACCGCCTTCGGCCTGCGCATCGAAATGGCAAACCATTCGCAGGCTACTCCCTTCACTGAAACCGACCTGCGGCTCTATGCCGTCGCCAGCGATGCGCTGCGCTTGGTGCTCGACGGCCTCGTGGTGACCGGCCATGGCGGCGAAGGCGATGCCAGTTGCGCCGGATCGTTTCATTCCAGCCAGGTCAGCCTGGCGATGAGCCCGGCGAGCCATCACGGCTATCATGACATCATTGCGGTCGAGCGGACGGACACCGACAATCCCTCCCCCGACAAGGATGGCGAGTGCCAGTCCCATCCCGGCAAGCCTGTGAAGCGGACCTACCGGCTGCGCTATGACGGCAGCCGCTATTCGGTTCCCGCGGCACTCAGGGTGATGGGGTTGTGACGCGGCCGCACACGTCCCTGCCTTGGTTCGTCAATGTGATCAATTCCAGTTGAATGGGTATCGACCATTAATTCTCTCGTGGTAGGAGGCGCTCAAGGGGGCTCTTCCCAAAGAAGCTGATGATTTGTGGTGGTCAAGATTCAAAAGCGGTTTTGCCGGAACGTGGGACGACAGACTGGACGGGCTATTCTCCGCAAAGGTCGACTACGCCGGGAAATCCATTCTCGATGTTGGCTGCAATATGGGTGTTGTCGCCTATGAGATATCCAAGCTGAAACCCAGCTCGATCCACGGGATCGACATTGCCAAGCCGCACATCCAGACTGCAAAAATGTTATTGAGCGGCTCCCCGGTGCATGCCCGGTTCGATCGCCTGAATCTTGGCAGCCGGCGCCTTGGCAATATCCTTCTACCGCAATACGATATCGTCGTGCTGCTGGCCGTCTATCAGCACATGCAGCGCAACATCGGCCCAGGCAAGGCGCGAAGGGTGCTTTCCAATATTGTGAGGCGCACCTCAAACGTTGTTGCCCGCGTTCATCGAAACGCTGTCCGACGAGGGATTCCAAGTTAAGAGCACTCACACATCCCCTCTTGGTAGTCATGTGCTCGTTCTTGAGAAACCTGCCTTCGGAAATCCGCAGCCATGATGACACATTCCTTGTGGTAGTCTGCCCACCAACATCCATGTGCCAGCAGCGGGCGCAGACCAGCTGCCTGCCTGCAGCTCGGCCCGGGGAGCGCTGATTCGCCGGCAGAAAGCATCTTGCGGATGGACTTCGCGCCAATACCGATGACATTGAGGGTTGCGGCTACGGTGTTGTCTGCTAGTGCCTTGACGGCCAGGATGCGCCCGTTGGCATAAGTGGCGAAAGAAGAATTTGGCCGCCACGGCGAGAGCATTGGCCGTCCCGCCTGCGGTCAGCGCGCCGCCACTATCGAAATTCAGCCAGGTGCGCCATCATCTCGCGGCGCCATCCCAGCGCTCATGGCTCATGGCGCCGAACGGGTGAACAGGGTTCGGAATCGCTCCTGCGCACGCCGCAGTCCTTCATCTGTCAGAACCACTGACTTCGCCTTGTTTGCTGGATTCGCGATCAGCCCCTTCTGGTGCAAGCGATCCAGAGCGCTCCAATCGAATCCCTTCCAGACGCGCCTCTCTTCATGCAGCGTCAGCCAAAGCAGGCCCAGAACGGCTTCGTCGATCTTGTCGGTGTCGATCTCCATGCAAGCAGTCTAACACGCGAAAGGGCCTCTGCCACGATCCACACCGGATAGTTACTCCCTGCCACGAGCGTTCGGCTGAAAATAAGTGCTTCAACTCAGGCGTCGCGTGCGCGACGGCGTCACTCGCGCGGGCGACGAGCCGGGGAACGGGGTTCACCGTCGTGCTAAGCGGCCGTGGCAGCCTTGCCGCTGGCAATGAAATGCGGATTGGCGAAATCCTCGTCGTCGCTCTGGTTGCGCTTACCGCAGGCGAGCGGCGCGCTATCCAGCGTGCGCGTCATGCCGCCGGCAGCGCGCAGCACCGCGTCACCCGCCGCGGTGTCCCATTCCATAGTGCGGCCGAAACGCGGATACGTTTGGCGGGACACTTTCTTTTCCGACGCGCTCTCCGGCCGCAGAAGTCTCAACCTTGCCAGAGGTGAATTTTGAGCCCTGAGCGGTTATCGCGGAGCGCATTCCGGGCCACAACAGACTTTGCGACATTCCCTCACTGATTCACTGCCCGTCTAGCGCCAGAATGCGAAATCTGCTGTGAGGGTCGGGCTTAGCAACAACCGCTCAAGGTCGGTCCGACGTTGCAGGGCTGACGTGTTCTCATCGAGCCAAGACTGACTCTGGTACCGTGCCGGGAATGAGCTATAGTTCAGATACTGTGACGGCCGGGGGCTTGCACAATGGCTGGACTGGGTGAACAGATTGCGCGTCAGCAGCGCACCATGGGACCGCTCCTGGTGACGGCAGTGGTCATCGGCCTTGTCGGTCTGCCCGTCGCAGCCTGGCTCGACCTCCGAGACCTATCGGAACGGATGCTGCGCAGGCAAGCCAGCGAAATCAGCCGGATCATCGACGAAATGCGCGGATTCTACGGCAGCGACGTCGTGGGACGCGTGCTGCAAGCTAACGGCGCCGTGACCGCGACGCACAACTATCGGGACGTGCCAGGTGCGATCCCTATTCCAGCAACCCTCTCGATCGAACTCGGCAAGCGCATCAGCGCTCATGACGGGTCGGTCAAATATCGGTTCGTCTCGGATCTGCCTTTCAAAGGTCGCGCGCCCCACCAGCTCGATGTTTTCGAGCGGAATGCAATCTTGGCTTTGCGCGCCAACCCGAAGGAGCCGATCATCGAAGTCTCGGGCTCACTGTTTGACCGGCAGGTCCGCGCCGCGGCCCCTGTCATAATGGGACAAGTGTGCGTGACCTGCCATAACTCACACCCGGACAGCCCCAAGACGGACTGGAAGGTAGGGGATGTCCGAGGGATCCAGGAGATATCAGTCAATCAGCCTATTGCTGCGAACGTGCTGACCTTCAAGTATCTGCTCCTATATTTCGGTTTCGCGGCGGCGGCGGGCCTGACGTTCATTCTCCTGCAGCGTCGGCAGTCCGCGTTGATTCAGGGCATCAACAAGGAGCTCTCCGAGGCAAACGACTTCCTGGCCGCGATTTCATTGAAGATCGCCAAATACCTTTCGCCTCAAATCTACAAAAGCATCTTCAGCGGCCAGAAGGACGTCACCATCGCAACCGAGCGCAAGAAGCTCACGATCTTTTTCTCCGACGTCAAGGATTTCACCGCGATCGTGGAACGGCTCCAGCCCGAGGACTTGACGCTTCTCCTCAACGAGTACTTCACCGAGATGTCGACGATCGCGCTCAAACACGGCGGCACCGTCGACAAGTTCATCGGCGACGCGCTTCTTGTGTTCTTCGGAGACCCCGAGACGCAAGGCGTCGAGGAAGACGCGAGAGCCTGCTTGCGCATGGCTGTCGACATGCAGCGTCGGCTGGAGCAGTTGAACAGGGTGTGGCATGACCGCGGAGTTGAACGGCCCTTCCGAGCTCGCATGGGCATCAACACGGGCTATTGCAATGTTGGGAACTTCGGTTCCGATGATCGGATGGACTACACGATCATTGGAGCCGAAGCGAACTTGGCGGCCCGTCTGCAGTCGATTGCCGAGCCCGGCGGCATCTGCCTCAGCTATGAGACTTACGCGCTTGTGCGCGACCTTGTCCGGGCGCGTCCGTTAGCACCGATTGCCATGAAGGGGATCAGCCGGGAGGTTATCCCCTACGAAGTCGAGGGCCTCCTGGGTGAACTCGCCCAGCGCCCTCAGGTCATCAGCGAGCACGCGACAGGCCTCGACTTGTTCCTCGATGTTGAGGCAATCGACGAGAACGGGGTCGAGCGGGCGAAGAAACGACTTTCGGAGGCGCTCCTGGCCTTATCCGTCCGAAGCAAGCCCGCCACATTTTAGGTTCTTGAAAGTGATGCAATCTGGACCGTGGACCGTGAATGGGCAACCTACTTTTTTGTTCCGTGACAGTCGGCTAAACCGTCGTACTAACGGGGAGCGGGACAAGCCGGTAAGCCACGCTCGCGCTCTGCATTGCGAGACTGTGGCACTCACGCAGCTTGTGGCGAAATGCCTTGTCGGCGGGCCTGCCGTGATCAGGCTTGCCCCGGGCTCGCAGATCACGGCAGAACGTGACGCCGATCTCCACCAGGGACGGTCTAGCCTGTTCGCGCTCAAGCCCATGCTTGAGCGCGGCATGGACGGCCTCTGTCAGACCAGTCCTCTTAAGCGCGGCGACCCGGCGGGCCAGCGCGTCGGTCTCGGGGTTCTTGATGTGGAATGCCATCACTCGCTCGTATAGCCGTTCAAGTGTATCGGTATAGAGCAATTTGGATACACCGTGTGAAGGCTTCGCCAGCATCGACCGGACACGAAGCTAATCGGCCACGCCGACGGCTGGATGGGGCGTACCGTTGTGTTTACAGACCTCGAGCAGTATCTGAGGTCGCTTCCATAAGTCACTTGTAACACTCGCACTTTTGTGCGGTCTGGAAACTCCGCAGTCATCGCCTAGCCAGGCCCAGCAGCCTTGCCGCTGGCGATAAAATGCGGATTGGCGAAATCCTCGTCATCGCTCTGGTTGCGCTTGCCGTAGGCGAGCGGCTCGCCGTCCAGCGTGCGCGTCATGCCGCCGGCTGCGCGCAGCACCGCGTCACCCGCCGCGGTGTCCCATTCCATGGTGCGGCCGAAGCGCGGATAGACATCCGCTTCGGCGCCGGCGACGAGACAGAATTTCAGCGACGAGCCGACCGAAACGATCTCGGCAGCGCCCAGCGCGCGGATATACGCCTCGGTCTCCGGCGTGTTGTGGGATCGGCTGGCGACGACGGTCAGCGGCACCATACCGGCCCTCGCCGAAATCGGCTGGCGATCGACGATCTCATAGTCGTCATTGATCTCGATCGCTTCCGCTTTGCCCGGCCGGCCGGACAAGAAGCGGCCGGTGCAGGGTGCGAAAACGACGCCGATCTCCGGCACGCCATGGCGAACCAGCGCGATGTTGACGGTGAAATCGGTGCGGCGGTTGACGAATTCCTTGGTGCCGTCGAGCGGATCGATCAGGAAGAAGGCATCGCCGAGATCCGGCGCCATGATGCCGGCAGAAGCTTCTTCCTCGGCCACGCATGGAATCTCCGGAAATGCGGCGCGCAGCCCGGCAAGGATGATCTTTTCGCTCTCGCGATCCGCCTCCGTCACCGGCGAACTGTCCGACTTGCTGTCGACCGCGCAGCCGGCATGAAACACGCGCATCACCTCGCGCCCCGCCGCCAAGGCAAGGCGCTCGAAGACGGCGAGCATCGCTTCGTCGTCAGATGCCGCCGCCGCTATCATATTGGTCTTCGGCAATGTCACGCTCGATCAGCCAGTGTTCCAGGGCCTCCACCATCTCCTCGGCTGATCGGCCGAGTGTCTTGAGGTGGATTTCGGGTTTTTCCGGCCCCTCATATGGTGAATCGACGCCGGTGAAATTCTTGATCTCGCCATTCAATGCCCGCGCATAAAGACCCTTCGGATCGCGCCTGGCGCATTCCTCGAAGGGGGTGTCGACAAACACCTCGACGAATTCGCCGTCGGCCATCAATTCGCGCGCCATGCGCCGCTCGGCGCTGAACGGCGAAATGAACGACACGATGACGATCAGCCCGGCGTCGGCCATCAGACGCGCCACTTCCGCGACGCGGCGAATGTTTTCGACACGATCGGCGTCGGTGAAGCCGAGATCGCGGTTGAGGCCGTGACGGACGTTGTCGCCATCCAGAATGTAGGTATGGCGCCCGGTGGCGAAGAGCTTCTTTTCAAAGAGGTTGGCGATGGTCGACTTGCCCGAGCCCGAAAGCCCGGTGAACCAGAACACCGCCGGCCGCTGGTTCTTCATATCGGCGCGGGCGCGCTTGCCGACATCAAGCGACTGCCAGTGGATGTTTTCGGCGCGGCGCAGCGTGTGCAGGATCATGCCGGCGCCGACCGTGGCATTGGTGATGCGGTCGATCAGGATGAAGGCGCCTGTGGTGCGGTTTTCGGCAAACGGATCGAAGGCGATCGGCGACCGCGTCGAGATGTTGCAGATGCCGACTTCGTTCATTTCAAGCGACTTGGCCGCCTCATGGGCAAAGTCGTTGACGTTGACCCGGTATTTCAGGTCGGTGACGGTGGCGCTGGTCTGGTCGGTCTCGGTGCGCAGGATGTAGGAGCGGCCGGGCAGCAATGCATGTTCGTCGAACCACACGATGTTGGCGGCGAACTGGTCGGCGACCTGCGGCCGCGCTGCCGGCGACACCAGCATATTGCCGCGCGAGACCTCGACCTCGTCGTCGAGGACGAGGGTGATGGCCTGGCCGGCGACAGCCTGCTGAAGGTCGCCGCCATGCGAAACGATGCGCCTGACACGGGAGGACTTGCCCGATTTCGCGACGACAACCTCGTCGCCGGGCGCAACCGAGCCGGAGGCGATAGTGCCGGCGAAACCGCGAAAATCGAGATTGGGACGGTTCACATATTGGACAGGAAACCGGAATGGCAATTCGACCGCGGCCTCGTCGACCGAGACAGTTTCGAGATGTTCGATCAGAGTCGGGCCGGAATACCAGTCCGTCCTATCGGAACGGCCAGTAACGTTGTCGCCGTAGCGGGCCGACATCGGAATGGGCACGATCGTCTGGAAGCCGAGTTCACGTGAGAACTGCCCGTAATCCGCGACGATCCGTTTAAAGACCGCCTCGTCGAAGCCGACAAGATCGATCTTGTTGACGGCGAGCACGATGTGGCGAATGCCCAGAAGTGAGGCAATGATCGAATGCCGCCTTGTCTGGCGCAGTACGCCCTGGCGGGCATCGATCAGCACGATGGCGAGATCGGCGGTCGATGCACCTGTCGCCATGTTGCGGGTATACTGTTCGTGGCCGGGCGTGTCGGCGACGATGAACTTGCGCTTTGGCGTAGCGAAGAAGCGATAGGCGACGTCGATGGTAATGCCTTGCTCGCGCTCTGCCTCGAGCCCGTCGACCAGCAGCGCGAAGTCGACGTCGTCGCCAGTGGTGCCGTGCTTGCGCGAATCGCGCTCGAGCGTGGCCAGCTGATCCTCGAAAATCTGCTTGGTATCGGAAAGCAGACGCCCGATCAGCGTCGACTTGCCGTCGTCGACCGAGCCGCAGGTCAGGAAGCGCAGCAGAGACTTTCGTTCCTGCGCCGCCAGATAGTCGCGGACGCCGTCGGTCGGGGCAAGGCTCTTGGCCATGATGTGGCGCATACTCAGAAATACCCCTCGCGCTTCTTCTTTTCCATCGAGCCAGCTTCATCACGGTCGATCAGGCGACCTTGCCGCTCGGAAGTGCGCGCCGTGAGCATTTCGCCGACTATCGCCTCCAGAGTATCGGCTTCCGAATCGATCGCGCCGGTCAGCGGATAGCACCCGAGCGTGCGGAACCGCACCATCCGGTTCTCAACCGCCTCGCCGGGCCGCAGCTGCATGCGCTCGTCATCCCTCAGGATGAGCATGCCGTCGCGCTCGACGACCGGCCGCTCCTTGGCCAAATACAGCGGCACGATCGGAATGTCTTCCTGGAGAATGTATTGCCAGATGTCGAGCTCGGTCCAGTTCGACAGCGGAAACACCCTGATCGATTCGCCGGCAGCAATACGTGTATTGAAAATCTTCCACATCTCCGGCCGCTGGTTCTTCGGATCCCAGACGTGCTGGGCATTGCGGAACGAAAAGATGCGCTCCTTGGCCCGCGACTTCTCCTCGTCACGACGGGCGCCCCCGAAGGCTGCGTCAAATCCGTATTTGTCGAGCGCCTGCCGCAGCGCCACCGTCTTCATCACATGCGTATGGGTGTTGGAGCCGTGGTCGAACGGATTGATGTTGTCGCGCACGCCGTCTTCATTGACATGCACCAGGAGGTCGAAGCCGAGCTTTTGCTGCATCTGGTCGCGAAAGGCGATCATCTCGCGGAACTTCCAGGTCGTGTCTACGTGGAGAAAGGGAAAGGGCGGCTTAGCCGGATAAAACGCCTTCATCGCCAGGTGCATGAGAACGGACGAATCCTTGCCGACCGAATAGAGCATGACCGGCTTGGCAAAGGCCGCGGCCACCTCGCGAAAAATATGGATGGATTCGGCCTCAAGCCGCTGAAGGTGCGTAAGTGCGATGTTCATGGGACTGTGAGCGTTCTTTCGTACCGATCCACGGAAGGGCCTGCATCGGAGGCGACATTCAGCCGCCCGATTCAAACAGCACTTCCGGACAATCTATTCTCGTGCGGGCGTTCTAGCAGATCGTTCCGGTCCAGAACAATGCAAGACAGGCCTGCGGCGGAATGGTTCGGGAATGAATTTTCCGCACGGCCGGCAAAATCGAGAAATTCCTGCCCGGCTGAACCCTGAAGGATGATCGCGACGACCGCTGCACTTCTTGTGGCCACGCTCTGAGGGCCACGACAGCAGCGAGCCCGTGGCTCGACTGGCGCCAGCTTTTGTTTTAGCTTGACCGAATTAATCGGCTCCAGACCAGCCTGTTGCTCTGGGAGGGGCCTTCTCGGGGAGGCATCCATGGGTCTAACGAGGTTTGTCGCTAATCAAGCAAAGGCAACACTGAAAAACCCCGCTCGCATCGGGATGGTTTTCAGTCCGACCGGTGTGCGTCGACTGAGAGCAATGGTCCTAAACAGCTTTCAACTGAGAAACATTTCAAATACTTGGGAGCAAGACGGAAATCTCAAGAACCGCCGTTACAATTCCTATGATCAGTACCTCAAGCATCAGCGAGCCAAAGTCGAAACGCTGGATCTCGGTTCCTATGACGAGAAGTACTATGCCGCTCTCACTGATCGCCTGAAAGGCATCGACCCAGGCACCATTCCGACTACAGGAAGCGTGCTGTGTCTCGGTGCCCGGCTGGGAACCGAAGTCCGCGCCTTTATCGATCAAGGTTATTTTGCGCTCGGCATAGATCTGAACCCCGGCGTCAACAACCAATACGTCGTAACTGGCGACTTCCATCATTTGCAATTCGCGGACAGTTCCGTCGATCTGGCTTTCACCAACGCGCTCGATCACGTCTTCGATGTCGAAATGGTCTTGGCCGAGATCAGTCGCGTGTTGAAGCCGGGCGGCACATTCATCGTCGAGGCTGTCCGAGGCACTGACGAGGGCAAGGAGCCAGAGTCCTTTGCCAGCTTCTGGTGGAAGAGTGTTGATGACCTCGTCGACTTCTTCAGCAAGAGAAGCTTCGAGGCGACTTTTCGCGGCCGCTTCGCCTTCCCTTGGGGCGGCCATTTCCTGTGCTTTCGCCTTTCCAAAGGTACGCCCAAAACGATGGTCAGTTCTGATCTGATCGACGATAAACGCTGAGCCGTGAGACTTGGGAGGTTCCTCGCTCGCTTCCACAGTCGAGCAGTCGAGCAGGGGGACCGCGACCGGCAGATCGACAATCGGATGATCTCAGAGGCAGCGGCCGCGGATCCAAAGCATGTCGCGTTTTAAGGCCCCCAGATTGTACGATGCCGCTGACGCGGCATTGGTGTACCGGTTTGCGGATGACGCTTCTGTTTTGAAGGATTGCCGCTGTTGAAGCGCAACCTTGAGAACAGGAGCAATGAGATGGCCGAGTTGAGCCCGCTTCGCCGGCGCATGATCGAGGACATGACGATCCGCAATCTGTCGCCGGCAACGCAACGATCCTACGTGCACGCGGTAGCGAAGTTCTCCCGCTACTGTGGCCGATCCCCGGACCGGCTTGACCTGGAGGACGTCCGCGCCTTCCAGGTGCATCTGGTCTCTACCGGAATTCAATGGCTACCCAATCGAAGTTTCGGCAAAAACGCTGTGACCAGTGGCCAGAAGGGTCGTGCCCCCATTGCACTAACAACAACGCACGCTAAGGGAGGCCAGGACCTTAGGAGGAAGTTCCGATGGGGACAAATAGCTTGTCCCCGTTGTGACCGATCTCGATCATCTCACTCTTACTTCCCAACCGTTCCGCAAATCCTTTGTGGAAGATGATGGCGTTCATATAGGCAAAGGTCAACGCCAGCGCCTCGGTTCGCAGCGGGTAGTCGACCAGCGAGTGAATGAGAAGGAAAGATACTGAGAGAAATGCCGCTTTCTGAAACGGATCGCGGCGGACTCTAACCAATGCAGCTAAAAGCAACACGAAATAGCTTGCCATCAGCAGGATAGCAGGAACTCCGCCCTCAAAGGCTATTTCCAGATACTCATTATGAGCATGGTTCACGTATTGCTTGAATATCATGCCCTCCCGTTCGTATATCTGGTACGCTTTCTGAAAATTCCCAAATCCGACACCCGTCGCCCAGTTGTCCTTGATCCCCTCGATTGTGGTTCGCGCAAATTCTCCCCGCCCGAATGCCGGATCGAGCACCTGTGCATCTATTTTGGTCCAGGCGCCAATTGTGTAGATCGAAAGCGCAATAAAAATGACGAGGACACTAAATCCACTTGCCCTGGAACGGGCCGAAAGAAACACGACGGACAATGCAGTGATCGCCAGTCCAATCAGAACACCGGCGCGTGAACCAGCGGCCAAAAGAAGCACCAAAAGGGCGATCAAGCCGAAGGATCCGGACAAGAGATGTCCGCGAAATACTCCGTAATAGACGACGAAGGGAATAGACACAAAAAGCAAAGCCGAAAAGTGATTCACATTGGCGAAAAGCCCAGCGTTTATTGTAAAAGGCAACAGCCCTACAATAGCGATGTCGTCGGAGAGCGAATATTGAATCGCTCCAGCCAGACCATTGCAAATAACACCCATGAAAAAGAACGGAAGAAGCGCACTGACCTGTTCGGCACGTAAACGCAATACGGCAAGAAAAAACGCCGCTGCGGCCAATAGATAAAGCAGACACTCGACTGTGCGGCCCACCCCGACGCTGACAAAGCGAAATTTGGTTTCTCCAATCCAGGGATCTCCAAGCAGCAGTTCCGGCCGCAATCCGTTGAATACGGCGACCGGCAGTGGGACGATTTGCAAAACCGCCAACGCCACGGCGACGATCAACAGCCACAGAACAGACTGGGGGCTCCGCTGGCCAGAGGTTCGCGCAAAAACGGCCGCCGCCGAGACAATTGCCGCAACTTCGATTAGAGTATCCGTATAGAGGCCGCTAGCAGTACCGCCGCCAATTAGCAGCGATACAAACAAGACCGACCCGAGGAGATACTTATCCCATTCCGACGGCCGGTCGTTCAAGATTGAACTCTCTCAATATTCAGTTTGTGCATTACTAGGGTACCGACATACCGAAATCGCCAGCTCTCCGCAATGGCGGTAGTCTGCAGCGCCAGAAGTTGTATGGGGCAGCTAGCCGACGCGATTGAAAAATTCTGACTCAGCTTTTGGCGGTTATATGTGCCTTCAGGAATGTTGAACCGTGCAACCTCGCCAGTCGGACCCACGCACCTGATCGACCACAGCAATTCCTTTGGAAGCTTCAAGTTTCGCGCAGAAGCAATCAGAGAAATCTTGTAGGAGCCTGGAGGCAGTGCAATGTATTGCTGAAGAGCTGCATCCTTGACAGGTGTGTTCAAGAATCGGACCGTTGCACCACCCTCGCCCTCGACCGCATCCTGGGATGTGGCAAATGTCACTTCCAGGCCAGGTTGGTCGCGGACCTGCCAATCGAATGGCTTGTGGCCCGAGAACGGCTCGAACGTGCTGTTGAAAATGTATCCCCCCAACTTACGCTCTTGATCAGACAGGCTGAAAAGAAACAGCCGATACGCTGGCCCGTATTGCTTCTCGCGAAGGTAGCCAGTAATCACACCTGACAGTTCGCTAGAAGTTGGTGGTGCGCTCGTTCCGGTCAAGTCGAGTAGCAGCCTATTTGAAAAATCAAGCCCCCCTGGGGTCCTGGCAAGACTGACGAACAGACTGGGTCTCCAGGGCGCCTCCGCCCTGATGGCCGTCAGCACGGCCTCGTATCCATTGGGATCCGAGAGAATTGTCGGCAAGCCCTCTGCGACTGCCGCAAATTGGTCTGGCCATCTCCGTAGCAATATGTCGATCTCGCCCACGGCCGTCGACAAATCACCTTCTTGGATCTTGCGGCTTATGGATCTCTGCAGCGCGTGAATTTCCGTTTTCGATAGTCTGCGGGCTTGTTCGAAGAGCTGGTAGGCTTCGTCCTTTTCGCCTTGCCGGAATTTGATCTCCCCAATCAGGCTATAAAGACGCGCGTCCGCCAAATCGAAGGCGAGTGCGCTTTTGGCCCTGGCAAGCAATGCGTCTAAATCAGGAGCACTATCTGTATCGTTCAGGTCACTGGTGATCTCAGTTATCAACGCGTCGACGTTTAACGGATCCAGCGCAAGAGAAGCAGCCGGTGCTCCTGTTTCAAGAAATCGACTTAGCCCGATCGAGGAAGCCCCCAACACTAGAACGGACGCGGCGAACCAAACGACTAAAACCCGGAGATTTTGCATAAGCGGGCTGGCTTGCTCCATCATCGACTTTGCCCTCTATCTTCGGAGTACCTATGTCTGTGCCATAGTTGTAATACTGGTAGTTCATATATTTGTAGGCGTAATTATAATCGAACTTATTCACCGCAAATTTGGACATGGCGGCGCCAACCACGTTGGCCCCGGCGGCTCGCAAGCGCTTCAATGCGGTCTTCGCCGACTTGCGCGTCACCTGATTGGTTGAAATGACCATCAATGTGCCCTCAGCGAGCCGGCTGAGAATCGGCGCGTCCGAAAGACCGACGACCGGCGGCGCGTCGATGATGACAACATCGAAGCGCTTGCCGAGATTGGTGACGATCAGAGCCATCTTCGGTGACGAGAGTAGATCTGCAGGGTTTGGAGGGATCGTACCAGAGGTCAGAACGGTCACGTTGGAATATTTCGTCACCCTGAAGATGTTCGTCAGATCCTCTTTGCGGACGGTATTTGTCAGGAGATTGCTGAGCCCAATCGTGTTGTCCAGACCGAACAGGCGATGAAGGTTCGGTTTCCGAAGATCGCCATCGACAATGAGAACTTTCGCACCGAGCGCGGCAAAATCCTGCCCAAGCTTGAATGATGTCGTCGATTTGCCCTCGGAGGGCTCAGAACTCGTGACGACCAGCGATCTTGGCGCGCCCTCCGCACCCGAGAATTGCAACGATGTCCGCAGCGAACGGTAGGCCTCTGACAATCCGGACTTCTGATCAGCGATGCTGGCAGCGAGTTCCCTGTCATCGACGAGCGGCAAGATGCCGAGCATCGCCAATCCCAGCTCCTTTTCTACCTGCTCAGGATTAGTAAAGGTGTTGTTCAACAGTTCAATGACGTAAATGATCGACGCACTCAGAGCCAGGAAAAGAACCAGCGCGATTGCCAGGTTAACGCTCAGGCGCGGCGAATATGGGCTACTCGGTTGTGTGGCAAAATCTACGATCGCGGCGGTTTGCGTCTTGAGTTCGGAGCTGACACCAACCTCGTTCAACTTAGCGATAAGATTGTCGTATTGCGACCGGTTCGAATCCACTTCCCGTTTGAGAATAGTATATTGAATGTTCTTGTCGTTGAAGGCGACCTGCTGCTTTTCCATTTCGGCAAGTTTGGTCTTAAGATCGGCCTCTTTGTTCTGTGCTTCTTGGTATTTCAACCGCAGCGAATCTGTTATAGCCAGAACGCCGTTGTTATAGAGCCGTTGCAGCTCCTTTATCTGCGATTGGAGCTGCTGCATTTCGGGAAAACCAGGCTTCAGAACGCCTAGCTTCTGCTGATATTGGCTAGTTAGATCCGCTAGTTTTTCGCTGAGCTTCTGCAAGCCTTCACTTTCCAAGACGGGGGCAAGGCTCGATCCGCGGCCTTTCTCTATCTGGTCTACCACCCGCCCTGCATCGAGACGGTCCTGAATTGCGGTTGCCAGAGCAGTGTTCAGCGCCTCGATATTCGATCCGATCAGCGATTTGTCGTCGCCTGTCACCGTGATGCCTGCATCTTTCGCATAGGCGACCAGCGCCTCCTCGGATTTCTGGAGCTTTTGCTTGACCTGCAAAACCTGCTCCTGGATGAATTGACGCGCCAGGTCTGAGGTTTCGCTGGTTTGATCGAGGCGTTGATCAATAAAGCTTTGTGCAACCTGATTGGCCACATCCCTTGCATATTTCGGATTCTGATCGGCAAAAGTGATCGATAGCAGGCTCGTGTTGGTAACCAAGTTGACGGTGAGGTCGTTTAGGATGCGCCCGATCGCGATTGCCTCACGTTGCTCCGGGGTTTTCTCCTCAATTGAGGGCGATTTGGACATTCGAAATGCGCGGTAGAAGATGTTGGAAATCGAAAAATCCGGCGTCGGAAATAGGAAGTCGGGTTTTTCGCTGAGCCCCAGCTGGAATACAACGCGTTGGGCCAATGCACGGCTCTTGAGCTTTTCACGAGCTGTTAGAAAGGCGCGCAAGTCGCTGCTTTCAGAGACCACCTCAATGTCCTGAAAGACCTTGGCTGAAGGAACCAGCACCTCCAATTGCGTTGTCGCCTGATACTTTGGGGTCTGCATCATCGTAATGACGGCGCCAGCGACAAGCCCCGCTGCCAACAACATAACGATCAGCCATCGATACTGGACAACGTAGAATAACAGTTTGAGTGGATTGAAGCCCTCGTCCTGCTCCGAGTAATCGCTGCCGTAGGGGCCATAGTTTTGCGCACCGTCATAGTAGAGGTCTGCGGACAGGGCCTGGCCATGTCCTGGTCCTGCAATTTGATGCTGTCTGTTACGATCGAGCATGGTGCGAGGCAATCCTAGGTTGTCTATATCCAAAAATTTCGACCGGTTGCGATTTATAGTCCCGGGATCACTGCAATTCGGGCCGCACTTGAGGCGACACCGAGCGCGTCCTTGAGATTGTTCATCGCAATTTTCGATTTTGAGGCGAAGACGACAATCTTGTCGCCGCCATAGATGCGCGGATTGCGGCTTTTGCCACCACGAATCTCTTCCACATTGTAATTAGCAACCAATGTGTTTTGACCGATATTGCGATAAACAAAGACCTTTTTTGCATCGCCAACGTTATTGAACCCTCCAGCAAGAGCTATTGCATCGATGAGAGAAGAATTGCTCGACACCGGATAAATACCAGCCTTATTGACTTCGCCATCGACGGTTATGCGCTGTCCAATCGATTCCTTTACGAAAATCGTTACGTCAGGTGACTGCAGGTATTTGGCGCCATAGGCGGTTTCGACTTCCTGCTCCAGCTGGCGGACGGTTTTTCCTGCCGCGGTAATCGTGCCGATAAGCGGAAGCGAAATCTGGCCACCAGAGTCGACTTGAACCGTTCTGTTCAAGTTGTCGACCTGAAACACATTTACCTCGAGCACATCGTTTGGAGACAGAGGCTGCTCGCTGCCGTTCTGAGTATTTTGCGGCGCAGGCAGTTCCTTCACCACCTGTAGAGCGCCGCCGCCCGAAAGTGGCGCGGATGCTGATGTCAATTGCAGCGCATCGACCGAACCCGAAGAGGATGAGGTTGTCGACGAGGTGCTCGTGCACGCTGAGATCGCCAGTGATGCAAGCAAGGCAAAAATTGTTGCCATATGGCTTCCTGCGAAACGGAAAGCGCCCATCACGAAGGCCCGCCCCTGAACAAGCGGCCCAATCCAAAACGGCCGGCGCTGCCGGCGTTTGGTCTTTTAGGACGTGCTTTTCCCACCGGCTCGATGAGCCGGTTCGCCAATATTTCGCCTGGACGTTTCAACACCATGTTGCGGGCCTCGTCTTCGCCACATCGCTTGGCAGCAGCAGCAACCGCCTGTGAAAGCCCAGGACGCCGGCGTGTAGCGCTATGCGTGTCCGATGCGATGATGTCCACCCTGCCCTCGTCAATCAGCTTTTCCGAATAATAAAGCGCCGTGCGTCCAAAAGCACCAACAATCGAGTCTGCGGTAAGCTGGATAAGACAACCCACTGCATTCAACCTCTCGATAACGTCGTAATTCGTTTTGATCCAGGTCAAACGCTCAGGATGAGTAAGAATCGGGATGAAACCGGCATTTATTAGGCGTAGAGCAAGATCCTCCATTCGAGGGGGCAGAACATGATGCGGCGGTTCGAACAGAAAATAGCGGGACCTGTTTAAGGTCGGCACACTGCCGGCCGCCAATTGGTCCGGAAGATCTGGCGCTATGTGAACATCGGCGCCGACGTAGAGAGCAAGCGGTATGGCGGCGCTCCGCAGCGCCTGTTGCAATTCTTGAACCGCCCGGACTATGTTCGATGTTCCGTTTTCGTATACGCCCGGGGTCACGTGCGGCGTGCACGCCATGTGGGTCGTTCCGTCGGCCACCGCCAGTCGAGCCATTTCCAGCGATTCGGCAAGACTAGGCGAGCCGTCGTCGAGGCCGGGCAAGATATGGGAATGCAGATCGATCATGGGCGTTTGTCACTGCAACGAAGCAACGTAGGACGTCATCCCCAAAAACTATAAATGCGCCACACGCAGGACAGCGAATGACGCATCATTCATGCGATACGATGGATGCCAGGCCCCGGCTACTGGCGGATGGAGTTGTCATCATGCAGGCCGATGATCAGCGCCGCATCGGCGGCAACAGCTGCGGCTCATGTATCGAGCGCTACACACATGCCGCCCTCCACAGGATTGACTTTGATCGCCGCGCTTGTCGGACGTCGAGATTTGCACCAACACGCAGCAGCGAAGCGAAAGATTGCGCTTCGGCCATAATGCCTGGATAGACCGGCACTTCGCCCTTCATCCCAGCATGTTCGCTAACCTCAGACATCCGCATGTCACCTTGGCTTAAGCGATCCGACTGACACACCGGCTACGACACACCAGCATTCACGCCAAGGCCGTTCTGTCGCCAACAATAGACACGCAGCAGAAGGCGCCATGCACCTCTGCTGCCGTTGCCCTATTTACGATCAACTTAGTCGCTAACGGCGTGGCCGTGATCTTTGTCCGCCGTCGCGGCCAGAATACCGGCCCCAAGAGCTAGGCCGCCAAAGATGAAGAGCGGCGTATTGTTATTGGAAGCACCCGTCGAATTGCCCGTTTGGGCGGTATGCTCAGAACCGAGAACATTGAGGCAAATGTTGTTCTCGACGCGGGAGATATCAAGGGTCGAATTGGCCGGCACGCTCAAATTGCAGCTACCAACATTAACCGAAGCCGACCCCTTGCCGCCAACTACGACGCGGCTGCCGAAATCCAGCGCGCCCCCCGCCTGTGCCGGGCCATAGCCAGCCACCTGCGAGATCATCACATCGCCATTGACGTTCCCGATCGATCCCACCGGATTTACGCCGGTGTAGGCAGTTGCACAGGTGCACGACCCATCCTGCGCGAACGACGATACCGGGGCGAAGCCGGCCAACACAACAAATCCGGCCAACGCACTTTTCACAACTAGATTCATCCGCATCAATCCTTCTGTCCCACGTTACCTGTAGGCCCACCCAACCATAAGGTACTGAAAAGCGCGTACCAGCTTTTTGCGCCATTTCCAACTCCTTTCGCAGATGCGAGATATTTTTTGGTTTCGATGTGGTTGATTGAACACACCATTAGAGTGGCGAGATGTATCATCTTCAGCCGGCCGCAACCAACGAGCCGACCTGGCGGTCCTCGCGCTGTTGGCGTTACCGTCGCGTCCACGAAGCGCAGAGATTGCGGCCGCCCTTGTCATCATACTGGCCATCAGCAATATTGGCCATTAGCAGGCTGTTGAAAAAGTCGCTCGCCAGCGGACCGAAGCGACGATTCACTGGCTCCGAAGGGATCGGAAGCGACGAGTGCGCGGCGGCGACGATCGAACTGGCGAACTGTCCAGCTATGTGGACCTTGAGGCCCGGGTGACCTGATGAGGTGGACGGCCTCCGCTCCCGGCATCGCAATGTGCCAAAGTGTGGCTGTCGAAAGTCACATGAGGGAGAGCCGTCCATGGAGAAGGTTAGCACAATCGGTCTGGATGTCGCCAAGCACGTGTTTCAGGTGCACGGCGTTGACGCGCAGGGCGCAGTGGTTGTCCGCCGGAAGTTGCGTCGCGACGATGTAGTCGCATTCTTTACGTCCTTGCCGGCGTGCTTGATCGGCATCGAAGCCTGCGCAACGAGCCATCACTGGGCTCGTGTCCTCACGGCTCTGGGGCATGAGGTTCGCCTGATGCCTGCGTCATACGTCAAGCCATACGTGAAGCGGCAGAAGAATGATGCTTCGGATGCCGAGGCAATCTGCGAGGCGGTCACGCGACCGACGATGCGCTTTGTTCCGACAAAGAGCGAGGAGCAGCAGAGCGTGTTGATGCTGCATCGCGTCCGCGAGCTTTTGATCCGGCAGCGGACAATGCTGGTGAACGCCTTGCGCGGCCACTTGGCGGAGTTGGGCATCATCACTCGTCAGGGTGCTACAGGGCTGAGCATGCTCGTCGCGTTGGTTGAGGACGAGGGGCACGACCTCATTCCCCCGCTTGCCCGATCGGCCCTCTTTCTTTTGGTACAGCAATTGCGTGAGGTGCACGAGAAGGTCGGTGAGCTGGACCGACAGATTCACATCTGGCATCGTTCGCACGAGTTGAGCCGTCGCCTCGAAACGATCCCCGGCATCGGTCCGATCACCGCCAGCGCAATCGTTGCGACCGTGACAGATGCTTCCCTGTTCAAATCCGGCCGGCAACTCGCGGCTTGGCTTGGCCTGGTGCCGCGACAGAACTCATCCGGAGGAAAGGATCGGCTCGGGCGGATCAGCAAGCAAGGCGATCCCTACATCCGTCGCCTTCTTGTTGTGGGAGCCCATGCCGTGCTTCGCTTCTGTCGTAAGGGCAAAGCGGCACCCACTCGCTGGGCTGCCGAGCTTCTGGCGAAAAAGCTGTACAACGTCGTTGCGGTGGCCTTGGCAAACAAGATGGCCCGGATCGTCTGGGCGCTGATGACTACGGGCAAGCGCTTCGCGGATTCACCGGCGTAGTGACGTAGTCGCAGAGGATGCACAGAGGTTGGTGAGGTGCTGATGGTGATGACGGACGGTCGAACCGGGATCGGAAAAACCCGCTCAGTGGGTGCCGCTCAAAAAAGCGCGTTGACCTGTCTGGGATCCGATCCGCGGACTTCATCAAGGCCAGCGGCATGAACAGGCCGCACTCAAAGGCCGAATACATGCCTGCACCCGACCAACCTGTCATCAATGTCAGAAAGCCCTTGCCACGCGGAGGCCGTTTTCTGTTACGCCGTATGGCGCGGGTTGAGCAACCGGCACAGACGCGAAGCCTGCAATGACCGCAGTATCGGAGCCGGTTGGAAAAGCCGCCGGGGTCTGGTAGCCGAGCGAGGAGTGAGGCCTCGCGATGTTGTAGTCGTCCACCCAATCGGTGATGGCGCAGCGGGCATGATCGAGGCCCAAAAACAGGCTCTCGTTCAGGAGCTCGTAGCGCATTCTGCCGTTGAACCTCTCGATGTAGCCGTTCTGCATGGGCTTACCTGGTGCGATGTAGTGCCATTCCACGCGGTGATCCTTCGACCAGGCGAGGATGGCGTTCGAGGTGAACTCGGTGCCGTGGTCGGAAACGATCATGCCCGGCTTGCCGCGGCGGCCGATTAGATCTGTCAGTTCGCAGGCGACGCGGCGGCCGGAGATCGAGGTGTCGGGGATCGCAGCCAGGCATTCCCGCGTCACGTCGTCGACGATGTTTAGCACCCGGAACCGCCGCCCGCAGGCGAACTGGTCGTGCACGAAGTCCAGCGACCATCGCGCGTTCGGTCTTGCCTCGACCAGGATCGGAGCGTGCGTGCCCACAGCCCGGCATCGTGCGCGGCGCATGCGAACCGTCAGCCCTTCTTCCGTAAGCGCTGTTCTCAGGCCACGGCCTTTAGCTCGGGCGCCCGGATGTAGGCCCAAGGCAGCAGGTCGTCGATCTGGCTGTTCGG
>NZ_JAMYKU010000018.1:0-153588 GCF_040317575.1 Mesorhizobium sp. M1423
CGCTTCTCCCCCCCCGCCCCCCCCCCCGCCCCCCCCCCCCCCCCCCCCCCCCCCCCCCCCCCCCCCCCCCCCGGCCCGCCCCCACCGAGGGGGGTGTCTTGGCACCAGACATTGGCGGCGGGCGCAAGAGCCAATCGATGCGGCCTTCGATCCTGGCAGAACCCGGCAGCAGCCCGGCAATGGCAAGCGCCAGCGTGCTCTTGCCCGAACCGCTCTCGCCGATGATGGCAAAGCGCTCGCCGGCGGGAATGTCGAGGCTGACACTCTTTAGTGCCGTCACCTCGGAGCCATCGCGGCGATAGGTCACCGTCAGATTGCGGATCGAAAGCAGCGCCGTCACGACAGGCCCCTCCTCACCGCCGTCGTCTCGACGACGCCTTCGCCGGCGAGATACACACCTAGCACCGTGAGCACGAGTGCTATTCCCGGAACGATCGACAGGAACGGCGCGGTGCGCAGCACGGCACGGCCTTCGGCGATCATGCCGCCCCAGGTAACGCGGTTGGGGTCGCCGAGGCCGAGAAAGGACAATGCCGCTTCGGTGAGAATCGCCGCGGCGACGATCACCGACGACAATGCCAGTACCGGCGGCAATGCGTTGGGCAGCACCTCGCGAAAGGCGATCTCCAGCGGATGCATGCCGATGACGCGGGCGCCCGCTACAAAATCGCGCTCGCGGATCGACAGCACTTCGGCTCGCGCCACGCGTGCCGGTCCGGTCCAGGCGCCCAGTGCGATCGCCGCGACGACGACGCCGAGCGACGGCCCGACGATGCTGACGAAAGCCAAAGCCAGCAGAAAAGCTGGCACGGTCTGGAAAGCGTCGGTGATGCGCATCAGCACTTCGTCGATAAGGCCGCCGGCGAAGCCGGCCAGCGTGCCGATCACTGCGCCGACGGCAAGGGCGGCGGCGGCGGCCGCCAGGCCGACCGCCAGCGAGGTGCGGGCGCCGTGGAAAAGCTCGGCCAGCATGTCACGGCCGAGGCGGTCGGTGCCTAGTGGTAGCGACCAGTCCTGGAACGGCGGCAGCAATGCCGGCCCGGCAATGGCCTGCGGATCGCCGGGAAAGAACAAAGGTGCGGCAAGCGCCACGGTAAACAGCGCCGCCAGGATGACAATGCCGGCGATCGCTTCCGGCGTCCGGAGAAAACGGCGAAGCGGGTTCACGCGCCGGCCTCATTGGCTCCGACGCGCGGATCGAGGACGGCGTAGGCGATGTCGACGAGAAGGTTGATGATGACGACCAGAACGGCGCTGACGAGAATGATGCCGAGCAGCAACGGCGTGTCGCGTGCCGCCACCGCTTCCTGCGCCAATCGGCCAAGGCCTGGCACCGAAAAGACGCTTTCGATGACGACGCTGCCGCCCAGCATTTGCGCGGACTGCAGGCCAAGCATGGTGACCAGCGGCAACAGCGCGTTGCGGGCGACATGGGCGAGCACGACGCGACGGCGGGAAAGTCCCCTGGCGCGAGCGGCGAGGACAAAATCCTGCCGCCAGACCTCGGCCATGCCGGCGCGCATCATGCGCAGATAGAGCGCGAGATAAATGAAGCCGAGCGCGGAGACCGGCAGGACGAGATGGCGGGCGATGTCGCCAGCGCGATCAAGGCCGGTCCTGGCCGAGGCGATGCTCTCGATGCCGCCGATCGGAAACCAGCGCAGGTCGACGGCAAAGACGATGATCAGCACCAGCCCGAGCCAGAAGCCCGGTATGGCATAGACCGCCAGCGAGCCGATAGACAGGAAGCGATCACGGACGCTGCCGGGTCTGGCGCCGGCATAGATGCCGAGCACCGAGCCGAGTCCGACGGAGAGCGCGGTGGCGCTGCCCATCAACAGCAGCGTGTTGGGCAGGCGCTCGGTGATGACATCGCGGATCGGCCGCGAAAAGGTGACGGACTGGCCAAGGTCGAGATGCAGCAGCGCCCAAAGGTAATTGGCCAGCCGCGTCAGCTCAGATTGGTCGAGCCCCCAGCGGTGACGCAACAGCTCGATCATGCCGGCGTCGCCGCCGGTCGAGACGATGTAGGCATCGACCGCATCGCCGGGAGCGGCTTCGAGCAACAGGAAGGTGCCGATGACGACAATCAGCAACACGAAGATGCTGCCGACGAGGCGACGGCGAAGGAGGGTGAGGGCGCGGCTCATGGCGTAGCGCTGATAGGAGAGCCAAGTCTTCGGTGCCGCGCTCTACGGCGCCCCCCTCTGTCCTGCCGGACATCTCCCCCACAGGGAGGGAGATTGGCAGCTTCGGCGTTGCCGGCCGTCTTGCAACGCTGGAGATTGGCGAAAGCGATAATGACAGCCGATCTCCCCCCTCGTGGGGGAGATGTCCGGCAGGACAGAGGGGGGCGCGAAGGGACTCTCATCGCTGAAGCTGAGCACCCACACAAGCGGCGCGCAAGTCTGGAGAGACTTCCTTACCCCTCCAGCCAAGTGTCCGCCCAGTTCGACACCGCCCAGCGCGGGGTGTTGGCGATGTTCTTGACCGTATCGCGGGCGACGCTGATGAAACTCCATTCGGCGACGTTGATCAGTGGCAGGTCGGCGGCAACTTTTCTCTGGAACTCCTTGTAGAGTTCGGTGCGGGCGGCGGTGTCAAGCGTCTCCGATGCCTTGGCGATCAGAGCGTCGAGATCGGCGTTCTTGTAGCCGCCCTGGTTGGAGAAAGGCACCCCGTCGGGAATGCCGCTCTGCACCAGGATGGTGGTCGAGATCGCCGGATCGCCGCGGAACACCGGCGGCCCGACCGCAAGGTCGAAGGCGTGGTCGGTGTAAACCGCCTTGATATGCGCGGCAGAGTCGTTGTTGACCAGCTGGGCGTCGATGCCGATGGCGGCGAGCGCCTGACGAAGATAGTCGCCGAACTGCTTGGTCTCGTTGAAATAGGGCGCCGGCAGCAGTTTCAGCGAAAAGCGCTTGCCATCATCGCCTCGGCTGTAGCCGGCCTCGTCGAGCAAGGCGTTGGCCTTGGCGACGTCGAAAGCATAGGTCGGCACGTCGGCGGTGTAGAATTGCGGGTCGTTTTTCGGCACCGGGCCAGTGGCGGTAGCGGCATAGCCGAGAAACACCGTCTTGACGACGAAATCCTTGTCGATAGCGTGAGCGATCGCCTGGCGCACTTTCAGGTCGGCCAGCTCCTTGCGGCGATGGTTGATCTCGACGACCAGTTGGTAAGTCAGCCCTTCGTATCCTTTGGTGATCACCTTGAGGCCGGGCACTTTGGAGATGCGGTCGAGATCGGCCAGGGGCACGGCGGAGAAGGCGGCGAGCTGGATCTCTTCGGCCTCGAGCGCGCTGGCCGCCGACGTGCGGTCCGGCAGCACCTGATAGATGATCTCATCGAGATAGGGCTCGTCCTTGCCCCAATAGTCGGTGTTCTTCTCCAGCCCGTAATATTCGCCGGGCTTGTATTCGGCAAATTTGAACGGTCCGGTGCCGACCGGGGCGTTGTTGGCCGGGTTGTCCTCGATCTTTCCGGTCTCGTAGATGTGCTTGGGCACCACGCTGCTCAGCGCCGGCAAGGCGTTGCGGATCAGCTGGAACGGGGTCGGCTTGGCGAATTTGAACACGGCGGTCGCCTCGTCCGGCGTGTCGACCGCCTCCAGATCCTTGAACACGGTGCGGCCGAGATTCTGCAGCGGTTTCCAGACCTGCAGCGCCGAGAAGGCGACATCGGCTGAGGTGAAGGGCTTCCCGTCATGCCATTTGACGTCCTCGCGCAGTTTGAACGTCACCGACAGGCCGTCGGCGGCGCCTTCCCAGCTGAGCGCCAGCCGTGGCTCGAGCCCGTCCTTGCCGCCGAAGGAGGCCTCGGCCAAGGTTTCCACGATCTTGCTCGAGATGAAGAAGACGCCGTTCGAGGCGACAATCGCCGGATTAAGATTGCGCGGCTCGGAATCAGCGGCGACAACCAGTCGTCCGCCCTTTTTCGGCGTCTGCGCCCAGCCGATCGTCGGCATGGCGGTGGAGGCCAGCAGCAATGCCGAACCCGCAAGCATCGTACGCCTGGAAATGGTGAACTCTGGCATGATCGAACTCCGTCCTCTCCGCGACCCGGCCGGGTGCGCCGTACCCTTCGGACGCTCGTGAGCATCCTGCAAAGCTGATTATGGCCCTTGTCCGGGGTTTCGCCAGAGACGGAATTGGCGCATCCTCACGTGGCTTTGAAATTTCCGTCCGCTGGACCAGTTACAGGGAAGCGGTCCAATGCGCTGATCTGGCCGGACCAGATTAGACCATGCCGGTAGCGGAATGAGCTTTTGGCGCCCGCTCGACCCATTCTGGCTGGACCAGACCGGGCAAAATGATGCAGATTTGAGGGGAGCCAAGGCTCTAAAACCAGAAAGGCCGGCGCCACGTGCGGTCGGTCATGGCACTTCAGGGAGAGAGACAATGAACGTTGCTCCGGGCAAGAATGTCGTCGGCAGCGTGCCGTTCGACCAGGCCAGGGTGGACGGGCTGATGGAGGAAGCCGGCATCGACGTGCTGCTCGCCACCTCCAAGCACAACACGCAATATCTGCTTGGCGGCTACAAGTTCATCTTCTTCGCCGCCATGGATGCGATCGGCCATAGCCGCTATCTGCCTGTCGTCGTCTACGAGAAAGGCGGGCCGGAGCATGCCGCCTATATCGGCAACCGCATGGAGGGCGGCGAGCACCAGAACCATCCGTTCTGGACGCCGACACTGCATGCCGCCTGCTGGGGCACGCTCGATGCCGCCAACCTGGCGGTCGAGCATTTGCGGAAGATCGGCAAGGGCAATGCCCGCATTGGCATCGAGCCCGCCTTCCTGCCCTCCGACGCCTATATGCTGATCCGCAACGCGCTGCCGGACGCCAAGCTGATCGACGCCACGCACATGCTGGAGCGCATGCGAGCAATCAAAACCGAAGCCGAGCTGGAGAAGCTGCGCATTGCTTCGGAGCTGATCACCGATTCCATGCTGGCGACCATCGGCTGGGCACGCGAAGGCACAACCAAGAGCGAGATCATCGAACAGCTCAGGCGCGAGGAGACCAATCGCGGCGCGCATTTCGAATATTGCCTGTTGACGCTAGGCTCCAGTCACAACCGCGCGGCCTCGCCGCAAACGTGGAAGAAGGGCGAGGTGATGTCGATCGATTCCGGCGGCAACTACCACGGCTATATCGGCGACCTTTGCCGCATGGGCGTGCTGGGTGAGCCTGACGCCGAACTCGAGGATCTGCTGGCCGAGATCGAGACGGTGCAGCAGGCGGCCTTCTCCAAGGTAAAGGCGGGCACGCTGGGCGGTGACATGATTTCTCATGCCGAAGGCGTGCTGAAGAAATCCAAGGTTGCGGCCTATACCGATTTCTTCGCGCATGGCATGGGGCTGATCACGCACGAAGCGCCGTTCCTGATGACCAACCATCCGGTGACCTATGAAGGCACCTATGCCGCAAAGCCGCTGGAGAAGAACATGGTGCTTTCGGTCGAGACGACCATGCTCCACCCGACGCGCGGCTTCATCAAGCTGGAGGACACGGTGGCGGTGACCGGCGCCGGTTACATTATGTTCGGCGATCGGGGTAGGGGCTGGAACAGGGGCGGGGCTTAGGCGCCGTCTATCTCAATTCCCACCTGACGGCAGCAGCCTGAAATCCGGCAGGTCGCGCAGTGCCAATTCCGGCCCGGCCGGCGAATAGACGACGAAAAGCTGCATCGGCGCGTCGCCGGTATTGAGCGTCGAATGGAAGCGGCTTTCCGGCACATAGATGGTGCAACCGGGGCCGACCTTCTCGACGACCGGATTGCCCTTCTCGTCTTCGACCATCTGCTCGCCATTGCCTGAGATGACGAAAATGATCTCCTCGGCACCCGGATGGTTATGACGCGTATGGCCCTTGCCCGACGGCAGGTCGACGACACCACCGGAAAAGCGCTTCGCGCCGTTCACTTCGGGAGCGACCGTCAGCGACAGCCTGCCCCAGTCGAAGCCGAAGGCGCTGACGTCTTTTGGGTATACGAACACCTTGCTGTTGTCGGTCATCGTCTCACCCCTTCTTCTACGCAGCGCCGAACGTGACGGCCTTGAAATCCGCCGTTTGCCTGGCGATCGAAGCTTCCGCCGGCAGCCGTTCCATCGAACTCGCGCCGTAGAAACCGTGCAGGCCCTTGCAGCGCTCGAGAATATATTTGGCGTCGTCCGGCATCGAGATCGGCCCGCCATGGCAAAGCAGGATGATATCCTCGCGCACTGAGCGTGCCGCTTCGGCAATGGCGTCGATCTCCTTCACACAGTCGTCCAGCGATTTAGCCGAGGTCGCACCGATCGAACCGCCGGTGGTCACCCCCATATGGGCGACGACGATGTCGGCGCCGGCTTGTGTCATGGCGCGAGCCTCGTCTGGATTGAAGACGTAGGGCGTGGTCAACAGGTCGAGTTTGTGAGCCTCGGCGATCATGTCGACCTCGAGCCCGAAGCCCATGCCGGTTTCTTCAAAACTCTGCCGCATCTGGCCGTCGAACAGGCCGATGGTCGGAAAGTTCTGCACACCGGAAAAGCCCATCGTCTTCAACTCGGCCAAAAGCAGCGGCATGATGACGAAGGGATCGGTGCCGTTGACGCCGGCCAGCACCGGCGTCTTCTTCACTACCGGCAGCACTTCGTAGGCCATCTCCTTGACGATCTCGTTGGCGTTGCCATAGGCGAGCAGGCCGGCGGCCGAGCCGCGCCCGGCCATGCGGTAGCGGCCGGAATTGTAGATGATGATCAGGTCGATGCCGCCAGCTTCCTCTGCCTTGGCCGACAGGCCGGTGCCGGCACCGCCGCCGACGATCGGAACGCCGTCCGCGATCATCTTGCCGAATTTCTCCAGGATTTTCTTGCGCGGTATGGCGGCCATATCTTGGTGTCTCACTGTCTGGCGATGTCGAGGAAGGCCGTTGTGGCGGCCCAGGCGAATTCGGGGTCGTTGATATGCAGCGGCAGGCGCAGAACGCGCCGCGTTTTGGCGGGTTTGATGGTGCGCTCGATCGCCTCGAACAAAGCTGCATCGGCTTCAGGGTCGAAGAAGGCGCCGCCTTCGATGTCGAGCGCCGACACGCCTTTCTCCGGAATGAGGAAACGAACCGGACCCTGGCAGAGGCTCAGCCTTGTACCGATCCATTCGCCGATCATTCTGCTTTCGTCGGCGGTGGTGCGCATCAGTGTGACGTTTGGATTGTGCTCATAGAATAGCCGGCCGCGATAGCGTTCCGGAATTGTTGGCGGCGCCCAGAAATTGACCATGTCGAGCGCGCCGACCGAGCCGACATAAGGCAGCCCGGTGCGGGCGATGGCACCAAAGCGATCGTCCGTCGCCGGCAGCACGCCGCCAAACAGCAAGTCGCAGACTTCGGTCGTTGTGATGTCGATGACGCCGGACAACAGGCCGCTGTCGGCCAATTTTTCCATGGTGCGGCCGCCGGTGCCGGTGGCGTGGAAGACCATACAGTCATAGGTGGAACGAAGCTCATCGGCGATCGCGGTCACGCATGGCGTGGTGACGCCGAACATGGTGAGGCCGAGCGACGGTTTGCCGTCGGGCGGCGGCGCCGGATTTGCCGCCATGGCTGATATCGCCTGGGCGGCATTGTGCAGCACGACACGGGAAAGCCGGTTGAGGCCGGCCATGTCGGTCACCGACGGCATCATGACGATGTCGGAGACGTCGACATAAGGCGCGGTGTCGCCGGAGGCCAAGGTCGAAACCATGATCTTGGGCAGGCCGAGCGGCAGCGTGCGCATGCCTGTGGTGATGATCGAGGTGCCGCCGCCACCGCCGATACCGATAATCCCGGCAATATCGCTACGCGATTGAACAAATCGGGCAAAGGCGGCAGCCATCGCCGCCACTGCGGTGCCGCGGTCGTCGACGCCGAGCACGGCATTGCGACCCTCTGAATGGTGGCTGGCGACCTCGTCTGCCGAAACATCGACCGGCACGGTCGCGCCGCGTGTTCCGATGTCGACACGGGCAATCGAAGCGCCGGTTGCGGCGACCGCATCGGCCAGAAAAGCGAGTTCCTCGCCCTTGGTGTCGGCGGTACCCACCACATAGATGCGCTTCATCGCGTTTCTCCGGTCCTGGGCGTGTCCGGCGCTGCCGCCCCTTTGCCTGGCCATTCGACGGCGCGAAGGGCCATTGCAATTTTTTGAGACGCGCGTATCGTATTGACATGAATGTCTCACGTCAACAAGCCGCAACGGACGACGATGCCGGCCAAGGGCCGAACCCGCGGGTAGAGCGCGGGGCGCGCGCGCGCACCAGGCGGCTGATGCTGGAGACGGCGACAAAGCTGATGCAGGCGGGCGCCACGCCCTCGGTCAGCGAGGTGGCGGAGGCGGCGGAAGTCTCACGCGCCACCGCCTATCGGTATTTTCCGAGCCAGGCGGCGCTGGTGCAGGCGGTGGTCGATGAGGGGCTTGGGCCGATCCTTACCTGGAAATCGAGCTCTGCCGATCCCGAGCGCCGGGTGGCCGAGCTGTTCGAGACCGCCATGCCCCGCATCGAGGCCTTCGAAGCGACGTTCAAGGCGGCGCTGAAACTGTCGCTCGACCAGTGGGCGCAGCGACAGGCAGGCACGCTTGACGGCGAACCGGCGTTCACGCGCGGCCATCGCGTCGATCTTTTGAAAGATGCGATCGCGCCACTCAAAGGCCGGTTGCCGCCGCGCGAATTCAAGCGGCTCGCGCAGGCGCTGTCATTGATCTTCGGTGTTGAGATGCTGATCGTACTGAAGGATATATGGGGATTGGATAGCCGCAGAATGATGTCGGTCGCGCAATGGGCCGCCAGCGCGCTGGTACGCGCAGCTGTGACGGAATCGATGATTGAAGGAGATGGGATCGCACCGATGACGGCCGCTAGATGACGCCAATCTGGTTCGACCAGATTTTCAACCTGACTATTCATGCTACTAGCGATGCAGCGGTCCAAGTAAGGCATTCATGTATCAAGGAGTAGGAAAATTCAGGGAAAACAGGCAGATATCGCAGAAACCAACTTGTCTGCGTGTCCGCCACCGTCCAAGAAAGGGCTTGACGTTCGTCTGAAATTGGTAATACCAGATCAGGACAAATAAAGCGGATCAAAGGGTGAAGGCTAATATCCGTTTCGGTCGAACGAGGAGGCTCAAAAACCGGAACGGTGCCGTCACGGGAGGACTACCAGGGCCGGCCTCGCCGCCGGCTCGCATGACGCGGTAGAATGCGCACAAGGGAGGAAATCATTATGCGCAAGACAATGACCAGCTTGCTTGCTGGTATCGGCCTAGTGCTCGCCTGCGGAACGTCCGTCTACGCGCAGGAAAAGGAACTTACAATCTTCTGGGCGGAATGGGATCCGGCCAATTACCTGCAGGAACTCGGCAACGAGTACGAGAAGGAAACCGGCGTCAAGATCACGGTGGAAACCACACCGTGGCCCGACTTCCAGACCAAGGCCTTCACCGAGTTCAACGCCCATGGCGACGCCTATGATATGGTCGTCGGCGACTCGCAATGGCTCGGTGCCGGCTCGACCGGTGGCCACTATGTCGACCTGACCGACTTCTTCAACAAGCACAAGGTCGGCGATGTGATGGCACCGGCGACGGTGAAGTACTACGCCGAATATCCGGGCGGCAGCAGCAAGTACTGGGCCATCCCGCTTGAAGGCGACGCTGTCGGCTGGTCCTACCGCAAGGACTGGTTCGAGGATCCGAAGGAAAAGGAAGCCTTCAAGGCCAAGTATGGCTACGATCTCGACGTGCCGAAGGATTTCAAGGCGCTGCGCGACATCGCCGAGTTCTTCTACCGGCCGGACCAGAAAAAATACGGCATCGCCATCTACACCGACAATTCCTATGACGCGATGGCGATGGGCTTCGAAAACGCGCTGTTCTCCTTTGGCGGCGAGCTGGGTGACTATAAGACCTACAAGGTCGATGGCTTCATCAACTCCGACAAGGCGATCGCGGCGCTCGACGCCTACAAGGAACTCTACAAGTTCACGCCTCCGGGCTGGGCCAAGTCGTTCTTCGTCGAGGACAACCAGGCGATCACTGAAAACCTGGCGGCGATGAGCATGAACTACTTCGCGTTCTTCCCCTCGCTGATCAACGAGGCGTCGAACCCGAACGCCAAGAACACCGGCTTCTTCGCCAATCCTCCCGGCCCGAACGGGGACCAGTTCGCCGCACTCGGCGGTCAGGGCATCTCTATCGTTTCCTACTCGCAGAAGCAGGAAGAGGCGACCAAGTTCCTGGAATGGTTCATCAAGGACGAGACCCAGAAGAAATGGGCAGCGCTTGGCGGCTACACCTGCAGTGCCGCCGTGCTCAAGTCGCCCGAATTCCAGAACGCCACGCCCTACAACAAGGCGTTCTACGAGACCATGTTCAAGGTCAAGGACTTCTGGGCGGTTCCGGAATATGCCGAACTGCTGCAGCAGCTCAACCAGCGTATCTATCCCTACATGATCGGCGGCGAAGGCACCGCCAAGGAGACGCTGGACGCACTGGCAGCCGACTGGAACGCGACCTTCAAGAAATACGGCCGCGGCCAATAAGTATGAAGCTTCACGGAGGGGGCGTTCGTGCCTCCTCCGTTTCTTTTTCTGATTTTTGAACCGGGAGCAGGGTCTTGGCGACCACGATGATCACCACGCTGGACAGGTCCTCGCGGGCCGCTGCTCGCGGTCTAAGCGACATTTCGATCCGCAATCTCTTCATCATCCCGACGATCCTGTTTCTGATCGTCTTCAACATCTTCCCGCTGATCTATTCGCTGGGCTATTCGTTCACCGATTTCCGCGCCTCGACCAGCGCGGCGGCGAATTTCGTCGGGCTGCAAAACTATCGCGACCTGCTCAGCGATCCCTATGTCTGGTCCAATTTCGCCATCACCGCAAAATACGTCATCATCTCGGTCGCCGGCCAGCTGCTCGTCGGCTTCGGCGTGGCCATGCTGCTCAACCGCGACATTCCGCTCAAGGGCCTGCTGACGACGCTCCTGTTGTTGCCGATGATGCTGTCTATGGCCGTCGTCGGCCTGTTCTGGAAACTGCTCTACGATCCGTCCTTCGGCATCATCAATTATGCGCTCGGCCTCGGCACCTTCGAATGGCTGTCGGATCCGAAAATGGCGCTCTATGCGGTCGCGCTGACCGATATCTGGATGTGGTCGCCCTTCGTCATGCTGTTGTCGCTGGCCGGCCTGTCGGCCGTGCCCAAGCATCTCTACGAGGCCGCCGCGATCGACAGGGCCGGGCCGTTCTACACCTTCTTCCGCATCACGCTGCCGCTGGTCGCGCCGATCCTGATGATCGCGGTCATCTTCCGCACCATGGAAGCGTTCAAGACCTTCGACCTCGCCTATATCCTGACCAGCCAGCCGACGGCCGAGCTGATCTCGATCCGGCTCTACAAGATGGCGTTCCAGGAATGGCAGACCGGGCGCTCCTGCGCGCTCGCCTACATCGTGCTGATCATGGTGCTGGCGATCACCAACATCTATGTCAAATACCTCAACAAGGTGAAGGAGCGCTGAGATGGCCGCAGTCCGCACTTCTTCCGAAATCACCTTCAACCGGGTCGCCATCGTCGCCGTCCTGCTGGTGACGATCATCTTCCTGGCGCCGATCTACTGGATAGCCTCGACGGCGTTCAAGCCGCGCAACCTCGCCACCACCATTCCGCCGACGGTGATTTTCCAGCCGGAGATATCGCCCTTCGTCAAGTTGTTCACCAAGCGTTCGCAGCTGCGCAGCCCGCCATCACCGGAGGAGTACGCGGCTGCGCCGTGGTGGGAGCGCGTCGTCTTCAATGGTGGCGAAAAGATCGTGCGCGACGGCAAGGGCCAGGTGCAGTGGTCGGGCTATCCGAGCCGTTTCATGAACTCGCTGATCGTTGCCATAACCTCGACCGTCCTGGCCGTCGGCATGGGCACCTTTACCGCCTATGGGTTCTCGCGCTTCAAGGTGAAAGGCGAGGCAGACCTGCTGTTCTTCATCCTGTCGACGCGCATGCTGCCGCCGGTGGTCGTCGCCATTCCGATGTTCCTGATGTACCGGGCGGTCGGCCTCAACGATTCCCATATCGGCCTGATCATCCTTTACACCGCCTTCAACCTGTCCTTCTCGGTGTGGCTGATGAAAGGCTTCATGGACGAGATCCCCAAGGAGTATGAGGAGGCGGCCCTCGTCGACGGCTATACGCGCATGGAGGCCTTCTTCAAGATCGTGCTGCCCGAGGCCGCCACCGGCATCGCCGCCACCGCCGTGTTCTGCTTCATCACGGCGTGGAACGAATATGCCTTCGCACTGATCATGACCAGCCGCCGCGCCCAGACGGCGCCGCCTTTCATTCCCAGCCAGGTCGGCGCCGGCCTGCCGGACTGGACGGTGATTGCCGCCGGAACCTTCCTGTTCCTGCTGCCGGTCGCGATCTTCACCTTCCTGCTCCGCAACCATCTGCTGCGCGGCATGTCCTTCGGAGCGATCCGCAAATGAGTTTTCGCGACATCAATCAGAAATATCTCGAACCGGGCAGCCAGGTGCTGATGGTGCTCGGCATCATCGCGCTCTGCCAGCCATGGCACATGCTGCTGCACAGCTACGGCGTGACCATCATCCTGATCGGCCTGATCGGCTTCAACATCACCTCCAAGATCGCGCCGGAGGAGAAGGCCGGCACCGGGCAAGGGGCAAACCCGGGGGCGCAGCATTGACCCAGATCGAGCTTCGCGGCGTCCAGAAATTTTTCGGCGCCGTCCAGGTCATCAAGGACCTCAACCTGAAGATCGACGACAACGAGTTCATCGTGCTGCTCGGCCAGTCGGGCTGCGGCAAGACGACGACGCTCAGGGCCGTTGCCGGACTGGAGACGATCGACGGCGGCGACATCCTCATCGACGGCAAGCCGGTCCAGCATCTCAAGGCCGCCGACCGCGACATAGCCATGGTCTTCCAATCGTTCTCGCTCTATCCGCATATGAGCGTCTACGAGAACATCGCCTTTCCACTGAGGGCGACGCGCAAGAGCAAGGCCGAGATCGACAGCGAGGTGCGCTCGGTCGCCAAGACGCTGCAGATCAGCGATCTCCTCGCCAAGAAACCATCCGCCCTGTCGGGCGGCGACATGCAGCGCGTCGCGATCGGCCGAGCCTTGGTGCGGCGGCCGAAGGCGATGCTGATGGACGAGCCGATCGGCGCGCTCGATGCCAAGCTGCGCGAGGAGATGAGGGCCGAGATCAAGCGGCTGCACATCAAGCAGGGCTCGACCAGCATCTACGTCACTCACGACCAGATCGAGGCGATGAGCCTCGCCGACCGCATCGTCATCATGCATGAGGGCGTACTGCAGCAGGTCGGCTCGCCGGACGAGGTCTATTCGCATCCGGCGAATCTTTTCGTCGCGCAGTTTGTCGGCAGCCCGGTGATGAACGTCGCCGACGCTTCGGTGACCGAGAAAGCCTCGTCGGCCTCGGTCACGGTCGGCGATGCGGCCGCCGGCTTCGAATTCCCGCGCACCTTGCTGTCGAAGCTCAACGGCCATGTCGGCGGCCAGCTCGCGCTCGGCATCCGGCCGGAAGGCGTTCTCGTTCGCCGCGAAGCCGCCGAGGGGTTCTTGCCGGTGGAGACGCAGATCGTTGAGCCGCTCGGCTCCTTCGATATCGTCGACCTCAAGGTCGGCTCCAAGATGCTGCGTGCACGCACCAAGAGCGGCTTCATCGGCGGCCCCGGCGAAAGGGTCTTCGTCAGAATCGATCCCAGCCAGGCGCATTTCTTCGACACGGCGAGCGGCAAATCGCTGGGAGTGAGACTCTGATGGCCCACATCCAGCTCAAGAACATTTCGAAGAAATTCGGCAACCACACCGCTTTGACCGGGCTCGACCTCGACATCGCCGACGGCGAGTTCTTCGTCCTGCTCGGCGAGACCGGCGCCGGCAAGACGACGACGCTGCGCATGATTGCCGGCCTGGAAAAACCGAGCGAAGGCCAGGTCTTTATCGACGGCGTCGATGTCGCCGATTGGGGCGCGGCCGAGCGCGACGTGGCGCTGGTGCTGCAGCAATATTCGCTCTATCCGCGTTATACGGTGCGCGAAAACCTCGAATTTCCGCTGAAGCCGAAGATCCGCCGGTTGCCCGATGCCGAGATCAAGGATCGTGTCGACCGCGCTGCCAGGACACTGCGGATCGAGCATCTGCTCGACCGCAAGACCGACCGGCTTTCAGGCGGCGAGATGCAGCGCGTCTCGATCGGCCGCGCCATCGTGCGCAAGCCGCGGGTATTCCTGATGGACGAGCCGTTGTCGGCGCTCGACGCCAAATTGCGCGAGGCGCTGCGCACCGAATTGAAGAACCTGCAGATGCAGCTCGGCGCCACCTTCCTGTTCGTGACGCACGATCAGATCGAGGCGATGTCGATGGGTGACAAGGTCGGCGTGCTCAACCATGGCCGCATCGTCCAGACCGGCACGCCATACGAGATTTACAACAATCCGCGCGACACCTACGTGGCGAGCTTCGTCGGCTCGCCGCCGATGAATCTCATCGACGGCAAGCTTGTTAACGGGCGTGCGGTGATGGCACCGCTGAATTCCGACTTGCCGTTGGCGGGGGGGCCCAAGCCTTCGGGGGGGGCCAAGACGGGCGGGGCGACCGACGGTCGCCCGCTCGTCTTCGGTATTCGTCCCGAGGACGTCTATCTTGAGACCGGCGCGCCGGTCGAGGCGCGGGTCCATGACGTCGAGAACCATGGCGTCGAGAAGATCCTGACGCTGCGGGTCGGCGACGCCATGCTGCGCGCCACTGTGCCGGCCAGGACCGACGTGCAGATAGAGCAGCCGGTGCGCTTTGCCTGGAACCCGGACAAGGTGGTGCTGTTCGACAAGGGCAGCGGAATAAGCCTGCGTCACGCCGGCTAAGTACAAGCCTCTTTACTGCAGCTAGAGCGGGATGCGTTCAAATTGACCGTGCATCCCGCTCTAGCTATCTATTTTAGTCGCATTTGTGCGACGCCGTGTGATTCCACTTGGCTGCGAAATGCTCGAGTCTTCCCGTCATCCCCCGTACGGGGGATGCGGATGCTCCGATTTGTCGAATAGGCTGATCCTTTGGTCCCAAACGGGCTTTGCACGCCCAATTTGGAGACCCAAAACGGAGGGTTGGCTATGGGAAATCTGTTACGCAGCTTTGCGATGATCCTGCTTGTCGCGGGTATGGGATTGTCGGCGGTGCATCTGAGCGACGCGCAGGCAGCCAAGAAAGTTGTCGCCGGTGCGAAGGTCGACGCCAAGAAGATCAAGGATCTCAACGGCACGGTCAATCTGTCCACCAGTGACTGCAAGCTGCTGTTGAGCGGCACCGTCGTCGAAGTCTCGGATGGCAGGTGCGGGGCTTCCGGCAAATATTGCAAGAGCAGCGCCGGCTCGGCCTGCATCACCGAGCAATAACATGGCCAATGTTTAGCCGGCCTGGCGGATCTCCGCCTGTTCCTCGGCCCGGAAATGGCTGGGCGGCGATCCGATGACCCGCTTGAAGGCGCGGCTGAAGGAGGCGTCGGATTCGTAGCCGAGGCGCGCCGCGACGACGGAAATCTTGAGCCGGTCGCGGACCAGCCATTGCCGCGCCTGGTGCATCCGTACCTGCGTGACGTACTTTGCCGGTGTTTCGCCGACAATGGTTGCGAAGCGCTCGGCGAAACCTGATCGTGAGGCGCCCATCATCTTCGCCAGAGCCACCACCGTCCAGTCGCGGTTCGGTTCCAGATGGATCGCGGCGAGCACCCGACCGATCTCGCGGTCCCTGACGGCCGCAATCCATCCGGAAGAGTCGCCGCAGCCGCGCTCGACCCATGAGCGGATGACGGTCGCGGCAAGCACATCGGCTAGCCGCGCCAGGATGCCGCCGGAGCCGACGCGCTCCATCGTCACCTCGCGGGCCATCGCCTCCAGCAAATGCGGGATACCTGGCTCATAGGCTTCCAACTCATGCGCGCGCATCACGTCCGGCATCATGCCGAGCAAGGGGTGCAAGCCATCGAGATTGAAATACATGCTGCCGAAAAACAGCAAGGTGCCCGGACGGCAGCCGGGCACGCCGTCATTCGACATGCAATAGACACCCTTGCAGATCTCCTCGACCTCATAGCCGTGGATCGGCGCCGCCTCGATACCCGGCTCGCTCGCCAGCGTGTGGGCTGAACCGCGCGGCAACAACACAGCGTCGCCCGCCTTGAGCTCGACCCAGTCGCCGGACGGCTGCAGCAACCAGCAGCCTTTGCTACCGATGAAATGAAACCGTGCCGCCGCCTGAGCCGGAAAATGGATGCCCCAGGGTTCCTTCATCTCGCAACGGCCGTAATCGACGCCTTCGAGGCGCAATCCGCGCAATATGTCTGTCAGTGGATCACCGGTGACAGGGATTTTGGACGAACGGTCAAGCATAATGGTGTTTCTAGCATGGAAACTCCGGACAGTCACTCCCTATGTTGCACTGCAGCCAGATGCTGCGCTGCAACCAGATCGGAGATCCCTCATGACCGAACCCGCGACAGGCGTCATGGACGCCGTTCTCGACGCATCGGAAACCGGCGAACGGTCCGAGCCCGCATGGGGAGCGGTGGTCTCCCTGGCGCTCGGAGTCTTCGGCCTGGTGACCGCAGAATTTCTGCCGGCCAGCCTGCTGACGCCGCTTGCGCAGGATCTCGGCATCACCGAAGGCGCCGCCGGGCAGGCGGTAACGGCCACCGCCGTCATTGGCGCGATTGCGGCGCCGACCATGGCCATTGTCACCAAGCGGCTGGACCGCAGGCTGGTCATGTGGGCGCTGACGGTGCTGCTTGTGCTGTCAAATCTGGTAGCCGCGTTTGCGTCGTCGCTTCCCGTTCTTCTGATCGCCCGCATCATGCTTGGCATTAGTCTCGGTGGCTTCTGGTCGATGTCGGCAGCCATGGCGATGCGGCTCGTTCCGATGCGGCTGATGCCGCGCGCCATGTCGATCATCCTCACCGGGGTTTCGGTGGCGACGGTCTGTGCGGCTCCGGTCGGCGCATATGTCGGCGACATCTGGGGATGGCGGACGGCCTTCATGATCGCCGCCGTGGTCGGCGCGCTGGCGCTGCTGGTGCAGGTGGCTACCATTCCGAAGCTGCCACCGGCAGGTACGGCAGGTTTTCGCACGCTGCTGGAGGTGATGAAGCGGCCGATGATCAGGGTGGCACTGCTGGTGGTCCTGCTGGTCGCCTCGGGACACTTTGCCGGCTTCACCTATGTCCGCCCGTTTCTCGAGAAGGTGCCCGCGCTGGACATCGAGACGATCTCGCTTGTGCTGCTCGCCTACGGCATTGGTGGCTTCTTCGGCAATTTTGCCGGCGGCTTCATTGCCGAACGCAGCCTCAGGGCAGCCGTCAGCCTGGCGCCTCTGCTGATCGCGTTTTCGGCGCTCCTGCTGCTGGTGGTCGGAGGCTCACCCGTCGTGGCTGCAATAGCGGTGGCCAGCTGGGGCGTTGCCTTCGGTGCCGTTCCAGTCGGGCTGCAGACCTGGCTGGTGCGGGCCGCCCCCGATCAGGCGGAAAGCGCCGGCGGGCTGATGGTTATGACGTTCCAGGTCGCCATCGCGTTGGGCGCCGTCTTCGGCGGCCTGCTGGTCGACAATACCGGCGTTGCCAGCGCCTTCGCCTATTGCGCGGCGGCGACGTTGCTTGCGGCACTGGCGGCGTTCTTACTTGGCCCCAAGGCGATCGACGGTCCCAAGGCCTAAAGCGCGTCGCACTCGATCGGCCTTATGCGACGCGCTTTAGATTCTTTTTTTTATGCATGTCGTTATCACAAAACCGCTGCACACTTTTGCGCGACATGCATTAGACGGAACGGCCGTCGAAGTCGAAGACCGGCACCGCGGCGACGTCCAACGCCTCGATGCAATGGATATTGATATAGGCACTTCGCCCGCTCCCTTCGCCGACATCCTCGGCGAAGGGGTGGATGCCGCAGCTGCGGCAGAAGCGGTGGGCGATGACATGGTTGCCGAAGCTGTAGCGGCCGAGATCATCGCCCCAGGCAAGCACCCGCATGCTCTCATGCGGCACTGCCCATAGCAGTGCACCCTTGCGCGAGCAGATCGAGCAATTGCACCGTACGGCTCCGGTCAGCTCGCCTTCGACCTCGAACGCGACCTTGCCGCAGTGGCAGCTGCCTTTGTAGAGCATCGGGCCTTCCTCCTTCGGTTCGACAGGTGCAAACCCGACCGTGCCGGGTTATGTCTCCTGCGGCCAGTTTGTGGCTGCTACATTAAGACGTTGCAAGCGTGCGGAGTCCGACACCGAAAATGCAATCAGCCCGTGATCGCCTCGAAAAAATTGTTTCGCGTCTTGCTGCTCGCGTGGGCGATGAGAGCGTTTTCGTAAAGCTCTATCCTGAAGCAGCACGGGCGGCGGCCGACGCCGCCGATGCGCGGCGAAAAGCCGGCGTCACGCTCGGGCCGCTCGATGGGGCTATCGTCTCGATCAAGGATCTGTTCGATGTCGCTGGCGAGCCGACCACGGCGGGCTCGCTGCTGCTCGCCACCGCAGCGCCGGCGCTGCGGGATGCCATTGTCGTGCGACGGCTGCGCCAGGCCGGTGCGGTCATCCTCGGCAAGACCAACATGACCGAGTTCGCCTTTACCGCGATCGGCGTCAACCCACATTACGGCACGCCCGGCAATGCAAGTGATGCCAGCCGTATTCCGGGCGGCTCGTCCTCAGGCGCCGCGGTTTCGGTCGGCGAGGGCACCAGCCAAATCTCTATCGGTTCCGATACCGGCGGATCGGTGCGCATTCCGGCATCGTTGAATGGCGTCGTCGGTTTCAAGCCGACGGCGCGGCGCGTGCCGCTCGCGGGTGCGTTTCCGCTGTCGGCCACGCTGGACTCGATCGGTCCGCTGGCCCGCACCGTCGCCGAATGTGCGGCGGGCGATGCGGTGATGGCGGGCGAAAACCTGGCGGCACTGTTGCCGCTGCCGCTGGACGGCCTGCGCATCGGTATTCCGCGCGGCGTGCTGTTCGATGATACGCAGGAAGAGGTCGCGACGACGTTCGACCGGTGTCTGCGCAAGATAGAGCTTAGCGGCGCACGGCTTGTGGAGCGGTCGATCGACGACCTGCTTGCCGATCTGCGCGCGGCAACCCAACGCGCGTCGATCGCGGCGATGGAAGGGGCGGAGATCCATGCCGACTGGCTGGCGACGGGAGCGACGACGCCGGTCGACCCGCGGGTAAGCGGGCCATTGTCGCGCGCCGGCGCCATTCCGGCCACGGTCTATATCAGGGCAATGCGCCGTCGCGCAGCACTTGCCGCCGCGATGGATGACCGGCTGGCGTCGGTCGACGTGCTGGCCCTGCCGACCACGCCGATGGCCGCGCCGACGATCGTCTCGATGACCGGCGACGAGGCCCTGTGCGACAGGACGGAAGGCCTTCTGCTGCGCAACACGCAGGTCGCCAACCAGTTCGATCTTTCAGCCATCTCGCTGCCGATGCCCGGAATGATGCGTCCGGCCGGGCTGATGCTGGTGGCGCGCAATGGCCATGACCACCACCTGCTGCGTATCGCAGCGGGGGTCGAGGCACTGCTTGCAAATTGATCCGATAGCGCGTGTCAGCGCGACGAGCAGTGGCCGCGTTCGCTATCCTTGGCGGCGCGTTCGATGCCAGTCGCGACCAGCCAAGGCAGGGTGTATCGCTTGCCGTTGAAGGTCCGGGTGCGGTTCTCGATCGAGCCGACAACAACGACCTTGCCGGCATAGAGCTTGTCCGAAAGATCGAGGCCCTTGTCTTGCTGCGGCAGGCGATCGATGTCGATCGAAACGCCTTTGACGAACTTGCCGGTGTCGAGGTCGAGCGCGCTGTTCGATGGACAGGGTGCCATCACGCAGCGCAAGCCGTTGTCGCAGAACACGTAGCTGCCCTGTCCGTTGGCCAAGGCATGCGCCGCCGCCATGCAGACACTGGCGGTCAGCAGGAATTTTGTGGTGTTTCCCATACCGGCAACGTCGCTGGCGAATTCGGGAAAATTGAGGCGTAGCCTTTGCTTAGAAATCGGCAGGGAACCGCCGCCGGTAGTGCTCGACCACTTCGGGATTGCGCAGATTGACCGGCAATCTGTTGGCCAGCACCAGCAAGGCTTCGCCAGCCGCGCCGACGCCCATGCGCATCATCGACTGTTCGGTGATCCCGGCCATGTGCGGGGTGACGATGACGTTGTCGAAGCCGAAGTAGGGATGGTTGGGCGGCAGCGGTTGTGTCGCAAAAACGTCGAGCGCGGCGCCGCCGATGCGGCCCTTCTGCAAGGCCTCGATCAGCGCGTCGTCGTCGATCACCGGCCCGCGCGAAACATTGATTAGCAGCGCATCCGGCTTCATCCGGTCAATACGTTCCCGGCTAATCAGCCCCCGCGTTTCGGGCGTCAGCGGGCAGCACAGAACGATGATGTCGCTCTGCTCGATGAGCGCATCGATCGACAAGAAGCCGACGCTGTCCGGCGCCGGCTGCATGCTGCGCGTCGTTGCCACCACATTCAGATCGAAACCATGGGCGGCGATGTGGCCGACCGCCTGGCCAATTGCGCCGAGGCCGACAATGCCGATCGTCTTGCCGGCAAGCTCATTGGCCATGACGGTGTGTTCGCGGCCGGCCAGCCAGCCCTTCGCCCGCAAGTCGCGGTCCAACACACGAAAGCGCCGAAGCAGCGCCAGTGCCGCGAACATCACATATTCGGCGACCGAGCGCGCGTTCACTCCCGGAACGTTCGCCACCAGCACGCCCGCCGCGTTGGCCGCTTCCATCGGTACCATGTCCAGCCCGGCGCCGTGGCGGATCGCGGCCCTGAGCCTGGTCGCGCCTTCGAAAAGCGCCGCAGGCAACGGAGCGCGAACAATGATGACATCGGCGTCCCTTGCCTCGGCGGCCAGCGTGGCCGCGTCGAGAGCGGAGGCAACGACGAGTTCGCCGGCCCCTGTCAGCATGGAAGAGGCACGGGGGTGCAGTCTGTGTGTCGACAGGATCTTGGGCATTTCAGGCCTTTTCGAGCGCTGGGCTTTGCGGTTCCGCCTCACGCCCCTCGATCAGCCCCTTCCAATAGCTTTCGGCGCCTTGCAGATGAGCGCTCATCAGCGCCTGGGCGAGGTTGCCGTCGCGGCGCAGCAGCGCCTCGTAGATCTGGATGTGCTCGGCATGCGAGCGCACGCTGCGTTCGGGATCGTTGAAATAGATCGGCAGGCGCATCTCGCCCATCATGTAGTAGACGCTGCAGACATTGTGGAACACACTGTTCTTGGTCGCCCGCACGATCTCGAGGTGGAACTCGCGGTCTTCCCTGGCAAGGCCTTCGCCGGCCGCTATGCGATCCTCTGAGGCCTTCAGGATCTCGCGCAGCCGCTCGAAATTCTCCTCGGTGGCGCGGGAACAGGCAAGTTCGGCGGCCTTGATCTCGTGGATCTTCCGCAACTCGACCGTCTCGTAGATCTGGACAGGATCGAGCGGCAGGCCGGCGCGGGCGAACAGCGCCATAGCCTCGACGCTCGCCTGCTTTGTATCGATGTAGATGCCGGACTTCGCCCGTCGTTCGACGATGCGCATGGCCTCGAGAATGGCCAGCGCCTCGCGGATCTGACCGCGGCTGACGCTGAAATGCTCTGCCAGTTCGCGCTCCGACGGCGTGCGGCCCGTCTCCTTGTCCGAATGGGAGAACAGGTAGGCGGCGAGTTCCGCGAGAAGGTTCTTTTCTTTCATGTCAGCCGTGTTGCGCGTGCGCCTCCAGGAACCGCTCCGAAATAGTGAATCCCAGCCCGGGTCTATCAGGGATCGCTACCATACCGTCCTTTGCTTCGACAGTCTCTTCGATCAGATCGTGGATCATCGGGTTGGCCCCGAGTGAATATTCGACGGTGAAGCTCGCCGGCGAAGCGGCGCAAACATGCAGCCCGGCAAAAAAGCAGGGCGCGCCCGCCCAAAGGTGCGGCGCAAAGCGCAGATTGAAGGCGCTGGCGATGGTTCCGATCTTCATCGCCTCGCTGATGCCGCCGCAAAAGGCCGGATCCGGCTGGAAGATATCGGCGGATTTGAGTACGGCGAGATCGCGGAAGGCGTAGCGCGTCGCCTCACTCTCGCCGGTGGCAATCGGGATCGAGCCGCAGGCGCGCACCTCAGCCATGCCGCGCTTGTCGTCGGCGATCACCGGCTCCTCGAACCAGGCGAGATCGAGGTCGCCGGCGAGATGGATGAAGCGCTTGGCTTCGGCCACCGTGTAGGTGCCGTGCGCGTCGACCATCAGGTCGATGTCGGGACCGAGCGCCTGTCTTGCAGCGCGGACGCGGGCGGCGGAGACGTGCGGGGCGCCGTCCATGGCGCCGACGCGCATCTTCAGCGCCTTGAAGCCGCCCTTGGCGACGTAGGATTGCAGCTGATCGCCGATGGCTTCCGCAGTGGCCCAGCCGCCGGAAGCATAGGCCGGCATGCGGTCCAGCTTGCGGCCGCCGAGCAGTCGCCAGACCGGAACGCCGAGTGATTTGCCGAGAATGTCCCACAATGCGATGTCGACGGCGCTGATAGCGGCGATGCTCATGCCGCGTCGCGCCAATTGCGGCATGGCGTGGCCGGCGCGGGCGGCGCTGTCGTGACGCGCGCCATTGTAGAGCATCTCCCAGATGACGCCGATGTCGGCCGGGTCGAGGCCGACCAGCTGCGGCCCGACCTCATGGTTCAGCAAATGGACAAGGGCGCCGTAGCTGCCGGCGCTGCCGGCGGCGTTCTTGCCTTCGCCCCAGCCGACAAGCCCGTCGTCGGTTTCGATGCGCAGGATGGCGGCGTCGAACGTCGCCACCTGACCGAAGTCGCTGCGGTGCTGCTTCGCGGCTTCGATCGGTATGCGAACCCACCAGGCTTGGACCGTCTTGATGCGCATGTTCATCCTCGGCCCGGCCGCTGTGAGGCGGAAGGGCTTTTTCCAAACGGCTTGGCTACTTGATCAGCGGCAGCAGCGTTTCCGCATTGATGCGCATCTGGTCAGTGTAGAATTTTTCCGTGAGCACGCTGGAGCCGTGGTCCTGAATGAATTTCAGCTGCTCTGGCGAGATGTCGACCGGATTGCGTTCGACCATGTCGGGATAGGGGGCTGCCGGCGTGCGGTCGACTGGGGCGACGAATTCATTGGTCAGCGCGCCGTCATAGCCGATCTCCTTCAGCGTGCCGACAATCTTCGGCCAGTCGATCTGCCCGAGGCCGGCAGCGAAGCGGTTGTTGTCGGCGACATGGAAGTCGTACAGGCGCTTGCCGACCTGCCGGATGGCGTCATAGACGTTAAATTCTTCCATGTGGATGTGGTAGGCGTCGAGGCAGACGCCGCATTCGGGGCTGACCGCATCGGCAAGGGCCAGTGCCTGGGCGCCGCGGTTGAACAGGTAGGTTTCGAAGCGGTTGAGCGGCTCGACCGCGATCTTGACGCCGACCTTCTTGGCGTGGGTGAAGCATTCCCGGGTGGCGTCGACCACCCATTTCCATTCCTCTTCCTCGGTGCCGTCCGGCACGACCTTGCCGACGGTGGCGGGAACCAGCGTGATGATCTCGCCGTCGAGCTCGCTGACCATGGTCAGCACGTCCTTGACATATTGCACCGAGCGCTCGCGCTGGCCCTGGTCCTTGGCGGCGAGATTGCGCTCGCCCAGCATCAGCGTCACCGCTCCCCAGCAACGGATGCCGTACTCGTTCAGCAGCGCGCGTGTTTCCTTGGTCTTGTACTGTTCGGGTTCGCCGGAAATCTCGATCGACTCATAGCCGAATTTCTTGATGCGCTTGAGCGTCGTTTCCAGCGGCTCCGCCCGCATCCAATTGTGCGTCGAAAGATGCATGGTCTATCCTTCCCAGAATCGCCTGTACCAGTTCGCCTGCGACGCACTCTGCCGAAGTGCGCTGCATGATTCCTCCCCAAGGCCTCCCAGCATTTTTTTGGCAAACTGGTTCGACCAATTGGGCTTGATGGGAGGTCTACAGTAATTTCATCTGGACGGCAAGAAGTGCTACCATCAAGCGCCGTCTCTTGCTTACAGCATTGATTACGTTGAATTATGTTGGGCAGCTCGGCATGGTTGCAGGACTACGGCCGCGCGTCAAATGGCTTGACCAGATTTCGGCATTTGGTAATACCAGAATAGCGGCGCCGAGCGCGCTGTGCAAAGAGACCAAAGAGGCTGGCCCTGTTTTCAATCGGCGCTATGCTTGGTCGCGAAACATAGGGAGATGCCGATGCCGACGACGATGAAGGGGCCTGGTCTGTTCCTGGCGCAGTTTGCGGGCGACGCCGCTCCGTTCAACTCGCTGGCCTCGATCACCAAATGGGCGGCCGGTCTGGGCTACAAGGGCGTGCAGATCCCGACATGGGACGCCCGGCTGTTCGATCTCGAGAAGGCAGCGTCGTCGAAGGCCTATTGCGACGAGGTGAAGGGCATCTGCGCCGATGCCGGCGTCGAGATCACTGAACTGTCGACGCATCTGCAGGGTCAGCTGGTGGCGGTGCATCCGGCCTACGACGCACAATTCGACGGCTTCGCTCCACCTGCGGTGCACAACAATCCAAAAGCCAGGCAGCAATGGGCGGTCGAGCAGATGAAGTTCGGCGCCAAGGCGTCGAAGAATCTCGGGCTCAAGGCGTCGGTGTCGTTTTGCGGGGCGTTGGCCTTCCCTTACCTCTACCCGTGGCCGCAGCGGCCGGCGGGATTGATCGAGGAAGCATTTGCCGAACTCGGCAAGCGCTGGAAGCCGATCCTCGACGTCTATGACGAGAACGGCGTCGATGTCGGCTACGAAATCCATCCGGGCGAGGACGTGTTCGACGGCGCGACATTCGAGATGTTCCTCGATGCGGTCGGCGGCCACAAGCGCTGCAACATCAACTACGACCCGTCGCACTTCCTGCTGCAGCAGCTCGATTATCTCGAATTCATCGACATCTACCACGAGCGGATCAAGGCGTTCCACGTCAAGGATGCCGAGTTCAATCCGACCGGGCGGCAAGGCGTCTATTCGGGCTACCAGAGCTGGACCAACCGTGCCGGGCGGTTCCGCTCGCTCGGCGACGGACAGGTGGATTTCGGCGGCATCTTCTCCAAGCTTACCCAATACAACTATGATTCATGGGCGGTGCTGGAATGGGAATGCTGCCTGAAGCACCCGGAGGATGGTGCTGCCGAGGGCGCTCCCTTCATCCAGCATCATATCATCAGGGTTACGGAAAAGGCATTCGACGATTTCGCCGGCGGCACGACCGACAAAAAGGTGCTGCGCGGGATGATGGGGATCTAACACAGCTTTCCCTCCCCCTTGAGGGGAGGGTCGATCCGCGCAGCGGATCGGGGTGGGGTCGCTGGGTTGAGCTCGGCATTGACCGACCCTCCCGGCCCTTCGGGCCACCCTCCCTCAAGGGGGAGGGGTATCTCAGACAACGAGGGAGAAAATCATGGTCGGCGCATCGAAGGCGGAAACCGGGGGCGGTCCGATCCGCTACGGCATGGTTGGCGGCGGACAAGGCGCCTTTATCGGCGCGGTGCACCGCATCGCGGCGCGCATGGACAACGAGTTCGTGCTGGTCGCCGGCGCGCTGTCATCGAATCCGGAGCGCGCCAAGGCCTCGGCGGCCGAGCTTGGGCTCGATCCGGCACGCAGCTACGGCTCCTATGCCGAGATGGCCAAGGCGGAGGCCAAGCGGCCGGACGGCATCGAGGTGGTCGCCATCGTCACGCCGAACAATGTGCACGTGCCGGCTGCCAAGGCTTTTCTCGAGGCCGGCATCCACGTCATCTGCGACAAGCCGCTGGCGACGACGCTGGCCGAGGCAAAGAAGCTGGCGGCGCTGGTCGAAAAGACCGGCAAAGTGTTCGTGCTGACGCATAACTACACCGCCTATCCGATGGTGCGGCAGGCACGCGAGATGGTGGCCAAGGGGCAGCTCGGCGATATCCGCATCGTGCAGTCGGAATATCCGCAGGACTGGCTGACCGAGGACCTGGCCGCCACCGGCCAGAAGCAGGCTGCGTGGCGCTCAGACCCCAAGCAGGCGGGTGCGGGCGGTGCGCTGGGTGATATCGGCACCCATGCCTACAACCTTGCCCGTTTCGTCTCCGGGCTGGAGCTCGATTCGTTGTCGGCCGATCTCGATGCCTTCGTGCCGGGGAGGCTGCTCGACGACAACATCAATGTGCTGCTGCGCTTCAAGCCGGTCGGCGGGTCGCACCCGGCCAAGGGCATGGTCTGGGCCAGCCAGGTGGCGCCCGGCCACGAGAACGGGCTGAAATTGCGTATCTACGGCTCGAAGGGCGGGCTCGAATGGGTGCAGGCCGACCCGAACTATCTCTGGTACACGCCGTTCGGCGAGCCGAAGCAGTTGATTACCCGAAATGGCGCCGGCGCGCTCCCCGTCGCGGGGCGCGTCAGCCGCGTCCCGCCAGGGCATCCGGAAGGCTATCTCGAAGGTTTCGCCAACATCTACCAGGAAGCCGCGCGGGCTATTCGTGCGGCGCGCCGGACGGGCGGCAAGCCGGCTAAGGATGTCGTCTTCCCAACCGTGCAAGACGGCGTCGAAGGCATGGCCTTCATCGAAGCCTGCGTGAAGTCGTCTAAGAAGAATGGGGCGTGGACGAAGCTTTGAAGGGGTGGTGATATTCAGGTCAGGCCGAGCCGAAAATGGCAGTTTTCCTGCGCTTCCGGTGCTCACGTACCAAAAGTACGCTCCGCTCCGGTTCTCGGAACCTACCATTTTCGGCTCGGCCTGACCTGAATCTACCACTCCTCGGGGGCGATCGAGCGAATGAAGGGAGGGGCGTCGATGAAGATCGGCATGTGCATGCTGTTGTGGACGACGGCCGTGTCGAAAAAACACGAGCCGCTGTTGAGAGACATCAAGACGACCGGCTTCGACGGCGTCGAAATACCGGTCTTCTCCGGCGCGCCGGACGGCTACAAGAAGCTCGGTGATCTGCTCGACCGAATCGGGCTGCAACGCACCGCCGTCTCGGCCATGGGCGATCCGGCGATGAACCTGATCTCGCCGGATGCCTCGACGCGCAAGGCCGGTATCGACTACATGAAATGGGCGATCGACTGCGCGCAGGCGCTTGGCGCAGACACGTTGAGCGGCCCGTTGCATTCGACGCTCGGGGCCTTCTCGGGCAGCGGGCCGACGGCGGCCGAGAAAAAACGTTCGATCGCTTCGCAACGCGCTATTGGCGACCATGCCGGCAACAAGAGCGTCACCATCGGGCTGGAGGCGCTCAACCGCTTCGAATGCTATCTGCTCAACACGATGGACGATTTGTCGGAGCATATCGACGCGATCGACCGGCCGCACATCAAGGCGATGTACGACACCTTCCATGCCAACATCGAAGAGGCCGACCCGATCGGCGCCTATACACGCAACCGCAAGAACGTCGTCCATATCCACATTTCGGAGAACGACCGCGGCGTGCCGGGCCGCGGTCACATCCCCTGGAAGGAGACTTTCTCCGCCATCCGCGAGAGCGACTATGACGATTGGCTGACGATCGAGGCGTTCGGCCGCTCGCTGAAGGATCTGGCCGCGGCCACCAAGGTGTGGCGCGACTTTTCCGAAGGCCCGGAAGCTGTTTACCGCGACGGCTACAGGCACATCAGGAGCGGCTGGAAGAAGGCGGCCTAACTGCCGCCGGCGCAACGCGGCCGTCACCCCTGGCCGGCCTGGATCCTGTTGTAGTCGTGGATCGTCCTGCTCAAGCGGCGGCGCAGGAAATTGGAAATGTTGTCGAAGATGAAAACGACGAGCAGGACCAAGAGCACCATGTAGAAGACATTGGCCCAGTTGGAGTTGGTGCGCATCGCTTCCCAAAGCTTCAGGCCGATACCGCCGGCACCGACAGCGCCGATGATCGTTGCGCCCCTGGTGTTGGATTCCCACTGGTAGAGCGTCTGGCTGATGAAGACCGGAATCACTTCCGGCAGCACGCCATAGCGCTGCACCAGCAAGCCGTTGGCGCCGGTCGACTGGATGCCCTCGCGCGGCTTGTCGTCGATGTTCTCGAGGCCTTCCGAATAGACTTTGCCGAGCGTGCCGATCTCGGTGAAGAAGATCGCGGCGCTGCCGGCAAGCGGGCCCGGGCCGAAGGCGCGGGTGAAGAACAGCGCCCAGATCAGCATGTCGACCGAACGCATGAAATCGAAGAAGCGCTTGAGCACCTGACTGATCACGCCGCTCGGGGTGATGTTGCGGGCGGCAAAGAAGGCGAGCGGGAAGGCGACGATGCCGCCGAGCAAGGTGCCGAGAAATGCCATGACGATGGTCTGGGACAGCTTCGTCCAGACATCGCCATGCTGCCACTGGGCGTTGTACCAGATATTGTCGGCGGCCAGCGTGATGTTAGATGTGCCCGGCTTGAGCTGGGGTCCGGACATCAGCAACGAGACCACCTCGCCGGGCGACTTGCCGAAGAAGGGCGAGCGTGTGTCGAAGACGAAATTCGCCCAGCCGAGGAAGCGCTTGCGGACCTTGACGCGATCGACGGTTATGCGGACCTCGCCGGCAAAGCCCATCCTGGCGACGATTTCGTCGTCGTGTGCGGTGATCCAGTCCGGCACCAGGCCGGATATCACCGGCTTGCCGCTGGCCAAGGACACCGGCACCGTCTGGCCATTGGCGACCAGCATCGCCTCGGTCTTGTCGAAGGTAACCGATTTGGCCCGGCCGTCGATCAGAATGGTGTAGGAGCCGTTCGCACTGGTGATGACCCAGTCGGGATGAGGATCTTCGCCGAGCGCGGAAAAACGCGGGTATTTGGGCGTGATCTGAGGCTGATCGAAACGGAATTCCGGCTGCAGATCGTAGCTGATCCATTGCGTCAGAAAGAGCGGCAGGCGCTCCCAGTGGGATTCCCTCAGAACTTGCGGCAGGCTGAAGAACCACAAGGTGTAGACGAGGTAGAGCAGGATGCCGGCGAACAGGACCAGCGGGCCGAAGCGTTTGTACAGGGGCCGCCGGAACACATGGGGGAAGCGCTCCTCGATCGACTGCATCTCATCGGCGGTCATTGCGGCCATGCTCAGGCGCCCATCATGAAAGCCTGCTCGCCGACGAGCTTGCGGCGAAGCCAGGCAGAGAACTGATCGACGAGGAAGATGGTGGTGAACAACAGCAGCACCAGAGCCAGCGTCTTGGCGCCGAAGCCGCGCGAGATGGAGAGCTTCAGCTCCTCGCCGATGCCACCACCCCCGACCGCGCCGATGATGGTCGAGATGCGGACATTGATCTCGATCCTGAGCAGCGTGTAGGACGTGAAATTGGGCAGCACCTGCGGCAGGGCAGCGAAGCGCATGCGCTCGAACCAGTTGGCGCCGACGGCGCGCAGGCCTTCTTCGGCGCGCATGTCGATGTTTTCGTTGATCTCGTAGAAGAGCTTGCCGAGGGCGCCGATCGAATGCAGGCCGATGGCGATGATGGCTGCGACCGGGCCGGTCGAGAGGATGGCTGCGAACAGGCCGGCAATGACGATCTCCGGGAAGGCGCGAAGCAGTTCCATGAAGCGCTTGACGACGAGCCTGAGCACCGGACTGGGCGTCAAGTTGCGCGCCGCGATGAAGGAGAAGGGCACCGCAAAGACGAAGCCGATGAAAGTGGAAACCAGCGCCACGTTGAGCGTGGTGAGCATCAGCTCGAAATATTCGGGTAGATAAAAGCCGCGCCAGAGATAGACGCGGCCAAGCGGGAAGTTGAACTCCTGGCTGCCTTTGTCGTGCGGCGATGCGATGTCGAACAGCGCGCGCCAGACGTCATTCCAGTCCTTGGGAACAAGCCAGCTAAGGAAATCCAGTATGTGCGGCAGCCGATCGAAGAAATGTCCGGCATTGGCCTCGTCGGCGAACCACATGGCTGTGCACATGGCAACAAGCAGCAAGCCGATGCCGAGCGCGGTGTAGAACCGGCGCAAGGACGTCTGGCGTCGCCAGGTGTCGGCCGTCCGCCGGGTCGCGTCTGAACGGATCGTGGCTGAGATGGTCATGATCGGCATGCAAAAAGGGCGGCGCTGGTAAGGCCGCCCTTTTCAATTGCATTCACCCGCCGATCGCGGCTTTGCGGGCTTCGACGATGACGCTGTAGAAGTCCGGCTTCACTGGAACGTAGCCAGTGAAATCGCCGCCTTCGATGGCTTCGAAGCAAGGCTTGTCCTTGGCCGGCAAGCTGGTGAAGAAGTTGGCGAGCTTGGCGCTCATATCGCCGCCGAGCGCGGTGCGCACGACCAGCGGGCCATTCGGGATCAGGCCGGAGCGCCAGACTTCGACGAAGTCGTTGGGGTCGACGGCGCCCTTGGCGACTTCCTTGTGGAAGGTGCCGGACGTGTAACCGTTCTTGAAGTCGCCGATGCCCGAGGAGTCGTCAACCGCCACGTCGACCTTGCCGTCGCGGACGGCGAGAAGGTTGTTCTCGTGGCCGCCATTGAACTGGGTCGAGGCGAAGAAGGTTTCGTTCGAAGCGCCGGTGTCCTTCGGGATCTGGGTCAGCGGGATCAGATAGCCCGACGTCGAATCCGGGTCGGCATAACCGAGCTTCTTGCCCTTGGCCGATTTGATGTCGGTGATGCCGGACGACTTCAGCGCCAGGCCTATCGAATAATAACCGGTCGCACCGTCGGTCTGCTGGGTGGTGAGGATCGGGGTCACCGCGTTCGGATCCTTGAGGTAGACGCTGGCATAGCCCGACGCACCAAGCTCGGCGAAATCGAGCGTGCCGCCGAGCAGGCCCTGGATGACGCCGTCGTAGTCGGCGGCCGGGAACAGCGAGACCTTCTCGAAGCCGAATTCGGACGTCAGGTGATCGGCGAGGCACTGAAAATTGCGCAGCCGGTCCGCTTCATTTTCACCGCCAAGGATACCGATGCGGAATTCCTTGATATCCTGGGCGTGAGCGGCACTGGCCGCGATGGCGAGCAATGAAACCGCGCCAAAAACCATCTTCCTGAACATTGGGTCTCTCTCCTTTGATCCGGCCTCGCGCCGGTTGCGATCGAATTTTGACGAGTGCCTTTGACGCGGGCGGCGATCAGGCCGTTCTCAATAACCAGGAAACGCTGGCTCGAGCGGTCCGGCGGATGCAGCGATTTTCTGTTTGATGGCGACACTGGTCGAGGTGATGGCCTCGGAGATTTCGCCGCCATTGCTGTCGGCGCCATAGACCATGCGCACCGCCTCGCGATTGAGGTCTTCGGGCGGGCCGTCGAAGACGACCTTGCCGGCGGCCATGCCGATGATGCGGTTGCAATAGTTGCGCGCCGTATCCAGCGTATGCAGATTGGTGATGACGGTGATACCCTCGCGCAAATTGATATCCTGCAGCGAATCCATCACCACTTTGGCGTTGAGCGGATCGAGCGAGGCAATCGGCTCGTCGGCGAGCAACACCTTCGGCTGCTGCATCATGGCACGCGCGATCGCAACGCGCTGCTGCTGGCCGCCGGAAAGCGTGCCGGCGGGCTGCAGCGCGGTGCGGGCGATGTCCAGGCGCTCGAGGGCTGCAACCGCCTCGGCGCATTCGTTGCGGGAGAACATGCCGAACAGGTTGGACAGGGTCGAGCGGTGGTTGAGCCGGCCGAGCAGCACATTGGTCAGCACATCGAGGCGCGGCACCAGATTGAACTGCTGGAAGATCATGGCACAGTCGCGTTGCCAACGCCGGAGCGGCGAGCCGCGCAACCCGGAAACCTCGACGCCGTCGAACAGGATGGATCCCTGGCTGGGATCGATGAGGCGGTTGATCATGCGCAGAAGGGTCGATTTGCCGGCGCCGGAGCGGCCGATGACGCCGACCATCTGTCCTTGCGGGATCGAGATGTGAACATTGCTGACGGCGGTGTTCTTGCCGAACCGGCGGGTGACGCCGCGGATTTCGAGCGTAGCTGACATGGTGCAGGCTCCAGTCCAATCGCAATTGAAGGTCTGTTAACCCTCGCTAGCGCAGCTACGTGAACCTGCGGTGTCTGATTGATGTCAGTTTTGTTACCGCCCACAGCCTGGAGCGGGGCGGGATCAACTCGGCGCGAGAAGCTCGAATGGTGAATGGTGATAAGAAAGGCTTTCCTGAGCCTCGAAATTTATTCGCTGCCCGCCATTACCATTCACGATCCTTAGCCACCATACTTCTCCAGAAAAGCCTCCGCCGACAGCTCCCGGAAATCGTCGAGCGCGGCGCGCAGCCTTGCATGATCCCAATCCCACCAGGCGAGCGCCTGATAGCGCTCCGCGGTGCGGCGGTCGAAGCGCTCGCGGATCGGCTTGGCCGGTACGCCGCCGACGATGGTGTAGGGAGCGACGTCCTTCGATACCACTGCGCCGGCACCGACCGCCGCACCGTCGCCAACGGTGACGCCGGGCAGGACGGTCGAGCCATGGCCGAGCCAGGTGTCGTGGCCGATGGTGACGCGTTTGGCGCGGCGCTGAGCGAAGAATTCGCTCTCGTGCTCGGCGTCGTCCCAATAGTCGGAGGCGCGATAGGTGAAATGGTGCAGCGTCGGCCGCCAGGTCGGATGATTGGTGGCATTGATGCGGACGCTGGCGGCGATGTTGGCGAATTTGCCGATTGTCGCGCACCAGACGCTGCAGTCCTGCATCATGTAGGAATAGTCGCCGATCATGCTTTCCGAAACCCGGCTTCGGTCGGCGATCTCGGTCCAGCGGCCGAGCGTCGAGTTCTCGATCTCCGCCGTCTCGTGGACCAGCGGGGCCTCCGACAATTTCCTGGTCATGCGGCGATTTTCCCAGCGGCGAAGGCGGTCACGTCTATGATGCGATCGGCGACGGCTTCGCGCACGTCGTAATCGTGGAAGATGCCGAGCAAAGCGACGCCCGCCGCCTTCTTGGCGGCGATCAGGGAAATCACCACGTCCCGGTTCTTCGCATCAAGCGAAGCGGTCGGCTCGTCGAGCAGCAGGATCGGATGCTCGGTGATGAAGCCGCGCGCGATGTTGACGCGCTGCTGTTCGCCGCCGGAGAACGTCGCCGGCGGCAGCGCCCAGAGTTTTTCCGGCAGGTTCAATTGGGCCAGCAAGTCGCGTGCCTTGCCGCGCGCGGCTTCGCGCTCCTCGCCGCGCTCGACCAGCGGTTCGGCGACGACATCGAGCGCCGAGACGCGCGGCACGGTGCGCAGGAACTGGCTGACATAGCCGATCGTGAGCCGGCGCACGGCTAGCACGGTGCGCGGGCTGGCCGTGGCGAGATCGATGAGCCCGTCCTCGTGCTGGACGATGATCTGGCCTGCGTCGACGGCATAATTGCCGTAGAGCATTTTCAGGATCGAGCTCTTGCCGGCGCCGGACGGGCCGCCGAGCACGGAGCATTCGCCGGCCCTGATCGCGAAAGAGACACCGGCGACGACAGGCAGTTTGATGCCGTCGCGCAGATGCATGGTGAAGCTCTTGGCGACATCGGAGACGACGAGCGGGGTTGCCATCAGAGGGTGCTCCATTCGCCAGTCGTTTGCGGGCCAACACCCCCCTCTGGCCTGCCGGCCATCTCCCCCTCAAGGGGGGAGATGGGCAGCCTGACTATCTCGCTCGTTCTGCAACGTTGTAGGATGGCGAAACCGGGAGTGATAGCCAATCTCTCCCCTTGAGGGGGAGATGCCAAGCGATGCCAAAGAGGGCAGGCCAGAGGGGGGTACGCCGGAGCAATCATCGTCACACCTGCAGAATCGAGGAGACAAGCAACTGGGTGTAGGGCGCGCGCGGATCGTCGAGGACGCGGTCGGTGAGGCCGCTTTCGACAACACGGCCGTCCTTCATCACCATCATGCGCTGCGACAACAGCCGCGCCACGGCGAGATCGTGGGTGACGACGATGGCCGCCAGGCCGAGATCGGTGACCAGCCCCCGCAGCAGATCGAGCAGGCGTGCCTGTACCGAAACGTCGAGGCCACCGGTCGGCTCGTCCATGAACACCAGCCGCGGCCCTGTGACCAGGTTGCGGGCGATCTGCAGGCGCTGGCGCATGCCGCCGGAGAAGGCGCGCGGCTCGTCGTCGATGCGGTCCTCGTCGATCTCGACGCGCGACAGCCAGTCGACCGCCGTCGCGCGGATCCTGCCATAGTGGCGGTCGCCGACCGCCATCAGCCGTTCGCCGACATTGGCGCCGGCCGACACCGTCATGCGCAGCCCGTCGGCGGGGTTCTGATGGACAAAGCCCCAGTCGGTGCGCATCAGGAAGCGGCGCTCGGCCTCGCTCATGCGGTAAAGCTCACGGAACTGGCCGTCGCGCATGCGGTAGCTGGCGGTGCCGGAGCTGGGCAGCAGCCGAGTCGACAGGCAGTTGAGCAAAGTCGTCTTGCCGGAACCGGATTCGCCAACCACCGCCAGCACCTCGCCCGGCCACAGGTCAAAGGTGACGTTCTCGCAGCCGACGCGCGCGCCGTAGAATTTGGACAGCGCCGAAACGCGCAGCAGCGGTGCGTCGGTCATTCAGCTGGCTCCATTTTTCCTGGGGCAAGATGGGTCTCGGGCGCGAGGTGGCCGCGATGGCCTTCGGCGCGCCGCTTCTCGCAATGATCGGTATCGGAGCAGACGAACATGTGGCCGCCATGGTCGTCGAGGATGACCTCGTCGAGATAGACGTTCTCGGCCGCGCACAGCGCGCAGGGCTGGTCGAAGGTCTGCACTTCGAAGGGATGATCCTCGAAGTCGAGGCTGACCACCTCGGTAAAGGGCGGCAGTGCATAGATGCGCTTTTCACGGCCGGCGCCGAACAATTGCAAAGCCGGCGAACGATGCATCTTCGGATTATCGAATTTCGGCGTCGGCGAGGGGTCCATGACATAGCGGCCCTCGACCTTGACCGGGTAGGCGTAGGTGGTGGCGATGCGGCCGTGCTTGGCGATGTCCTCGTAGAGCTTCACATGCATGAGGCCGTATTCCTCCAGCGCATGCATTTTGCGCGTCTCGGTCTCGCGCGGCTCGAGGAAGCGCAGCGGCTCGGGGATCGGCACCTGATAGACCAGCACCTGACCGGCACTCAGCGGATATTCAGGGATGCGGTGGCGCGTCTGGATGATGGTCGCCTTGGCCGTCTCGGTGGTGACGGCGACATTGGCGACCTTCTTGAAGAAAGCGCGGATCGAAACCGCATTGGTGGTGTCGTCGGCGCCCTGGTCGATGACCTTGAGTACATCGTCCGGGCCGATGATCGAAGCGGTGACCTGCACGCCGCCGGTGCCCCAGCCATAGGGCATCGGCATTTCGCGCGACGCGAACGGCACCTGATAGCCGGGGATGGCAATGCCCTTGAGGATGGCGCGGCGGATCATCCGCTTGGTCTGCTCGTCGAGATAGGCGAAGTTGTAGGTGGCGATGTCGGTCGGTTGTCCGGTCATTCGGCGGCCTCCCTCTTCTCTTCGGCCTTGCCGGCGTTTTCGCGGGCGTCGTGCGCGGCGCGCATGCGGCGCACGAGGTCGAGCTCGGCCTGAAAATCAACATAGTGTGGCAGCTTCAAATGCTCGACGAAGCCGGTCGCCTGGACATTGTCGGAATGCGAGATGACGAACTCTTCGTCTTGCGCGGCGGCGACGACATCTTCGCCGAATTCGGTTGCACGAAGAGCGCGGTCGCATAGCGCCATGGCCATCGCCTTGCGCTCGCTCTGGCCGAAGACGAGGCCGTACCCGCGGGTGAATTGCGGCGGCGCCTTGGCCGAGCCCTTGAACTGGTTGACCATCTGGCATTCGGTGACGCGGATGCTGCCGAGCGGCACGGCAAAGGGCAGTTCCGGCACGTCCAGTTCCAGTTCGACCTCGCCGATACGAACCTCGCCGACGAAAGGATGGTTGCGCGCATAGCCGCGCTGGGTGGAATAGCCGAGCGCCAGCAGAAACCCCTCGTCACCGCGCGACAGCGCCTGCAGGCGGATATCACGCGCCATCGGGAATTCGAGCGGCTCGCGGGTGATGTCGCCGGGGACATGATCCCCGGGCATGTCGCCGTCGGGTTCGATCAGGCCTTCGCGAGCGAGGATGGCCGAGACGCGCGGCATCGCCTCCGCTTCGCCTGCACGCTGCTCCGGTTCGGCGACTTCGCCGCCGGCGGCAAGCTCGGGATCGAGCAGCCGGTGGGTGTAGTCGAAAGTCGGGCCGAGCAACTGCCCGCCGGGCAGGTCCTTGTAGGTCGCCGACACGCGCCGTTCGACCAGCATCGAGCCGGTTTCGATCGCCCTGGTATAGCCGAAGCGCGGCAGCGTCGTGCGATAGGCGCGAACCAGGAAGATCGCCTCGATCATGTCGCCGCGCGCCTGGACGATGGCGAGTGCCGCCAATTCCCTGTCGTAGAGCGAACCTTCGCTCATCACCCGGTCGATGCCGAGCGCCAGCTGCTCGACGATCTGGTCGAGCCGAAGTGCGGGCACCGAGCGATCGCCGCGCCGGCGGTCGGCGAGCAATTTGTGGGCGTTGCGGATGGCTGCTTCACCGCCTTTTACCGCGACATACATCCTACGCCTCCATCGTCTTAATGCGCGTCGTGCGCGGCAGGCAGGCAATTGCGTCGGACGTGGCGAGGATGATGTCGACACCCCGCGGAAAGCGCTGATTGTTCTGCTTCCATTGCTCGACGAAATGACGCGGCATTTGCGCCGGCGCGATCGTCGCCGTCTTCTCGATGCCCGGGCCTTCGAGCAGCAGCGGAGCGCCGGAGACGAGATCGCCGACCTCAAGGATCAGCGTCGTCGAACGATCGGGATAATCCTGGGTGCCTTGCGAAAACCCGTCGAGCGCCATCATCTCGGCCGGCGTGGCAATCAGCGCGAAATGCGCGTCGGCCGGGGTGTTGGCCAGCGGCGCGCCGGTATGGAAGCCAAGCCAGGATTTCACCGCCGCCGACCCCTGCAAAGCCGGGTCGAGCCAGAGCGGCGTGTCGTTGTCGCACAGCGCCAGAGCAATGGCACCGGCGGTGGCCGACAGCGGCACGGGGGGGTGGGCGAGGGCCGGCAAGGGCTGCACGCTGCCCGGCCGCGCCATCGCGTCCATCACAGCGCGGAATACGGTCTGCGCGTTGAATACCGGATCGGCGAAGCCGCCTTCGATCGATTGAGTGGCGAGGTCCATCAGTCTTCTCCGCGCACCATTGTGAAGAAATCGACCTTGGTCGCCGCCGTCTCGGCGCGGCGCTGGTCACGGGCCTTGGCCAGTGCCGCCTGCAAGGGCGCGACGAGCCTGGTCTCGACCCCGTTGCGGTGGGCCGGGTCCTGCCACAGCGCATCGGCGATTGCTGCCAGCCTTGCCTTCTGCTTGTCGCGGCCGAGCGCATAGCAGTGGCCGACATGGCCGGACGCAAGCCGCACCGTGGCACGGGTGACCGTCGCCTCGCCGACATTGAACGGCGCGCCGCCGCCGCCGATGCGGCCGCGCACGGTAACCAGGCCGGTTTCGGGGCCACGCAGAAGTTCCGCTTCACAAGGCAGGCCGGCTTCGTCCCAGAGGCGGACAATGTCGTCCCCGGCCGATTGCGCCAGCGTCGCCATTACGGCCTTGCGCTCGGCCTGCTCTCGCGCTTCCCGTCCTCGCATGGCCGCTACTCCTCGTCTGCGTGCATTTGTCGATTGATATAGACAACTATACAAATTATATCTATTATCTAGCGCGTGTCTATGACGTGTACGTGACACGGGCCAAAAGGTCGGCGCAAAGATTGGGGCGGGAAATGATCGGGCAAGCAAACAGCATCGAGCGGCGCAGCGGTGTCGCGCTATGGCGGCAGATCGCCGACCAGATCCTGCACTCGATCGCCGTCGGCGATTTTCCCGAGAATGCCGCGCTGCCGCCGGAGGTGGCACTTGCCGAACGCTATGGCGTCAACCGCCATACGGTGCGCAGCGCTATCGCAGCCCTGGTGCAGGAGGGTGTGCTCAAGGCGGAGCAAGGGCGTGGCACCTTCGTGCTGTCGCGAAAGCGGCTGTCCTATCCGATCGGCGCCCGCACCCGCTTTTCCGAGGGATTGCAAGGACAGGCGTCCGAGCGGCATATCACCTTGCTCGCCTCATCGGTCGAGCCGGCCAACCGTCGTGTCGCAGAGGGCTTAGGCCTTGCGCAGGGGGCCGACGTGATACGCCTGGAAACGCGGGGCGAAGCCGATGGAATGCCGGTGTCCCGCGCTGCCGGCTGGTTCGATGCCAGGCGCTTTGCCGGCATCGATGCTGCCATGGCAGAAACCGGTTCGATCACGGCATCGCTGGCACGTTTCGGCATCGACGACTATCTCCGGCAATCGACCGTGCTGTCGGCGCGCCATGCCGATGCCGCCGACCTTGCCGACCTCGACCTGCAGCCCGGCGCCATCGTGCTGGTGACGGTCGCCGTCAACGTCACGCCCGACGGTCAGCCGATCCAGTTTTCGGAGTCGCGCTTCCCGGCCGAGCGCATCGAACTCAAACTGTCGGCGCTTTGAGACGCGGCTATCGTTGTGTCATCCGACCTGGATGACCGCCTTGATCAGCCCGGATTTCTCATGTGCCCAGCGGGCGAGGTCGCGCGGCGTCTCGCCAAGCGTGGTGCGGTGGGTGACTAGCTTTGCCAGCGGCACCGCACCGTTGCGGATTGAAGCGGCGACATGGTCGAAATCGGCGCGCAGAGCGTTGCGGCTGCCGATCAGCATCATCTCGCGCTTGTGGAATTCGGGATCGGAAAAGGCGATGTCGTCCTTGACGACGCTGACCAGCACCAGCGTGCCGCCATGCGCGACATGGGCGAAGGCCGACTGCACCGACTGGGTGTTGCCGGTGGCGTCGAAGACCGCGTCAAAACCATCGCCGTCGGTCGCCTGCCGCACCAGATCAGCGGCGGCGCCCTGCGAGCCGTTGAGGGTCGCGAAGCCGAGTTCGCTTTCGGCGAAACCCAGCCTCTCGGCACTCATGTCGAGCAGCGTCACGTCGAGCCCGGCGATGCGGGCGAACAGCGCCGTGCCGAGCCCGATCGGGCCGGCGCCGATGACCAGCGTGCGCGCACCTGGATCAGCCAGCGAGCGCCGCACGGCATGGGCGCCAATCGCCAGGAATTCGACGGCTGCCGCATCGCCCAGCGACAGGCCGTTTGCCGGATAAAGATTTTGCGCCGGCACCAGGATCTGCTCGCACATGGCGCCGTCGCGATGGACACCGAGCACCTCGATCCTGACGCAGCAATTCGGCTTGCCTTGCCGGCAGGCGATGCATTTGCCGCAGGCGAGATAGGGATTGACGATCACCGGCTCGCCGACGGTGAGATCGACGCCCTCGCCAACCTCGATCACGGTGCCCGAAACCTCGTGGCCCATGATGCGGGGATAGGCGAGGAACGGGTGCTTGCCGTCGAAAATGTGATAATCGGTGCCGCAGATGCCGACATGGTTGACCGCGACCAGCGCCCAGCCCGAGGGCGGCGCGCCAGGCGCCGGGCGATCTTCCAGGACAAGTTCGCCGGGCGAGCGGCAGACGACGGCTTTCATGCTTCAATCCAGTCGGTTCATGGCACCGCCGGCTCTGCTGTTGCGAGGCCGGCGGCTGTTAGGGGGCGATCTATTTGCCGCGGCGGCGCAGCCCGTCGAAATAGACGATGACGATGATCAGCACCCCGGTGATGATGCGCTGCCAGAAGGCGTTGACGTTGAGCAGATTGGCGCCGTTGTTGATGGTGGCAAGGATGAAGGCGCCGAGCAGCGGCCCGTGCACGGAGCCGACAGCGCCGAACAGCGACGTGCCGCCGATCACCGAAGAAGCGATCGCCTGCAATTCCCAGCCCTCGGCCTGCGTCGGATTGCCGATGCCGATGCGCGACGCGAGCAGCACGCCGACGAAGGCCGCACACAGCCCCGACAACGTATAGGCCATGTAGATTGTGCGCTGGACGTTGACGCCCGACAGACGCGATGCCTCGGCGTTGGAGCCGACCGAGAACAGGTAACGGCCCCAGCGGCTGTGGTGCAGGAAGATGTAGGCCGGAATGCCGACCAGGATCACCATCCAGAACAGATTGGGGACGCCGACGAAGGAACTGCGCGAGAACGTCTGGAAGGCGTCGTTGTTGATCGAGATCGAGTTGCCGTTGGTCATCAACAGGCCGATGCCGCGCAGCGAGGTCAGCGTCGCCAGGGTGATGATGAAGGGTGGCAAGCCCATCTTGACGATGCCGAAGCCATGGAACATGCCAATGGCGACGCCGACCAGCAAGGTAATCAGGATGGCTAGGAAAACCGGTGTGCCGGCGTTGATCAGCATCGCGACGATGACGGTGGCGAAGCCGACAACGGCGCCGACGGAAAGGTCGATGCCGCCGGTGATGATGACGAAGGTCTGGCCGACCGCCAGGATGGCGATCATCGACCCTTGCCGCAACAGGTTCGAGATGTTGTTGGCCGAGGCGAAGCTCGGCGTCGCCACCGACAAGATGATCCACAAAAGAACCAGCAGTGCCAGCAGTGTCAGCCCGAACAGGGCGTTGTAGTTGCGTTTCGGCCTTTCGGCAGCGATCGCCTCGGTGCTCATATCCGTCCTCCCGGTCTTTCTTGTTTCTCGGCCAGCGCCTGGGTGAGGATCTCCTCGTGATCAGCGGTATGAAACCCATGCGTGGCCACCAGCTTGCCGCGCCGGAACACGTGCAGCGTGTCGGCGAGCTCATAGACCTCGGGCAGGTAGGACGAGATCAGGATGATGCCGGCGCCCTTGGATAACAGCGCGCCAAACAGGCGGTAGATCTCGGCCTTGGTGCCGACATCGACGCCGACGGTCGGCTCGTCGAAGATGAACAGCTTGGCGCCGTGCGCGAGCCATTTGCCGATGACGATCTTCTGCTGATTGCCGCCGGACAGGCTGGAGGCCAGCGCACTTCGCGTCGGCGTCTTGATGCGCAGGTCGGCGATCTGGCGATCGGCCTGGGCTTTTTCCTGCGCGCGGGAGATCAGCAGATTGCTTGAGATGCGCTTGTAGATCGGCAGATTGAGGTTGAGCCCGACCGGCAGGTTGAGGCAGAGGCCCTGGTCGCGGCGGCTTTCCGGGGCCAGCGCCATGCCGAGCCTGATCGCGTCATGTTCTGAATTGACCTTGACCTCCTTGCCCTCCCAGAGGATCTGGCCGGCCGCCTTGCGGTGGCGGCCATAGAGCGTGGTGACGAACTCGCTGCGGCCGGCGCCGATCAGCCCGTAGAGGCCGACGATCTCGCCGGCGCGGACGGACATCGAGACATTTTCGAAACCCTTGCCGGACAGGTTCCTGGTTTCTACAAGCATCGCGCCCGGGGTGAAATGCTCCTTGTGGTAGACCTGCTCGATCGAGCGGTTGATCATCATCTTGACCAGCTCGGCGTCATTGGTCTCGGCGATATTCCTGGTGCCGACCAGCGTGCCGTCGCGCAGCACCGAGACGCGGTCGGCGAGCTCGAACACTTCTTCCATGCGATGGCTGATGTAGATGATGGTGACGCCTTCGCCCTTCAGCCGGCGGATCAGCGTGAACAGCTGGTCGGCCTCCTTGCGGGTGAGGTAGGCGGTCGGTTCGTCGAAGATCAGGAATTTGGTGCCGCGCACGGTGGCGCGGGCGGCGGCGATCAACTGCTGCTGACCGATGGTCAGGTCACCCAGCTTGACATGCGCCGGCAGGTCGAAGCCGAGATCGTCGATGATCTTCTGCGCCTGCCTGACCATCGCCCGCTGCTGCAGGATACCGAAACGGGAATCCTCCTCGCCGAGGAACATGTTGGCGGCGACGGTGAGATGGCGGCACAGGACGACTTCCTGATGCACGGCATTGATGCCGAGCGCCATCGCCTCATGCGGCGTCGCCAATGCGGCAGGCTTGCCCTCCCAGATGACGTCGCCGGAGGTGCGCGGCATGACGCCGGTCAGAAGCTTGATCAGGGTGGATTTGCCGGCGCCGTTCTCGCCGACGATGGCGTGGATCTCGCCGGCCTTGAAGGCGAGGTCGACCGGCTTCAGCGCGTGGGTGCCGGGATAGCGCTTTTCCAGCCCGCAGAGTTCGAGGATGGTCCTGCCCGGTTCAAGCGTTGGGGCCGGATGGAGTTCCTGCGCCGTCGACATCATGACAATCCTCCCAAATTGGCCCCCAAAGATTGGCCTCGCGATTGGCACGAGTGGGATGTTTCCGGGGCGAAAAGGCCCCGGAAACAGTTCACAGCGGCGATGCTCAGTCGAGCTTCGGGTTGAGCAGCGCGTCGATCTTCGGATCCTTCATGTTGGCCTTGGTGACCAGGTTGGCGCCGGTGTCGACATTGGCTTCGACCTTCTCGCCCTTCGAGGCGGCAAGCGCCGTCTTGATGCCGTCATAGCCCATCCGGTACGGATCCTGGACGACGAGCGCCGAAATGACGCCGTCATTGAGGAACTTGATCAGCTTCTCGTCGCTGTCGAAGCCGACCAGCCCGACCTTGCCTGCGAGGCTGTTCTCGGCGATCGCCTGACCGACGCCCTGCGCCATGATCAGGTTGGAGGCGAAGATGCCCTTGAGGTTGGGGTTGGCGGTAATCAGGTCGGTGGCGATGTTGAGGCCGGTGGTGGCCTGGCCGTCGGCGTATTTGTCGGCGACCAGCTTGAGGCCCGGATATTTGGCGGCGAGCTGTTCCTTAAAACCCTGGGCGCGCTGTTCGAGCGAGCCGGCGCCCGGAAGCGCGGTGATCAGGGCGACGTCGCCCTCGACCTTGCCGCCATTGGCTTCGCCGATGGCTGCTGCAAGGCCGTCAGCGGCGACGCGGCCGCCCTGAATGTTATCGGTGGTCAGGAACGAGGTGAAGGCCTTGGAGTCGGCACCGGAGTCGATACCGATGATCTTGACCTTGGTGGCGGCCTCGTCGATCGGCTTGCCGAGCGCCTTGGCTTCGGTTGGCGCGATGACGACAGCGGCCGGGTTGCCGGCGACGGCATTTTCGAGGATCGAGATCTGGCCGTTGACGTCGGTCTCGGCCTGGGCGCCGAGCTCCGGCACGTTGACGCCCAGGTCCTTGCCGGCCTTGCGGGCGCCGGCCAGGACGATCTGCCAGTAGAAGGACGTGGTGTCCTTGACGATGATCGGAATGGTCACGTCGGCCGCGGATGCCGGGGCCGAATGCATCACGCCGGCAAGCATCGAGGCGGCTGTGAGTGCCACGAAGGCGCGGCGATTGAGAATGCTGGTCACGAATTTCATTAGGAGTCCTCCCTAAGTCGCCCGGTGAATGTTATGGAAGCTCCATTCGGATGGCGCGGCCGAAACGGAACTTTATCAATAAAAAACATTTACCGCATTTTGATAATGCATCATCTCGGTAGGCGCAAGCGCTGTTTGATGCCTGCTTCGAATGGCTGGGCGGAAGAGTTCTTTCTGTCGGAGCTCCGCTGCCAATCTCCTCCAATATCCCGCATGGAATATTAATTCCATCACTCAGTCAATATGGAATGTTCATTCTTTTTTTGGGATGTACGAACTGTGACACCTGGCGATCACGTCAGGTGTTCGCGACTGCCGCGAGCGGTCCGGCTTAGAGCGTCGCTCCGAGGTGCCACGGCACGAACTCGTTGTCGCCGTAGCCGAATTCCTCGCTCTTGGTCTTGCGGCCCGAAGCTGTCTCGACGATCAGTTCGAAGATCTCGCGGCCCATGCCGGCAATGGTCTTTTCGCCCGAGGCGATGACGCCGCAATTCACGTCCATGTCCTCTTCCATGGTGTGGTACATGGTCGAGTTGCTGGCGACCTTGATCGACGGCGTCGGCCGGCAGCCGAAGCAGGAGCCGCGGCCGGTGGTGAAGACGATGACGTTCGCGCCACCCGCCACCTGGCCGGTGGCCGAGACCGGGTCGTAGCCGGGCGTGTCCATGAACACCAGCCCGTGCCCGGTGACCTTTTCGGCATAGCCGAAGACGCCGTTGAGCGGCGTCTGGCCGCCCTTGGCGACCGCGCCGAGCGACTTTTCCAGGATGGTGGTCAGGCCGCCGCGCTTGTTGCCCGGCGAGGGATTGTTGTCGATGGATGCGCCATGCTTGGCGACATGGTCTTCCCACCATTTCACGTAGCCGTCGAGCTTGGCGGCGATCTCGGGAGTTGCGGCGCGATAGGCAAGCAGGTGCTCGGCGCCGTAGATCTCCGTCGTTTCGGAGAGGATGCCGACGCCGCCGACGCCGGCCAAAATGTCGACGGCCGCACCCAGCGCCGGGTTGGCAGTGATGCCGGACATGCCGTCGGAGCCGCCGCATTGCAGGCCGACGACGATCTCGCTGACCGGGATCGGCTCACGCTGAAGCTTGCCGACCTCTTCGGCGATCTCGGCCAGCACGACCAGCGCCTTCTCGACCGATTTGCGCGAGCCGCCGGCTTCCTGGATGTTGAAATGGCGTTTTCCCGCGGCGACGCCCTTCTGGCCATAGAGGGTGAGCTGGTTGACCTCGCAGCCGAGCCCGACCATCAGCACGCCGCCGAAATTCGGATGACGTGCATAGCCGGCCAGCGTACGGTGCAGCACCATCATGCCATCGCCGGTGGCGCTCATGCCGCAGCCCTGGCCGTGGACGATCGGGACGAAGCCGTCGATGCCGGGATATTGCGGCAGAAGCGTGCGGTTCGCCGCGTCGGCGATGGCATGGCAGACGGTGGCCGAGCAATTGACGCTGGCGAGAATGCCGATGAAGTTGCGCGTGCCGGCACGGCCGTCGGCACGGCGGTAGCCCATGAAGGTGCGGGCGCGGTCGGCCTCGGTCGCGTGCACGGCCTCGCTCGGCGGCACCACCGGCAAACGCCCGCTTTCGAAGACCAGATTGTGCGAATGGACATGCTCGCCGGGCGCGATATCCTGCGTGGCACGGCCGATTGCCTGGGCGTATTTGACCACGGCTTCGCCGGCGGCAATCGGCTTGATCGCCACCTTGTGGCCCGGCTCGATCAGCGCGGCGGCGGCGGCGCCGCCCGGCAGTACGGTGCCGATCTCGATGCGGCCATTGGCGACCGCGACATTGTCGGCGGGAGACAGAAGAATGCTGTTTGCGGCGTTCACGGGAGCTTCCTGGGTATGTTCCTGGGTGCGCGAGCGGATTGACACGCGGCTCTTAACATATAATGTCTTTTATCGTGAAAAAACATTTTTGCGTCAATTGTTTTTTCGCCAGAGCGCGACGCGTCTTTTGGATGCGCGACGTAGGCTCTACAACCAAAACTAGCGTTGCGCATGATGTTTTCCGAAGCGATTCCGATTTCATGCGCGAGAAAAGCTTCACGCCGGCCGCAAACGCCGGCGCGCCACGGGGCAGGGGATGTCGAAGAGCAACAACGTATACAAGGACGCCTATAATCGCGGTCTTAGGCTGCTCGACGAAACCAGGAGCCTGCCTTCGGAGCCGGAGCTGGGCACGCTGCTCGGCGTCAGCCGCACGACCGTCCGCACCATCCTTGCCCGCATGGAAGAGACCGGGCTGATCGATTGGAACAAGCGCAGCAAGACGGTTCTGCGCGAGCCGCGCCCGGACGATTTTTTTCCCGAGGAAGAGACCGACACGCTGGCCGAGATCATCGAACGCTCCTTCATGCGGCGGCTGCTTGCCGGTGGCGCCGAGGCCGGCATGCAGATCAACGAACTCGAACTGGCGCGCGAGATCGGCGTCGGCACCACCAGCGTGCGCGAATTCCTGATCCGCTTCTCGCGCTTCGGCCTGATCGAGAAGCGCCGCAACAGTCATTGGGTGCTGAAAGGCTTTACCCGCGCCTTCGCGCTGGAGCTGACCGAAATCCGCGAGATGTTCGAACTGCGCTCGGCCGCCGCCTTTGCCGCTCTGCCCGAGGACAGCCCGGTCTGGGCCGACCTCGACAGCCTGGAAGACGAGCATCGCCTGCTGGCGCGCGAGATCGCCGTGCGCTTCAACGCGTTCTCCGAGCTCGACGAGCGCTTTCACCGGCTGATCCACCGCGCCTCGCACAACCGCTTCATCGTCGATTTCTACGACGTCATCGCCATGATCTTCCACTACCACTACCAGTGGAACAAGGCGCAGGAGCGCGAGCGCAACGAAGTCGCGGTCCAGGAGCATCTCGCCTATATCGCCGCGCTCAAATCGCGCGATCTCGCCAAGGTCGACGCCGCCTGCCGCAAGCACCTGAAATCGGCCCGCCACACGCTGCTGACGTCGATCCCGGAGGGCAGGCAGCCGCTGCGCGCGTGATTGTGTTGCGTTGCCGCAGCAACGTTTTGGCGATTTTCCGGCCGCCGGCTCCGTGCTAGAGAGCTGACGTTGCTGCGTGAAGAGGCTGGTTCTTGACCATACGCCGGAGACGATGGAGCATGCCGGTCGCGTTCGCCGCGGCCTGGCTTTTCGTGCTCCAGTCGATGTTCGGCGCGTTTGCTTCCGGCATCGAGCCGAACGCCTCGCAATTCGATGCTTTCGGCAACACGATCTGCACCCATGACGGTGCGGCGCAACTCCCGGCCGGGGATCCGCATCAGCAGCACATGCCGGCTTGCTGCATGCTTGGCTGCAACCTCGTTTCGGCGGTCTACGCGCCGCCCGATGCCACCGGGAGCCTGTCTCGCAGCCCTTCCGTCGAAACCATCGCCTTTTTCCTGCCGGCCTTCCGGCATCGCGATTTCGCCCGCGCCCGCACTCCGTCCAATCCGCGCGCACCACCGGCGACGGCCTGATCCGTTCTGGTTTGCGCCGCGCACACCCTTGGCCGGCGCGTTTATCGACATCGTTCGCGACCGGCATCGGCGCGATCTCTTAAAATCCACGGAGCAATCATGTCTCACTCTTTTCGCGCTGCCGCATCCAGCCGCAGGCGCTTCTCACTGGGTAGTTTCGAGCAGCGTCTCGGCGTCGCCCTTTGCGTTCTTGCCCTCCTGTTCGCCAACGCCCAGACGGTGTTGGCACATGAGTTCAAGCTTGGCGGTCTCGAGATCGGGCACCCCTGGTCGCGCGCCACGCCAGCCGGCGCCAAGGTAGCCGGCGGCTACTTCACCATCACCAACACCGGCAGTGCGCCGGATCGCCTGCTGTCGATCACCTCCGACATTTCGGCCAAGGCCGAACTGCACGAGATGGGCGTCAGCAATGGCGTCATGACCATGCGGCCGGTCACCGGCGGCCTCGAAATCCCGGCCGGTGGCAAGGTCGCATTGGCGCCCAACGGCTATCATTTGATGTTCATGGATTTGAAGCGGCAGCCCAAGGAGGGCGAAATGTTCTCCGCCACGCTGACCTTCGAGAAAGCCGGGCCCGTGCAGATTGAATTCGCCGTGCAAGGCATAGGCAGCCCGGCACCCCAGGACGACGACTGACTTGGCCGCTTCGAGAGGTAGCATCATGAAGAAATCTCTTTTGCCCGGCTGCGCGCTTCTCGTCCTCGGGACCAGCGCGGCCTTCGCCCACATCACGCTCGAAACGCCGGAGGCGGCGGTCGGCTCGACCTACAAGGCGGTTCTTCGGGTGCCGCATGGCTGCGAGGGCAAGGCGACGACCGCCTTGCGCGTGCAGATCCCGGAAGGGGTGCTCTCGGTCAAACCGATGCCGAAGCCGGGTTGGACGCTGCAGGTCAAGAACGGCAAATACGAGAAGTCCTACCAGCTTTACGGCCAGGCAGTGACCAGCGGCGTCAAGGAGGTCGACTGGAGCGCCGGCAGCCTGCCGGACGAATTCTACGACGAATTCGTCTTTCGCGCGACACTGGCATCCGACCTGCCGGCAGGCCAGACGCTGCATTTCCCTGTGGTGCAGGAATGTGACGGCGTTGCCGATCGCTGGATCGAGATTCCGGCGGCCGGGCAGGCTGAGGACGCGCTGGAATTTCCGGCGCCCGGCCTCAAGCTGCTGCCGAAGAAGTGAGCTCCAGCGGCGCGCTTTGGCGGATGAGCGCGCCGCTGCTCTTGGCGGTGAGATGAGCGCGGCATCCTTCCTGCGGCAAGCTTGCATGGCCGGCAACTATTCTGGCCGGCTTGTGGCTGGCCTGCTGGCCGCCGTCCTGCTGCTCGCCGTAATTGCCGCGCCGAACCCCGCCTTCGCCCATGCGGCGCTGATCAAGGCCGAGCCGGCTGACGGTGCGGTGCTGGCGCAGAGCCCGTCGCAGATGTCGCTGACCTTCAGCGAGCCGGTTTCGCCGCTGGTGCTGACGCTGGTGCGGCCCGACGGCACGGCGGTCCCGCTGAGCTCTTTCCAGCTCAGCGGCCAGACCGTCGAGATCGACAATCCGCAGGCGCTGACATCCGGCACGCATGTGCTGAGCTGGCGAGTGATCTCCGCCGACGGGCATCCGGTCGGTGGCTCGGTGCTGTTCTCGGTCGGCGCACCGAGTGCTGCGCCGGCCGCCTCCGAAGCCGTCGACCGGGTGCTTCGAACGGCGATCTGGATCGGCAAGATTTTTCTATATATCGGCCTGTTTTTCGGCGTCGGGGGTGCCTTTGCGCTGGCCTGGCTGGCGCAAGGCGGGCGATCCGGCCAGCGCCTGATCGTCGCGGCAATCCTGTGCGGGCTGGCCGCCGCACCGCTGTCGCTCGGCCTGCAGGGGCTGGATGCGCTTGGCGCGCCGCTTGCCCGGCTGGCGCAGCCGGTCATCTGGCAGACCGGGCTGGGCACCAGCTTCGGCTGGACGGTGCTGATCGCGCTGATGGCGCTCGGCCTCAGCCTATTATCGCTGGTCGTGCCGCCCGCCGACGCAAAGCCGCTCGCCTTGGCCGGACTGGCTGGCGTCGGCGCAGCACTTGCCGCCAGCGGGCATGCCAGTGCCGCCGAGCCGCAATGGCTGACCAGGCCGATGGTGTTTCTGCACGGAACTGGTATCGCCGTCTGGGCCGGGGCGCTGGCGCCGCTTGGTCTTGCCTTGAAACGGCAGCCGGCCAAAGCCGGGCCATTGCTGCGACGGTTTTCGCGAGCGATCCTGTTCGTCGTGGCCGTGCTTGCGGCAGCCGGCATCGTGCTCGCCGTCATCCAGGTGCAAACGCCGTCGGCGCTGGTCCACACCGCTTATGGCCGGCTGCTGCTGCTCAAGCTCGTGCTGCTCGTCTTTCTGTTCACGCTCGCCGCCGTCAACCGCTTCAAGCTCACGGCCTCGGCCGAGGCAGGAAATACGGAAGTCCAGCGGCGGCTGGCCCGCTCGATCGCCATCGAGGTGCTGATCGTGGTGGCGATCTTCGGAGTTGGCGCCGGCTGGCGCTTCACGCCGCCGCCGCGGGCGCTGGCAATCGCCGCGGCACAGCCGGCATCGGTGCATATCCACACGCAGCAAGCGATGGCCGATCTCAGCATTGCGCCCGGCCACACCGGACCTGTTGCTGCTTCGATCTTCATCATGAGCGGCGATTTCGGCCCGCTCGACGCCAAGCAGGTGACGCTGGTGCTGTCAAAGCCCGATTCCGGCATCGAGCCGATAAAACGCCCTGCGACGAAGCCCGGCGACGGCACCTGGCGCGTCGACGATCTCGTCATTCCGGTCGCCGGCCGGTGGACAGCGCGGCTCGATATCCTGGTCTCGGATTTCGAGATGGTGAAGATCGAAGCGCCGATCGATATCCGGCCATGAAGACGGCGCTGGTCTGCGCAACACAATTCGGCGAGACGGTTGACGCGGCCTTGAAGGCCCGTCAATCATCGTCATCAAGAATGGGCATCCAACCCAATCGCGGGCTCAAACCAACAAGATCCGAAAGCAGGGAAGAAACGATGGAAAAAGCCGAAATCGGCCTGATCGGCCTTGGCACGATGGGCTCCAACCTCGCGCTCAATATCGCCGAGAAGGGGCACCGCATCGCCGTCTTCAACCGCACCGCGGCGCGCACCGATGCCTTTGTCGAAAATGCCGGCGCGCTCAGGGATAGGGTGGTGCCTTGCTACAGCCTCGAGGAACTGGCCGCCGCGATCCGGCCGCCGCGGCCGATCATCATCATGGTGCTGGCCGGCAAGCCGGTCGACGAGCAGATCACGGCATTGCGCGGCGTGCTGTCGGCCAACGACATCGTCATCGACGCTGGCAATGCCAATTTCCGCGATACGATGCGGCGCTTCTCCGAGCTTACCGATTCGGGCCTGACCTTCATCGGCATGGGCGTGTCCGGCGGCGAGGAGGGCGCACGCCACGGTCCCTCGATCATGGTCGGCGGCACCGAAGAGTCCTGGAAGCGCGTCGAAAAGGTGCTGACCGCCATCTCGGCCAAGTTCAAGGGCGAGCCTTGCGCGGCGTGGCTTGGCACTGACGGGGCCGGCCATTTCGTCAAGACCATCCACAACGGCATCGAATATGCCGACATGCAGATGATCGCCGAGATCTACGGCATCTTGCGTGACGGGCTGGGCATGGGACCGAAAGAAATCGCTGAGGTGTTTTCCCAGTGGAACACGGGCAGGCTCAACTCGTACCTGATCGAGATCACCGCCAAGGTGCTGGCCGCCGACGACCCCAAGACCGGCAAACCGGTGGTCGACATCATCCTCGACCGCGCCGGCCAGAAAGGCACCGGCAAATGGTCGGTGATCGAGGCGCAGCAGCTCGGGATTCCGGCCACCGCGATCGAGGCGGCTGTGGCGGCCCGCGTGCTGTCGTCGATCAAGGACGAGCGGCTGGCCGCCGAAAAGGTCTATGGCGGCGGCGTGAGCAGGATTTCCGGAGACAGGGACGCCCTGCTCGGCGATCTCGAGCTGGCGCTGTTTGCCGGCAAGATCGCCGCCTACGCGCAAGGCTTCGCGGTGATGAGCGGCGCGTCGAAGGAATTCAACTGGAACCTGCCGATGCCGGTCATCGCCAAGATCTGGCGGGCAGGCTGCATCATCCGCTCGCAATTGCTGGATACGATGGCGGAGGCCTTCGGCGCCGGCGGCGCAGCCACCAACCTGTTGATGGCGCCGGCTTTCGTCTCGTTGATGCAGGAGGCACATCCGTCGCTTCGCCGTGTCGTGGCAAGGGCGGCCGAAGCAGGCTCGCCGGTGCCGGCCCTGTCATCCGCACTTGCCTATTTCGTCAGCTACCGGCAGGGTCGCGGCACTTCGAACCTGATCCAGGCGCAGCGCGATTTCTTCGGCGCGCACGGCTTCGAGCGCATCGATGGGCAGGGTGCTTTCCATGGCCCGTGGGGGAGTGGCGCGGCGGGTTAGCGCCCTATTTCGGCCGTCCAAGCCGCCTCGGCGACTTCCCAATAGCTGCCGTTCTTTCGCCGGGGCAACGCCGCAACTGTCTGCTGCGCATCATAGCGCGTCCAAAAGCAAGGCACCCCGAGCCGATCCGACCAATGCTTGTGGCAGCTTCGGCGCGCGCCGCTATCCGACCACGAAAAAAGCGTGACCCGCGCAGGACGAAACGAAGCGGAGGCGAACGTTGGAGCTACCTCAATGCCCGATTGGAAGCGGTCAGTGGCGGTCGTTTGACCTGTGCGGGGCCGCCAATCGGCAGGCCCCGCAGGCTGCTGCCTCAGTGGCCGTTGGCCGCTATCGAAACCGCCTCCCAATCCTTCCAGGTCTGGAGGCGCTTGGCGTAGATATCCACGATGGTCTTGGTTGGGGTGAGCCCGAAAAAGATCCGGGTCGGGGGCTCGGCGGCATCGACGACCTGCAGGATCGCCGGACCCGTCGCCGTCGGTTCGCCAATGAACTCCGCGGGCAGGTTGGCCCAGATGTCTGCCTGGCCACGGCGCAGAGGGTCATACTGCGGCGCCGGGTTGGCGTGGACGGCCGAGCCCCTGCCCCAGTCGGTGGCATAGCCGCCCGGTTCCACCAAGGTCACTTTGATGCCGAACGGGGCAACCTCCTGCGCCAGCGACTCGGTGAGGCCTTCGACCGCCCACTTGGAGGCGTGATAGGCCCCCAGATTGGGGTAGGACATCAGGCCACCGATGCTGGACACCTGGATGATGTGGCCATGCCCCTGCTTGCGCAGGATGGGCAAGACAGCCTGCGTGACGTTCAGCACACCGAAGAAATTCACTTCGAGCTGATCGCGCACCTGCTGCTCCGTGACTTCTTCGACCGCACCGAAAAGGCCGTAGCCGGCATTGTTGACGACAACGTCGAGACCACCAAATGTTTTGGCAGCCTGTCCGACAGCGGCAATTGCGGCGGCGCGATCGGTCACATCCAGCCGCAGGGGCAGGACCGCATCGCGGAATTGAGTGACGAGATCCTGCAAGGCCTCAGGCTGCCGGCTCGTCGCGGCAACCCTGTCGCCGCGCTTAAGTGCGGCTTCCGCCCACACTCGACCAAAGCCACGGTTGGCGCCTGTAATGAACCAGACTTTCGACATCGATCTACCTCATGGTTGCGTGCCATTGGGCACTTCTCTTGAGGTAGGCAGGCCCCCTGTCGAATTCATTTGCAGGTTGCGACAGAAAACTGGCGATGGGCGCCAATCTCTAGTTTAGGCGAGAGGCCTCGGTGTTCTGCTCGCGCCACCGTGCGGGGGTGACACCTTCCCATTCGCGGAAGGCGCGATAGAACGAGCTGGTATCCTGATACCCTAATAGATAGGCAATCTCATCAGCCGCGTTCGCGCCGCTGGCCAGCATTTCGCGACCGAGTTCCTGGCGGGAAGCCTCCAGCAGCAGCCTGAAACTTGTCCCAGATTCCGAAATACGGCGCTGCAGCGTGCGTTCGCTCATCCCCAGGACGTTGGCCACGTCCGATAGTTCGGGCTTGCCGCTGGCCAACCGCCGCTTCAGGACAATCTTCACTTGTTCTGGCAACGAGCTTTGCGCATCGATCTCGTCGAGCGAGGCCAACAGTGCCGGTGTAAGGATGGCGAGCAGCTCGGGGTTGTGCCCAGCGAACGGTCGATCCAGATCATCGGCACGCAGCACCAGCTGGTTCTTGGGCGCCCCGAAGGTTATTGGCGCTCCGAGGTACTCCTTGTGCGCTCGGGTCGTCGGGCCTTTTCGGGTCATGTCCACTCGCAGCGGGACGATGTGACGACCTGTTCCGCGTCGTCCCAGTTCAAGGATTGCTGCAAACGTCACATCGACCGCTACGTCAGGCTCCGTGCCAACGGCGTGGATCCAGTCGAAGCTGACAAAAGCCTCACCATCACGTTCTATCACGTGCAGCTCTTCCGGGGTGCAAAGCCGCTTGAACCTGGCAAGACGGTTGAGGCCGTCACGGAAATCCTTGGCGAAGAAGGCCGACATGGTCGCGGGGGGATGGACCGATGTATCTGCCGCGACTGTGATATGCAGCCCGATCGCAGGGTCGCCCGACAGCTCCTCCAGTGCTTGCCAGAGTTCGAAGTATTGGGCGGTATTGACCCAAGCGTCTTCGGAAATGTGGAGGGTCGCAGGCAACCGAGCTTGCCTCAACAATGCCGCTGGTGAGATGCCAGCCCGCTCTACAGCGCGCCAAAAGGCCTGTGGGACTTTGCCTCTGTCGATTGGTAGCCGTGTCATGGCAGTCTTTCACTCACCCGTAATGGCGGCATATGAGCGCCGCTGTCCTATCGTCGTCTAGCCCGGCCCCAGGTCGATCACAGCGTACCCGAATCCGCCACCGATCCAGTCATCCATCTGCCCTACCGGGTCGTCCACTGTGTGACCGGCAGGGTGGACCGTAACGGTTGCATGCTCAACTGCGTGGCGCTAGCGCGTCGGGCGGCGTGAGTGCTGGTGAGGACACTGCGCAGCTTAGCGGCCTGCTGGTCGATGGCCTGCGGGCCGTTGCCGGTGAGCAGCCGCACGGACGGCTCGTAGGCCAGTAGCGGGGCGGCGATGTTGAGGGAGGTCGCGAGTGTGGAGCCAGCTTCCTTGATGGCCGCGTCGACGAAGTAGGAGGTTCGGGTCTTTTTGCCGGGGACGCGTGGGTAGAGGAACCGCAGCGCGAACAGCTCGCCGATCGTGGGGACGGTCGAGATGGTGGCGGCGAGGAACGGGTTGTCGCTGACGAGGTAGGGGTGGCCCTGAGCGTCGATGCGCTGCCGGGTGGAGGTCACCGCCACAGGCGCGTGGCAGATCAGCGAGATGATGACGCCGTTCTCCCGGGCTATGTGGAGGGTTTCGCCGAGCCACGGGTTGTCACGGAAGTCGACCATGGGGGCGTGACCGCCGGGGGTGTGGATGAAGTCAAAGTCGGCGAAAGTGAACGGGTCGGCCGAGTCGCGGTGACGCTGGACGAGTTCCTGTAGCGAGTGGAAGGTGCCCTCGGGCAGCTTGTCGAGGCGGCGAACCAGTTCGGGGCGGTACTCGGCGAGCTCCGGCTCGCTGTTAGGCAATAGTTCGGAGACCGGGACCCGGCCGATGTGCCGCTCCAGCAGCTGAACTTCCTGCTCGCGGCGGGCGACCAACGCGGGGTGGCGCTGCCGGAAGCTGTTGACGTCGAACGAGCGGCGGCGCTGCTGCATACGGAGGGGGATGGTCATGGCGCCGGTCTTCTCGATGGATTGCACGGACAGGGCCATGCCGTTGATGTCGAGTTGAGGGGCGTTGCCGTCGGGGGTAGCGAAGGTGAACTCGTAGTCGTTCTCGAACTCCTTGAGCACTTGAGCCATCTCGACCAGGAAGAACCCGGTCGAGATCGACTTGACGTCGGCCGGTTCGGCCAGCGGCAGCTGGCGGCCGGACGAGATGAGGATCAGTGCGCGGCGCTTGGTGGTGGGCATGACTTGTTCCTTTCAATGCTTTCGGCCGGGGTGAGGGTCAGGCCGTCCCTGCCATTCATCGGCGGATTTAGGCACGCCTCCTGTCGCATTCACTTACAGGATGCGACAGAAAACTTGCGATGGCCGCCAATCTCTCGGTGTTCTGCTCGCGCCACTGTGCGGGGGTGACGCCTGTCACCTGAGCACGCGTCAGTACGCGCGGCTGGTCGACGAGTGGGGGACCGCGATTGGGCTGACACCTGAGGACTACGGCACTCACTCGCTGCGCAGGACGAAAGCGTCGCTCATATACAAGGCGACCGGCAATCTACGAGCGATTCAGACTTTGCTCGGACATAGCAAGATCGAGAACACAGTTCGATGCCGGACGGGCGCAAAACTTTCCTGCGCCGGGCAACATATAGCTTTCCGGCCCCTGCCAGATTGCCGAGGTCGAGACTACGCGTGTTGTAACCGCATCATAACACGAAAAAGCATCTGCGGATCGCCCGTTTCGCGAACCGTCTCGAGCGCCGCGGGTTCCTGAAGGTCCGCTTCTTAAGATCCGATCCTCGAAGCTGCCGGTCAACTACCGGCCCCAAGGTTGCCAGTCAGCAGCGCGCATTTTGCAACCAAGTGGAATCACTTGGCGCCGCAGAAATGCGGCTATGACAAATAGATGGAGCGGGAGTTCAATTTGAACGTATCCCGCTCTGGTCGGGAGGGCGATAAGCCTGCACTTCGCCCGGCTTGCTCAGGCTCTGCAGGGAGCCAGGTGCGGCGCCGCCGATCCAGCCCAGCACCGAGCGGGCGAGTTCGGCGCCGGCAAGCCGGAAGTTCTCGTTAACGACCAGCAATTCGCTGCGAAACAGGTGCAGAAGCTCCGACGATTGTTTGGACACCACATCGACATCGCGGCCAAGCTTGAGGCCGGCGTCTTCGATGCCGGCGACGATGGCGAGCGTCGCGGCGGCGGCGCTGCTGATGAAACCGTCCGGGCGGCTTTCGCGGCGCATCAGCTGCGCCGTCCGCATTCTGATCTGCTCGATCGAATGATCGATCGAAACGGTGTTGAACGGAATCTCGCTGGCGCCGACCTCGCTCAGCGCATCGGCAAAGCCGGCGAGCGTGTGGCCGTGATAGGTCAGCTCGACCGGCGGCGCCAACAGAGCCAGCCGGCGGCGGCCGAGGCCGGCCAGATGGCGCACCGCCTCGGCTGCGAAAGCGTAATTGTCGAAATCATGATAGGGATGGATCAGCCCCATGTCGGTGCGGCCATGCGTGGCAAAGGGGATGCCGCGCTCCAGCATATAACGGGCCCTCGGATCGTTCGGCTGCGTGCGCGAAATGATGACGCCGTCGGCTGAACCGGTTTCCACCAGGTAACGGATCGGGTCGAGCGGATCCTGGGAGCGCGAATAGGGCGTCACGATCAAATGATAGGGTGTGTCGGCGATGACTTCGGAAACGCCGTAGATGATGTCCGAGACAAAGCTCATGATCTCGTGCTCGGTGTTGAGCACCAGGCTGATGACATTGGTCTTGCCGGTGCGCAGGCGGACGCCGGCACGGTTGGGGCGATAGCCGATCTGCTTGGCGACAAGCTGGACGCGCCGCCTGGTCTCGGCGCCGATCTCGGGGGCGTCCTTCAGCGCGCGCGACACGGTGGTGACGCCCAGCCCGGTCATGAAGGCGAGCGTCTTCAGCGTCGGCCGGCCCTGGCCCGACGCGTCGTCGGCCTTCTCTTTTTGATGCCTGTTCATTCGTCCCGCCCCGTCAGGCGCATAACAGTTGCCGGACAGCCCGGCAATCGGCCGGCCGCGCACGCCGCGGCCTTCACCGAATGAGACCGCTATATACTGAAACGTTACAGATTGTCACTGCCGTCGCGATATACTGGTGACATGCGCAAAACGAGCGGTACTCCGGTCGGCGCAAAAACGAACGATTGAAACGGGCTTTTCCGGTTTTCTGGCGTCGCAGCATCAATTTTTTGCAATGCAACCTCGCTTGTTGCAATGCGGTAGCTCGGCGGGCTAGGCGATTTTATTCGCGCTTCGAAAAAAATTGATGCCGGATTTGCCTGAGGGGTTGCGCGTCCGAAGCAATTGCCGTATCCAAAATCTGTAACGTTTCAGATTCTGGGAGGAACGAAATGCGATACCAACTCATGACTGCTGCGCTGGCATTGACGACCGCGCTGCAATTCGCCGGCCCGGCGGCCGCGACGGATCTGGAAGTCACCCATTGGTGGACCTCCGGCGGCGAAGCGGCAGCGGTCGCCGAACTCGCCAAGGCTTTCGACGCAACCGGCAATCATTGGGTGGACGGCGCTATCGCCGGCTCCGGCGGCACGGCGCGGCCGATCATGATCAGCCGCATCACCGGCGGCGACCCGATGGGCGCGACCCAGTTCAATCACGGCCGGCAGGCGGAAGAATTGGTGCAGGCCGGATTGATGCGCGACCTCACCGATCTCGCCACCAAGGAAAAGTGGACGGAAATCGTGCAGCCGAAGAGCCTGCTCGACGGCTGTACCCTCGACGGCAAAATCTATTGCGTGCCGGTCAATATCCACTCCTGGCAGTGGCTGTGGCTGTCGAATGCCGCCTTCGAAAAGGCCGGCGTGCCGGTGCCGAAGAACTGGAATGAATATGTCGCTGCGGCGCCCGCGCTTGAAAAAGCAGGCATCCAGCCGCTCGCGGTCGGCGGCCAGCCCTGGCAGGCCTCCGGCGCTTTCGACGTGCTGCTCGCGGCGGTCGGCGGCACCGATGCCTTCCTCAAGGTCTATAAGGACAAGGACGCGGAATTCGCCGCCGGACCCGAAGTCGCCAAGGTCTTCAAGGCCGCGGACGACGCCCGCAAGATGGCGAAGAACACCAATGTGCAGGACTGGAACCAGGCCACCAATCTGGTCATCACCGGCAAGGCCGGCGGCCAGATCATGGGTGACTGGGCGCAGGGCGAGTTCCAGGTTGCCGGCCAGACCGCCGGCAAGGACTATACTTGCCTTCCGGGCCTCGGCCTCAACGAGATGATCGCCACCGGCGGCGACGCTTTTTACTTCCCGCTGCTGAAGGATCCCGAAAAATCGAAGGCGCAGGAAGTGCTGGCCCACACGCTGCTTGATCCCAAGACGCAGGTCGCCTTCAATCTCAAGAAGGGTTCGCTGCCGGTGCGCGGCGACGTCGACCTCAAGGCGGCGAACGACTGCATGAAGAAGGGGCTCGAAATCCTCGCCAAGGGCAATGTCATGCCTTGGACGGACCAGTTGCTTTCGCAGGATACGCAGAAGCAGAAGGAGGATCTGTTCTCCGAGTTCTTCGCCAAGCAGGACATGACCGTGGAAGATGCGCAGAAGCGCTTCGCCGCCATCGTCGGTTCGGCCGATTGAGCGATCGACCAACCGCCTCACTCCCGCCCCTGCGAGCGCAGGGTCGGGAACTCGGGTCAAGGCCTCTTGACCCTCCCGCCCTTACCCGATCCAGCGCGGCTGTGCAGATGAGCAAGAGCGAACGCCCCAGCCAACTCTTTCGCAACCTCAATGCGAAAATCGCCTCGATCCCAATGATCTTCACCGCGCTGGTGATCTTTGTCGGCGGCACCGTCTGGACGGTGTTCTATTCCTTCACCAATTCCAAGTTGCTGCCGCGGCTGCACTTCGTCGGTCTCGACCAGTATTACCGGCTGTGGGCGACGCCGCGCTGGCTGATCTCGATCGAGAACCTGCTGATCTACGGCGTGCTGTCGCTGGTGTTCTCGCTGGTAATCGGTTTCCTGCTTGCTGCCCTGCTCGACCAGAAGATCCGGTTCGAGGACACGTTCCGGACCATTTTCCTCTATCCCTTCGCCCTGTCCTTCATCGTCACCGGTCTCGTCTGGCAGTGGCTGCTCAACCCCGAGTTCGGTGTCCAGGCAGTGGTGCGCAGCCTCGGCTGGACGAGCTTCAGCTTCAATCCGCTCTATGATTCCAGCATCGTCATCTACGGCATATTGATCGCCGCTCTCTGGCAAGGCACCGGGCTCATCATGTGCCTGATGCTGGCGGGCCTGCGTGGCATTGATGAGGATATCTGGAAGGCCGCGCGGGTCGACGGGATACCGACCTGGAAGACCTATCTGTTCATCATCATACCGATGATGCGGCCGGTCTTCATCACCACGCTGGTCATCGTCGCCTCCAACATCGTTCGCGTCTATGACCTTGTCGTCGCGCAGACCAGCGGCGGGCCTGGTATCGCCTCCGAAGTCCCGGCCAAGTATGTCTATGATTACATGTTCTTCGCCCAGAACCTCGGCCAAGGGTTCGCCGCTTCGACGATGATGCTGCTGTCGGTGATCATCGTCATCGTGCCGTGGGCCTATCTCGAGTTCGGAGGCAAGAAGCGTGTCTGACCATGCCGTTTCATTGCCCGCCATTGGCGGCGCCGGCGGGCTCGAAGCCTACGGGCCGAGCGGGCCGAAGCCGCGCCACACGTTCTCGCGCCGCAACATCTTCCTCTACGGCACGCTGATCGTGGTCGCGCTCTATTATCTCTTGCCGCTCTACGTGATGGTGGTGACATCGCTCAAAGGCATGCCCGAGATACGTCTCGGCAACATCTTCTCGCCGCCGATGGAGATCACCTTCGAGCCCTGGGTCAAGGCCTGGTCGAGCGCCTGCACCGGGCTCAACTGCGACGGGCTGTCGCGTGGTTTCTGGAATTCGGTGCGCATCACCATCCCGTCGGTGATCCTGTCGATCGCGCTCGCCTCGGTGAACGGCTATGCGCTGGCCAATTGGCGCTTCAAAGGGGCCGACACTTTCTTCATCATCCTGATCGTCGGCGCCTTCATCCCCTATCAGGTGATGATCTACCCGATCGTCATCATCCTGCGCGAGGTTGGCCTCTACGGCAGCCTCAGCGGCCTGGTGATCGTCCATTCCATCTTCGGCATGCCGATCCTCACACTTTTGTTCCGCAACTATTTTACCTCCATGCCGGAGGAGCTGTTCCGGGCAGCGCGTGTCGACGGCGCCGGCTTCTGGGGCATCTATTTCCGCATCATGCTGCCGATGTCGCTGCCGATCTTCGTCGTCGCCATCATCCTGCAGGTGACCGGCATCTGGAACGACTTCCTGTTCGGCGTCGTCTACACCCGCCCCGACACCTATCCGATGACGGTGCAGCTCAACAACATCGTCAACTCGGTGCAAGGCGTGAAGGAATACAACGTCAACATGGCAGCCACCATCCTGACCGGCCTGGTGCCGCTGATCGTCTATTTCCTGTCCGGAAAATTGTTTGTGCGCGGCATCGCCGCCGGCGCGGTGAAAGGATGATGGCGATGAACGCAAACGGCAGCGTTGAGGTAAACGGCAACAGCGGGGCAAACGGCACCAGCGTCTCGATCCAGAACCTGTCGCTGAATTTCGGTGCGATATCGGTGCTGCAGACGCTCAACCTCGATGTCGCGGAAGGCGAGTTCATCGTGCTACTCGGCCCGTCCGGCTGCGGCAAGTCGACCTTGCTCAACTGCATTGCCGGGCTGCTCGACGTTTCTGAAGGCCGCATCTTCATCAAGGGCAAGAACGTCACCTGGGAAGAGCCAAAGGATCGCGGCATCGGCATGGTGTTCCAATCCTACGCACTCTATCCGCAGATGACGGTGGAGAAGAACCTGTCGTTCGGGCTGCGCGTTGCCGGCCTTGCCAAGGACGAGATCGCCAAGCGCATCGCCCGAGCCGCCGAGATCCTGCAGATCGAACCGCTTTTGCACCGCAAGCCGGCGGCCCTGTCCGGTGGCCAGCGCCAGCGCGTGGCGATCGGGCGCGCACTTGTGCGTGACGTCGATGTCTTTCTGTTCGACGAGCCGCTCTCCAACCTCGACGCCAAGCTGCGCGCGGAATTGCGCGTCGAGATAAAACTGCTGCATCGCAAGCTCGAGAACACCATGATCTACGTCACCCACGACCAGATCGAGGCGATGACGCTGGCCGACCGCATCGCGGTGATGAAGGGCGGCGTCATCCAGCAGCTCGATGCACCGCAGACCATCTATAACCGGCCGGTCAACCGGTTTGTCGCCGGCTTCCTCGGCTCGCCGGCAATGAACTTTCTCGACGGCAGGCTGGAGCAGGCGGACGGCGACTGGCACTTCGTCGCCGAGGATGTGCGGATACCGCTTGCCACCTATGCTTTCGAGAAGGACCCGGTGGCGGGGCCGGCCGTGTTCGGCATCCGCCCCGAGCATGTCGCGTTCAACAGCGGCACGGGATGGCCATTCGCAGCCACGGCAAATGTCGAAGTCGTCGAGCCGATGGGTTCCGACACGCTGGTCTGGCTGAAGCTCGGCGGCCAGAATTTCACGGTACGGGTGACAGCCGAGCGTACGCCAAACAACGCCGAGGCGGTCGGCATCGGTTTTGATCCGATGCGCGCTTCGCTTTTCGACGCCGCCACCGGCAACCGCCTCTAGAGCATGATTTAGCCTCCCAAGACGCTTCCATTCCCCCCAAGACCCCATCCCCCCAAGACTAACCATCCACAAGAAAACGGACAGAGACGATGAACTGGTCATTCCAACTTTACAGCGCCCGCAATTTCCAGCCCTGGGAGGGCGTGCTCAAGATGCTGGGCGAGCTTGGTTACAGCCAAGTCGAAGGGTTCGGCGGCGTCTATGACGATCCCAAGGCGTTCCGTGCCGAGCTCGACAAGAACGGGCTTGCCATGCCGACCGGGCATTTCTCGATCGACGCGCTCGAGAAGGATTTCGACGGCGTGCGCAGGACGGCCGACGCGCTCGGCATCACGCTGCTCATCTGCCCGTTCCTGAACGCCGAGTTCAGGCCGGCTGACACAGTCGGCTGGCGCGGCTTCGGCGAACGCCTGGCCAAGGTCGGCGAGACGGCCAAGAAAGCCGGCTATGGCTTTGCCTGGCACAACCATGATTTCGAGTTCAAGGCGCTCGCCGACGGCTCGGTGCCGCAGGACCACATCCTTTCCTCCGCGCCCGACATCGGCTGGGAGATGGATGTCGCCTGGGTGGTGCGCGGCGGCGTCGATCCGCTGCCCTGGATCGAGAAGCACGGCAAGCGCATCGTCGCCGTCCACGTCAAGGACATGGCCAAGGCGGGCGAGGGCCTCGACGAGGACGGCTGGTCCGACGTCGGCCACGGCACCATCGACTGGCCCGGCCTGATCAAGGCGCTGCGCGCCAAAAGCGCTGCAAAATACTACGTCATGGAACAGGACAACCCCAACGACATCGAGCGCTTCGCCCGCCGCTCGATCGCAGCCGCCAAGACCTATTAGGAGCACACCAGCATGGCAACAAAACTTGGCATCGGCGTCATCGGCTGCGGCAACATCTCGAAGGCGTATTTCTCGCTGGCGCCGCTGTTCCGCGGCATCGAGATGCGCGCCTGCGCCGACATCAACATGGAAGCGGCGAAAGCGCGGGCAAAAGAGTTCAAGCTGCGCGCCGAGACCGTCGAGGGGCTACTCAAGGCCGACGATATCGACATCATCGTCAACCTGACCATTCCGGCGGTGCATTACGAGGTGTCGAAGCAGATTCTCGACGCCGGCAAGCATGTTTATTCGGAGAAGCCCTTCGTGCTCTCGGTCAAGGAAGGGCTCGACCTGAAGAAACGGGCCGAAAGCAAGGGGCTGCGCATCGGTTCGGCGCCCGACACCTTCCTCGGCGGCGCGCACCAGCTTGTCCGCGACCTGATCGACACCGGCAGGCTCGGCAGGATCACCAGCGGCACCTGTCATGTGATGAGCCATGGGATGGAACATTGGCACCCCAATCCGGACTTCTTCTTCCAGCCGGGCGCCGGGCCGGTGCTCGATATCGGACCGTATTACATCACCAACCTGATCCAGCTGATCGGGCCGGTGAAGCAGGTCGCGGCTTTTGCTTCGATCCCGATGACGGAACGCATCATCAGCTCGAAGCCGCGCGCCGGCGAAAAGATCCCGGTCTCCACGCCGACGACGATCCATGGCGTGCTGGAATTCGAGAACGGCGCCGTGGTGACGCTCAACACCAGCTGGGATGTCTGGAGCCATGGCCACGCGCCGATGGAGCTCTATGGCGAGGCAGGCACGGTGTTCGTGCCGGATCCGAATTTCTTCGGCGGCGAGGTGCGCTACACCGAGGCCGCCAAGCCGGTGAAGAAGCTGCCGAAATGGCGGCATCCGTTCGGCGTGCCCAACGAGATGCATTCGCATGGCATGATGGCCAACTACCGCACCGCCGGCCTTGCCGACATGGCGATCGCGATTACCGAAGGCCGGCCGCACCGCTGCTCGATGGAACTGGCGCTGCATGCCGTCGATGTCATGACCGGCCTGTTGCGTTCTGGCGAGACCGGAAAGTTCGTCGCCATGCAGACCAGCTGCGAGCGGCCCGCGGCACTCGGCGTCAAGGCAGCGAAGGAGCTGCTGGCGAAGAAGAAAACGAAGTAGGCGGCGCACCTCCCAAGCACCGTAAAAGCCTCTCCCCGTTTGCGCGGGGAGAGGCTAAAGGTGCGGAAGGCTCGGCTGCCGTGCGTCGCGGCGACAGCCGTCGGGCTCGTTTCGATATGAGGATTTCCCATGCCCTATGTTCCCGCCGAGAACCGCTACGAAAAGATGGTCTACAATCGCTGCGGGCGGTCCGGCCTGAAGCTGCCGGCGATCTCGCTCGGGCTGTGGCACAATTTCGGCGACGACACGCCGCATAGAACCAAGCAGGCGATCACGCGCAAGGCCTTCGATCTCGGCATCACGCATTTCGACCTCGCCAACAATTACGGCCCGCCGCCCGGCTCGGCGGAGCGGGCCTTTGGCGAGATCCTGCGGACGGACTTTGCCGGTTATCGCGACGAGCTGATCATCTCGACCAAGGCCGGCTACGAAATGTGGGCAGGACCTTACGGCGAATGGGGCGGCCGCAAATATGTGCTGGCCAGCCTCGACCAGAGCCTGAAGCGGATGGGGCTCGACTATGTCGATATCTTCTATTCCCATCGCTTCGACCCCGACACCCCTCTGGAAGAGACGATGGGCGCGCTCGATCACGCGGTGCGCTCGGGCAAGGCGCTCTATGCCGGCATTTCCTCCTATAATTCACAGCGCACCCGCGAAGCCGCCGACATTTTGAAGCAGCTCGGCACGCCTTGCGTGATCCATCAGCCGAGCTATTCGATGCTCAACCGCTGGGTCGAGGATGACGGCCTGCTCGATACGCTGGAGGGGCTTGGCGTCGGTTCGATCGTGTTCTCGCCGCTGGCACAAGGCATGCTGACCGACAAATATCTCGGCGGCATCCCCGATGGCAGCCGCGCCAGCCAGGGCAAGTCGCTGCGCCCGGCATTCATCAACGATAAGTCGATCGCCAATATCGAGGCGCTGAACGTCATCGCGCGTCGCCGCGGCCAGACGCTGGCGCAGATGGCGCTGGCCTGGGTGTTGCGCCGGGGCAGGGTGACGTCGGCACTGATCGGCGCCAGCCGGCCTGAACAGGTCGTGGATTGCGTCGGCGCGCTCGAGACGCTCGACTTCAGCGATGCCGAGCTCGCCGAGATCGACACCTTTGCACGCGAGTCGGACATCAATCTCTGGGCGACGTCGGCCGAGCGCAAGGGGCCGCCAAGGAAGTAGGCGACTCCGGCATCCGGTCGCCGAAGGGCGACTGCTTCCGGGACGCTGAGCATGGAATGGCCGGGCAGCCGTGGAATGAAGGGCCGGATGCGTATCGCAAGAAGGTCGTTTCGACCGATTCGGGGTTAGGCGATGAATCAGGAAATCCGGCTTTTTGGCGCTATCGCGGTCCGCCCCGCCGTCCTTGCTCTCATATCCCAGTTCGAAACGGCCACGGGGTTCACAGTTGCGGTCAGGTGGGAGCTCAATCCGGCAGTAAAGAAGCAGATTGAAGCAGGGGAAGCTTTTGACATCGTTATCACCAATCCGAACCTGGTTCAGGATCTGACCGCCTTGGGAAAGGTCAAGGCGGGAAGCCAGGTAGCGTTTGGCCGAATAGCAATGGGAGTGGCGGCCAAGTCAGGCAGTCGACCGCTCGACATTGGGTCCGTGCAAGCATTCGAACAGGCGTTGAAGAGCGCCAGATCGATCGCCTATGCCAGTGAAGGAACCAGCGGTGGCTACTTCTCCGGTTTGCTGGAACGGTTGGGGATAGCGGACGAGGTGAAGCCCAAGCTGGTGGCCATACCAGGAGGGCAGACAGCGCCGGCCGTGGGCCGTGGGGAAGCCGAGTTGGGGGTCGTTCCCGTGACTTCGATTCTCGCGGCCGCTCCCGAGGTCATGCTTGTCGGTCAGTTTCCGGCAGAACTCCAAAGTTACGTCGACTTCGCCATTGGCATCAGTGCCGGTTCAACGAACGCAGAAGCTGCCGAGCAGCTGTCGGAATTTCTGATGTCGGCAGCCGTTGATGACATCCTGGCGGCAAAGGGTGTCGAGCGCCGCTAGAGCGTGCGATGAATCACGCCACAGGCACGCTGGAGATTGCCTCCTCAAACAGGCTCTAACTTTCGGCTGTCTTGAGGTTCCGCGCGGCTTCCTCGAGCGTCGCTCTGTCGTTGCCGAGCCTGTCGATCAGCTCTTGCGCCTGATCACCGGTTATCCCGGTGCGCATCGCCAGTGCCTCGACCGTCAGAACGTCGGAACTGGCGATCACTCCAGCCGGACCGCGGTCCGCGTCGTCGAGGTCAAGCTCTCGCTTCGCCTGCTGCCAATGACGCTCATGTTCGCCGTGCGGGCGGCCCTCGCGCACCCAGATTTCATAGGCTCGCTGCCGAATTTTTTCATGTCGATCGTCATCCATGGCGGTTCCTCCCTTGTGGCGTTTCACCAACGCGGGGAGCGCCGGAATGATCCGATGTTGATGCCGAATTCGCACACATGCCGGACAAATCCCGGGTTCTCACCGAACAAACACCGGACAGAATCGTTTTGCCGAGGAACCTGTACAGTGGGCCGACCGTTGAGCCGAGCCTTCCGCAAAGGAGATTACAATGGCCGACGACCCGAACGAATCCGCAGCACCGAAGATGACTCAACGTGAAGCTCAGGAAGCCCTGGAGAAGCAGGTCGCGCAGCTGAGGCGTGAGATCAACAAGATCAATCGGACCTTGGCCGAACGCGCGGAAGAGGCGATCGAAGAGGCCGGCGACTGGTATGACAGCGCTGCTGACCGCGCGTCCCGGACGGCGCAAGCCCTGCGCAACAGGGCGCAGACGGTTTCCGGGGTCGTCCAGGAGAATCCCGGCACAGTATCGTCCGCATTCATACTCGGAGCGGCCGTAGGGGCGCTACTGGGCCTCGCCTTGGCGGCCACAGACCAGCGCCGCGATCGCTGGTTCTAGTTCCGACCAAAAGTTTCCGGGCAGAAGCGGCGGGATTGCTCGCGCCGTTCGTTCGTTCAGCGGGTGACGCCGGTCAGGGCGTGGCCGGCTTCTGAGCGGTGCCGAGGGCTTTGGGCGCTGCGGCTACGGGCGCTGCCGTCTTCATCTTGTCCTCGATCCAGCCAGTGTAATTGGCCAGCCGCGTGTAGATGCCGTAGGCGTTCTTGTGGCCGCAGGCGGCGCCGCCGTCGGCCGGACCTTCGCCCCAGCTGACGACACCGACCTGCACCGGACCGTCGGCTCCGATTATGAACAGCGGTCCGCCGCTGTCGCCATTGCAGGCGTCGCGCTCGCCGCTGGCGGTGCCGGCGCAGATCATGTTGCTGGTAAGCGGATCGGCCATATCAGCAGCAATTGCATTGGCGGCCGCCTCGATGCCCCTTTCCGAGTAACGCATGCGGCGGGCGAGCTCGCCGAGCGCAGCCTTCAAATCATGCCCATAAATCGCCTTGATGCCGCTGTTGCAGGTTGCGTTCGGCTGGAGGTCCAGGTCGGCGACCATCAGCGCGGTGGGAAATGTTCCGTCCTGCATCTTGCCCCAGCCGGTGACCGACGTCTTGCCGGCGTCGGGGGTCGGCTCACGGGCAATTTTGATGATCGGGGCATCGGCCGGCTCGGCCAGCCGGATCAGGCCGAGATCGTTGTCCAGCGTCTGCTCGCTGTAGCCCTCGTTGACGATGATCTCCACCGCCTTGTAGCGCTTGCCCTCGCTGAGATCGGTGGCGCCGGTGAGCACGGTGACCACATCAGGCGAAATCGGCTCGCTGTCGTCATTGAGGCAGTGCGCCGCCGTCAGCACCCATTGCGGCGCGATCAGGCTGCCGCCGCAGAACTGAGCATTCGCCTGCGAGGCCGGGCTTTTGTCCAGTTTGCCGGTGGTCAGCAATGCCACCTGGAACGGGTAGGCGCCCGTCTCGGCCTGCTTGCCGCCGTAGACGCGCTCGGCGCCGTCGGGGTTCTCCGCCCTGGCCTTTGCCCTGGCCTCGGCCACGCGTTTCATCGGCGAGATCGCCGCCTCCGGCCGGGCGGCCGCGTCCGTGGCATGAACGGAATCAACGACCGGCAAGGCCGCCGCGATGCCAAGCAGCGCGGCGGCGGCAATCGGTCTGAACCTGTGGATGATCTTCACCTCGAACCCCCTGAGACAATATTCCGACAGGTCAGCCACGGACGCATGATCCACTGAAATGGAACCGGCCGGTGAGATCATGCTCCAAGGCGAAGCGCGATCCGTCACAAAACCGAGCACCACTTTTGCTAATCGTGCTGTCGAGCCAAGCCCGCCCAAATCCTATAGCCCCCCACGGGCTATGTGGAAGCAATTTGTCGTTGCCAATGTTGGATTATTTTAGGCAGTATACCGTTGCGGGCATTTTTGGCGGGGACCTAAACTGGCTGCACTGAATAATGGCCCGGTAAAGGCGCAGGCAACCAATTTCATTTTTCGTCACCACCACGATCTCGACAATATTTCTGTATCTTGATCCAGTCCTTGCTGACTTTTGGGAGAGTCTCACCATGACAAAACTGACACATAGCATTATTGCGTCCGCGTTGCTTTCCACCGCAATGTGGGCGGTTCCTGCCTTGGCTGCCGATCCAGGCTCCGCCAATGCCGGCAACGGCGAAAGCATGCGCGACGTGACATCGGGCGATTACAAGCCCGGCCGGGCGAAACCGATCGCCCCGCCGAAACTGACCGACGACGAGGCCAACCGCGCCGCGCCGCTCGCCGACGAAGCAACGGCGGTTAAATCCTATGGCATCGTCGGCCGTTCCGCCGATGGCAAGGACATCAAGATCGACCCGAACGAGACGCTGAAGGACCTTGTCATCAAGGAAATGAACGCGCCCGCCGACGGGCAGAAGTCCGATAATTCCGGACTAAGCGGAGGCGAAGAGGCCGGCCGCCAGGTGTTCGGGACGGACGACCGCGAGCAGATCAAGAATACCAAAACCTACCCGTTCACCGCGATCGGCTATCTCGAAGGCAAATCGAAGAGCGGCAGCTATGGCAGCTGCTCGGCGACACTGATCGGCCCGCGCACGGTGCTCACCGCGGCGCACTGCCTCTACAGCCACGAGGACAAGGCCTGGCTCGACGATATCCTGTTCGTGCCGGCTCTCAATGGCAAGACCGCCGACGACGCTCCGTTCGGCGCCTTCACCTATGAAAGCGCCTATATCGTCCAGGGCTTCATCGACAATTACCAAGGCTTTTACGGCTCTGTCGTGCCGTGGGATCTCGGCATCGTCACCCTCAAGCAGGATGTCGGCACCAATCTCGGCTGGCTGGGCTATGCCAACTATGTGGATCTCGGCGATTTCACCGCCAACATCATCGGCTATCCCGGCGACAAGCCGATGGGCACGATGTGGAAGGCGACCTGCGAAGTGCACGCCGAAAACATCGCCACCGAGTATTTCCAGTACGACTGCGACACGTATCCAGGTTCGAGCGGCAGCTCGGTCTATGCCTATGACAATGGCTCCAAGCAGCGCGTCATCACCGGCGTGAACGTGGCCGAGAGCCCGGATGCCAATACCGCCGTGCGCCTGAACGCCATCAACGTCCAGTGGATCAACAGCCTGTACAAATAGGCCTGCAGAGTGCGCGCCGCGATCATCGGGGCGGGTTATCTATTTTAGCGGCATTTCTGCGACGCCAAATGTGATCACACTTGGCGGCAAAATGCTCCAATCAAAGCCGGCGGCGGAGCATTTCCGTCGCCGGCTTTCGCATTTTCGGGGATTATCTGGATTGGGCCGGGGGTGGCGCCTGGCGGACATAGTTCTCGATTGGCAGGGCGAAGGTCGGCGAACCGGCCTTGCGCTCCTTGTCGATATAGCCGGCAAAATAGCTCCAGAACGAGGCGGCATAGTCGCGGAAATAGGAGTCGGCGACCTGACGCGAGCAAAGCCTGCCTTCGACGCAGAAGGAAAGACGGTTGAGGAAATAGACGATGCGGTCGAAATTGTCGCTGAACTCGGCAAGCGGCATGTCGCCGCCGGTTGCGCTCATCGCCTCGATGCCGATGCGTTGCCGATAGACCTGTTCCTCGGTCGGCGTGGGATTGGCGCTGAGCAGATTGCCGTATTTGGCATTGAGCGTCGCCAGGCGTTGCTTGAGGGCCCGTTGCGCCTGCTGGTAATCCTTGCTTTCCCAGAGCTCGACCAGCGACATCGTCTGTTCGACACGCTTCTGCTCCTGGTTTGCCAGGAACTGGTAGACCGAAAAGATCAAGGTGAAGATGATCGCCAGCCGTACCAGCAATCCGGACCAGGCATAGACAAGCATGCGCCAGTCGCGATCGGTGAACGGGTTCGCCTCCTTCTTGACCTCGTGATTGCTCACCCAAGGCAGGCCTTCGACGGTTTCCGGCAGTGACGCCGGCTTCTTTTGCGGTACCGGCGCCGCCCCTGCCTGCTGCGTTGCGTCGCTCCCTGCTTTCGTCATCCGCAGCTGTCCAGTTCGATGATAGCTGACGGATCGAGCACGATGCCCGGCGTCTCCAGCTTCTTCTTCAGGCAATCCAGCTGCGCCCGCGAAACGATGAACTGCACGTCAGGCTCCACCTGCGGCTTGCCCGGCGACGGCAACGGCTCGACCACGCCGCGTGAGGTGCAGCTGCTGAGATCGACGACGACGGCGGTGTTGCCGGTTTTGGCGATCTGGTCGTACTGATCGAGAAAGCAACTCGCCAGTTCGGAGTTGATGACGACCTCCTTGGCGCAAAGGCCGCAGATCTCGTCCGCCGAGGCATTGGCGGCCAGCAACAGCCCGGCGACAAGGCCGGCGGTTGTTGCGCGCCACGAAAATACCATCCTGTTCACGAACGCCCTCATCCGTTCCGTTCGGCCGCCGACAGCGGCGGTCGAAGAATGTTCATAATCAGCCGATTAGGCAAGAGGCCCGGCCGGGCGCTTGATCCCGCTTCACGCGCGCGGCACCGTCTCCATCGGGAAGATCATCACGGCGCCCTTCGACCCCTTGTCGTCGGTGAGCCGCATGGCCGACCGCGTCGCCGGCGCCATGCCGATATCGGCCAGCATATCGGAGAAACTTGGCTGTCCCAGTCCGCGCGTTACCGAGATAACCCCCGCTTGCGCCAGGAAGCTCAGGTCCTGCTTCTCGCTCTGCGGCGGCGCCTCGGTCAAGACGGCGATCATCCGCTCCATGCCGAAGCTGGTGTCGGTGAATTTGAACAGGCCTTCCTCGAGCACGGCGCCCTCGGTCAGGCGCTCGGCAAGAAAATGCTGGATGGAATAGTCGGAGCCGACATAGAGCACGTTGATGTCAACCAGGTTGGTCGAGCCGTTCCTGACCAGCACATGCACCTGATCGTCGGGCGAAACACGCGGCACCGTCGACGGCTCGATAGGCTGCAGCGCGTCACTGTCCAGACGCTTGATCCGGAACTCGACGTCGACCTCTTCCGGCCGATAATCCGAAGCGGCGGCCAGCCTCGACAGGCCGATGGCGCGGAAGATTTTTGTCAGGTTCCTGGCCGCGGCGTCGATCAGCTTTTCGCGGCCGTCCGGATGAATGACGATCAGCGGCGGCTTGCTGCCATCCTTGAGCGTCATGTCGCCCGAAGCTGGCAGGAACCACAGCGCCGGCGCGTCGGTGGCGTCTTCTGCGGCGCCGGCAATGGCATTCTCGCGCAGCACGGCGAGACGCAGATCTGCGCTCTTGCCCGGCTCGACCAGCGCGATGTGGAACCCTGAGTTCTCCCTGGCCGCCAGATCGTCGAGAACCGAGTTCGCCAGCGCAGCCTCTTTCTCGAGGCCTTTGGCCGCTGCCGGCCGCGCGACCACGAGCTTGTAGTCGACGGCGAGCTCGGCGAGCCGGGCATAGGCATTGGCGGGGATGTCAGCCAGCTTGAGCGCCGGCTTGCCGCCGAACTCGACCGGCTGGACCCGGCTCTCCAGGTTCTTTGCCGATCGCACCTGGAGATAACCAAGCGCCTCGGACAGCGGCGACAGCGCCGACGGCAAGATTGCCAGCTTGCTGCCGGGGGTGAGGCGATGCAGCAGTCCGGCGCCGATCGTGGCTTTGTCGTCCTTGACGACGATCGGCCATTGCATGACCGCATCGGTCTTGTCGGTGCCGAAGACGCGTGCGTCGAGTTCTCCCTCGAACAGCGGCGTTGGCCGGGTGCGGCCGTCCGCCGAATATTGCTGCAGCACCGACTGACCGAGCTGGCGGTAGGTGATGTTGGGGTTCTCGGCCAGTTTCGACAGGATGGTGAAGGTGAACAGCCCGAAACGCGGCGCATCGGCCGTGCCCCTGGGCAGCGGCATCTCAGGCGTCGTCTCCACCGTCTGCGCCGCGTAGAAGGCGACCAATTTACCCTTGGTGGTCGGCTCGGCGCCGGTCGGCGCCAGCTTGAAGGCCGGCTTGCGCTGCCCGTCCTCGTCAAAGCCGCGCGGCGCGGCCGACGCAATCCCGTCATAGGCTTTCACCGCAGCCGCCCTGGCAGCATCGTCGCCGCCGACCAGATCGGCGAACTCGACCTTGCGTTCCAGCTCGTCGTCGACCTCGGCGGCGCGCGTCGCCGTGCCGGAATGGCAGCAGTCGAACACGGCCCAGATAAAGGCGCCCTTGTCGCGAATGGCGTCGAGCGCGGTGCCGATCTCGTTGTCGACCAGCGCATTGGGCACGCCCTGTTCGCGGTTGACCCATTTGTCGATGTCGGACGGCAAGAAAATTTCGTCGAGGCCGTCGGTCTCGTCGCCCTTGGTCGCCGCGGGCTGTTGCGCGCCGTGACCGGACAAATGCAGATAGACGAAATCATCACGCTGGACCTTGGCGGCAAGGTCGGCGAGTGCTGCCTTGATCGCCGCATGTGTCGGCGGTCCGTTGGCGCCTTCGACATCCTTGGCGAGCAGCGTGACGTTTTCGGCCAGGAATTTTACCGGCGCGGGCGTGTTCCCCAGGAGGTAATCGCGCACCAGGCCGGCATCGTTTTTCGGTCCGATCAGCCAGTTTTTCTTCGGCAGGTTCGGGTAATCGGTGCAGGCAACAAGCAGCGCATGGTAGGTGCGCGCCGCTGCGAATGCCCGAAACGGCACCAGGCCGGCAGCGGCCAGCGCAGACGTGCCGGCAAGCAGCGTCCGCCGCGTCACTTTGATCATGGTTGCTTCCCCAAGCCCGATCGAATTTCCAAGCACGGCCAGCCTGGCTGACGATTTTGTCAGTATTTTGAATATGGCGCCGCCGGCCAGCCGACCACCGGCTGCGAATAGAAACAGTAGCAAAAATAGCAGTTCGTCGCTATCTCAGTGCAAGAGGTCGAATTGCATGCGAACTGGCAGTGATCGGCACGGAGCGGCTTGGAACGGGATCATGGCGGCAAGGGATGTACTGACGAAGAACCAGCTTTGCGTTCTCGAGAAACTCGAGGCCGCCAGCGGGCCGCTCAGCGCCTATACGTTGCTCGACCAATTGCGCGAGCGCGGTTTTCGTGCACCGCTGCAGATCTATCGGGCGCTCGACACGCTGGTGAAGTCCGGCTTCGTGCACAGGCTCGAAAGCCTCAATTCCTTCGTCGCCTGTGCCGAGCCGCACGACCACAGCCATTCGATGACGGCGTTTGCCATCTGCGACAGCTGCGGCCAGGTGACCGAGTTCTCCGACCACGATGTCGGCCACCGGCTCGACGAATGGGTGCGCTCGACCGGCTTCGCCGCCAAGAAGGCGGTGATCGAGTTTCGTGGGACTTGTGCGAAGTGTTTGGCTGAAGCGGCTTGAGGGCTTACTAAGCCGCGAGATGCTGGCGGGACAGCGCCCCCCCCTCTGTCCTGCCGGACATCTCCCCCACATGGGGGGAGATCGGCAGCTTCAATTTCACCGCCCATTTTTGCAACGCCGACGGTTGGCGAAAGCCGGGGCGACATCCGATCTCCCCCCTTGCGGGGGAGATGTCCGGCAGGACAGAGGGGGGTGGGAAGGATCGCGACTTAGCCGGCTGCAGACGGGACGTTAATGCGCCTCTTCCCAGTTGTTGGCGGCGCGGGCGTCGACGTGCAGCGGCACCGACATCGATACCGCCGGCATGGCGGCGTTCTCCATGACGTGGCAGACGACCGGGATCGTCGCCTCGACCTCGGCTTCGGCCGTCTCGAAGACCAGTTCGTCATGCACCTGCAGCAGCATGCGGGCGGAAAGCTTCGCCTTCTCCAGCGCCTCGTCCATGCGGATCATGGCGCGGCGGATGATATCGGCGGCGGTGCCCTGCAGGCGTGCGTTGATCGAGGCGCGCTCGTTGAACGCCCGGATCGAGGGGTTTGACGATCTGATCTCCGGGTAGTGGATGCGGCGGCCGAAGATGGTCTCGACGAAGCCGTGCTCGCGCGCATAGGCCTTGGTGGCGTCGATATAGTCGCGGATGCCGGGGAAGCGCTCGAAATATTTCTTGATGTAGTCACCGGCTTCTTCGCGTGCGATCGACAGCTGGTTGGCGAGGCCAAAGGCGGAAATGCCGTAGATGATGCCGAAATTGATCGCCTTGGCACGGCGGCGCACTTCCGAAGGCATGCCCTCGACCGGCACGTTGAACATTTCCGAGGCGGTGATGGCGTGGATGTCGGCGCCGTCGGCGAAGGCCTGCTTGAGCTGCGGGATTTCGGCGACATGGGCGAGCACGCGCAATTCGATCTGGCTGTAGTCGGCGGAAACCAGCTTGTTGCCCTTGTCGGCGATGAAGGCCGTCCTGATCTTTCGCCCCTCGACGGTGCGCACCGGAATGTTCTGCAGATTGGGGTCCGAGGACGACAGCCGGCCGGTCGTCGTCGCGGCAAGCGCGTAGGAGGTGTGGACGCGCTTGGTGTCGGGATGGATGAAGCCGGGCAGGGCATCGGTATAGGTCGATTTCAGCTTGGTCAGCTGGCGCCAATCGACGATCTTGCGCGGCAATTCGTGGCCTTCGGCGGCGAGGTCTTCGAGAAGCTGCGCCGAGGTCGACCATTGGCCGGTCTTGGTTTTCGAACCGCCGGGCAGGCCCATCCTGCCGAACAGGATGTCGCCGAGCTGTTTTGGCGAGCCGATGTTGATGCGCTCGCCGACCAGCTGGTAGATCTCGTCCTCGAGCCGCGCCGCACCTTGTGCCAGTTCGCCGGAGAGCCGCGACAGGATCTGCCGGTCGACGGAGATGCCGCGTTGTTCCATCCGTGCCAGGACTGGCACCAGCGGCCGTTCCAGCCGTTCATAGACCGAGACCAGGCCCTTGGCGGCAAGGCGTGGCTTCAGCACCTGCCAGAGCCTGAGCGCGACGTCGGCGTGCTCGGCGCCGTAAGCCGTCGCCTTGCCGAGGTCGGCCTGATCGAGGCCGACGAAGTTTCTTCCCGAACCGGCCAGTTCCTTCAGCGGAATGGTCGCGTGGCCGAGCCATTTATCGGCCAGCGCCTCCAGGCCATGGCCACCATGGGTGCCGGCCTCGAGCACGTAGGAGATCAGCATGGTGTCGTCATAGGGGCCGATCTCGATGCCATGACGGCTCATGACGACGAGGCGGTATTTCATGTCGTGCACGATCTTGAGGACAGATTTGTCCTCGAGCAGCGGCTTGAGCAACGCTAGTGCGTCGCGGATCGAGATCTGGTTGTCGACCGCGCCGCCGCCGAGCAGGTCGCCATTGCCGTTTTTATGGGCAAGCGGCACGTAGGCGGCGTGGCCGGGCGCGACGGCCATGGCAAGGCCGATCAGTTCGGCCCGCATCGGATCGGGCGAGGAGGCCTTAACGTCGAAGGCGACGATGCCTCTCTCCATCGCTTCGGCGATCCAGGCCTTCAGCGTCGCGGCGTCGCGGATGCAGGCGTAGGCGCCGGTGTCGATCTTGCGGACGGTCGCAGCCTCCAGGCGAAGCGCCGAAAGCAGGGATGGGGTGTCGCCTTGCTTGGCTTCGGCCGGGACTTCGGAAGCCGCTTCGTCCGACGGGGGTGCGCGCTCGGCGGCCGCGGGCACGCCAAAACCCATATCGGGGCCATGCGCGGTATCGGCACGCTCTATCGTCACGGCAGTGGCCGCAACGTCGCCCGCGTCGGTTCCGGTCGCTTCGGCGACGCGGCGGGTCAGCGTCGAGAATTCCATGGTCTTGAGAAAGCCGATCAGCCTGGGACCGTCCGGCGCGTGCAACACGAATTCGTCAAGCCCCTCGGTCACCGGCACATCATTCCTCAGCGTCACCAGATCACGCGAAATGCGCGCCTTGTCGGCGTTGGCGATGATCGATTCGCGCCGCTTGTCCTGCTTGATCTCGCCGGCGCGGGCGAGCAGCGTATCGAGGTCGCCGAACTGTTCGAGCAATTGTGCCGCCGTCTTCGGCCCGATGCCGGGCACGCCTGGCACATTGTCGACCGAATCGCCGGTCAGCGCCTGTAGGTCGATCATTTTCTCCGGCGGCACGCCCCATTTCTCGATCACCTCGGGAACGCCGATCTGGCGGTCCTTCATCGGGTCGTACATGGCAACCGTTGGGCCAACCAGTTGCATCAAATCCTTGTCGGAAGAGATGATGGTGGTGTCGGCGCCGGCTTCGCAGGCAAGCCGGCAATAGGTGGCGATCAGGTCGTCGGCCTCGTAGCCTTCCGTTTCGATACACGGCAGGTTGAAGGCCCTGGTCGCCTGACGGATCAGGCCGAATTGCGGGATCAAATCTTCCGGCGGCGCCGAGCGGTTGGCCTTGTATTCGGGGTAGAGGTCGTTGCGGAAGGTTTTCGACGAATAGTCGAAGATCACGGCGAAATGCGTCGGCACAATGCCGACGTCGGTGTTGCGGGCGTCCTGCGTCAGCTTCCAGACCATGTTGCAGAAGCCGAGCACGGCACTGGTCGGCAGCCCGTCGGACTTGCGCGTCAGCGGCGGCAGTGCGTGATAGGCGCGGAAGATGTAGCCGGAGCCGTCGATAAGGAAGAGATGATCGCCTTTTTTCATGGCACGAGGGATAGCGCGGCGCAGCGCCGCGGTCCATGCCAAAGGCGGCTTGTGGCAAGGGTTCCGGCAACACCCTGACAAATGGCGCGAGATTGGCCGGCCCATGAAGGCTTGGTCACAGCTTTGTTCGCTCACGCCTATGTTACAAAAGTGTAATTTTTGTGCCCTTGAATCGCCACGTTCGCAGACACAGATAAACGCCATCGGCAGTTTTCGCCGAAGTCCGGAGCAAGGCCCGTCCCCCGCCTATCCCGGACACTTGCGGCAGCCTATCCCCCCTCTCCGGGCTGCCGCATCGTTTCGAGTAAGGCCGCCGTGGTTCCCCCTCCACCACGGCGGCATTTTTTTGCCTTTCGACCCGATCCTGCCCGTGGCCCAACGTTCGCGGGCTTTCCGTTTGGCCGCATGGGCTCTAGATTCGCCGCCAGAATCGAAAGGCCCGCCTATGTCCGCAGTTTCCCCTGTCCTCGACCGCCTCGACAAGAACTTCGACCAGAGCCTGGAACGCCTGTTCGGCCTGCTCAGTATCAAGTCGATCTCCACCGATCCGGACTACGCGGCCTACTGCCGCAAGGCCGCCGAATGGCTGGTCGCCGAGCTCAAGTTGATCGGCTTCGACGCCAGCGTGCGCGACACGCCAGGGCATCCGATGGTGGTCGCGCATCACGACGGGCCAGCCGGCGCGCCGCATCTGTTGTTTTACGGCCATTACGACGTGCAGCCGATCGATCCGATCGAGTTGTGGGAAAGCGACCCGTTCGCGCCGGCGGTCAAGGAGATCGAGCCCGGCCACAAGGTGATCACCGGCCGCGGCGCGGCCGACGACAAGGGTCAGCTGATGACCTTCGTCGAGGCCTGCCGCGCGTGGAAGCAGGTGCATGGCGGATTGCCGTGCCGAATCACGATCCTGTTCGAGGGCGAGGAGGAGTCCGGATCGCCGTCGCTGAAACCGTTTCTCGAGGCGAATGCGGATGAGCTGAGGGCCGATTTCGCGCTGGTCTGCGACACCGGCATGTGGGATCGCGATACGCCGTCGATCTGCGTCTCGCTGCGCGGGCTGGTCGGCGAGGAGATCACGGTGAGTGCCGCCGACCGCGACCTGCATTCCGGGCTCTACGGCGGTGCGGCGGCCAATCCGATCCGCATCCTGGCAAAAATCCTGGCCGACATCCACGATGAGGATGGCCACGTCACCATTCCGGGTTTCTATGACGGCGTCGAGGAAACGCCGTCGCAGATATTGCAGTCGTGGCTGTCGCTGGGCGAGACCGCCGAGACCTTCCTCGGCCCGATCGGCCTGTCGATTCCGTCCGGCGAAAAGGGCCGCTCGGTGCTCGAACTGACCTGGGCGCGCCCGACGGCCGAGTTCAACGGCATCATCGGCGGCTATACCGGCAAGGGCTTCAAGACGGTGATCGCCGCGCAAGCCTCGGCAAAAGTCTCCTTCCGCCTCGTTCACAAACAGGATCCGGCAAAAATTCGCGCCGCCTTCCAGGCATTCGTCAGGCAGCGCGTTCCGGCCGACTGCTCGGTCGAATTCCACCCGCATGGCGCCTCGCCGGCGATCCAGCTTTCCTACGACTCGCCCTTTCTCGCCAAGGCCAAGCAGGCGCTGTCCGACGAATGGCCGAAGCCGGCGGTGGTGACCGGCAGCGGCGGCTCGATCCCGGTGGTCGGCGATTTCCAGACCTATCTCGGCATGGAATCGCTGCTGGTCGGTTTCGGTCTTGACGACGACCGCATCCACTCGCCGAACGAGAAGTACGAGATGAGCTCTTTCCACAAGGGCCAGCGCTCCTGGGCGCGCATTCTCGAGGCGCTGACACGCTGAAATTGCGTCACAATCAACTTTGTGTTGATTTTTCACCGGATCACGGCAAGGACGGGCACGGCCCGTCGCGTATCGCTGCACGGGGCCGCGACCGGAGAAGACGATGAGCGACATACGTTTCCACAAAAACGATTTGCCCGGCCTGCTGCATTACGATGTCGGGGCGGTCGCTATCGACACCGAGACGCTCGGGCTGAACCCGCATCGCGACCGGCTCTGCGTCGTGCAGATCTCACCGGGCGACGGCTCGGCCGACGTCATCCAGATCGCGCCCGGCCAGAGGAAGGCGCCGAACCTCGTCAGCCTGCTGAAGAATCGCAGCATCACCAAGCTCTTCCACTACGGCCGCTTCGATCTCGCCGTACTCTACAACGCCTTTGGCGTCATGCCGGAGCCGGTGTTCTGCACCAAGATCGCGTCGCGGCTGACGCGCACCTACACCGACCGGCACGGGCTGAAGGACATCTGCTTCGAGCTTCTCGGGGTCGGCCTGTCGAAGGCGCAGCAATCCTCGGACTGGGCGGCCGAGACGCTATCGCCCGAGCAGCTCGAATATGCCGCCTCCGACGTGCTCTATTTGCACCGGCTGCGCGACGTGCTGAGCGCGCGGCTGGCGCGCGACAACCGGACCAGGGAAGCCGATGCCTGCTTCCGCTTCCTGCCGACGCGTGCGAAACTCGATCTGATGGGCTGGGATGAGGAGGATATCTTCGCCCACAGCTAATGGCCCTCTGGCACTTTAACGCCATCGGCCGGGAGGAATTGAAATGGCTGCGCGAAAACCAATCGAAACGGCACCGAAGGACGGCTCCAAGGTCACCGTCTACTGGCAGGACAGCGACGGCGTGATTAACGAGAGCATCGCGCAATACCGTTCGCTCGACCGGCTGAAGGCGGCCGGCGGCGACTGGGACGAAAGCGACGCCGGCTGGTGGGCCTATACGGACGGCCATACGCAAAAGAAGATCGACCCGATCAGCTGGCGGCCGGCCTCCGACGACCCGGACGCGGACGACTGAGGGTTGTCGCAACCGCCGACCTGAAGTGATTATTCTGAGGCAACGCGTATTTTGTTCTTGCTTTGTGCCGGCAGCTATGCTACTAATCCACTATGGTGCTCATTGGCGCCAACGACCCGCCCGCCAAGGCGGGTTTTTCGTTTCGGCTTTGGCGCTGTCGCGGGCCGGGCGTGCTTCGCAAGTGATTGAATACAGTTTACTTCGATTTTTCCCGACTTAACCCGCCCTTAAATCGCCGCATCTAGTCTTCAACCCGAACGCCATAGGCATGGGGAAGACAGCACAGCGCATGGCGAACCGGAAAGACAGCCGCATCGAGCCCAGCTTCGAGGCATCGCCGGGGGCGAGGTCCTCGGCGGGTTTTTCGGTGAGCGAGGAGGACCGCGTCGTGCCGAGCAACCGTAAAGCCTCTACTGCAAAGCGCAAATCGTCCAAGGCCAAGCCGTCGCGTGGCGGGCGCGGCAAAGGCCGGCGCGGCCTGTTCGGCGTGCTCGGCCGGCTGTTCTACTGGTGCTTCGTGCTGGCCATCTGGGGCGGCATCGCCACTGCCGGCATCGTCGTCTACTACGGCGCGAAGATGCCGGCGGCCACCACCTGGGCCATTCCCGACCGCGCGCCCAACATCAAGATCGTCTCGGTCGACGGCCAGCTGCTTGGCAATCGCGGCATGAGCGGCGGCGAGGCCGTCGGCCTGCACGAAATGTCGCCCTATATTCCCGAGGCCGTTATCGCCATCGAAGACCGCCGCTTCTATTCGCATTTCGGCATCGACCCGATCGGCCTGTCCCGGGCCATGGTGACCAATGTGCTCGGCGGGCATTTTTCGCAGGGCGGTTCGACGCTGACCCAGCAGCTGGCCAAGAACCTGTTCCTGACGCCGGACCGCACGCTGGAGCGCAAGGTGCAGGAAGTGCTTTTGGCGCTGTGGCTGGAGCACAAGCACACGAAGGACCAGATCCTCGAAATGTACCTCAACCGGGTCTATTTCGGCTCCGGCGCCTACGGCGTCGAAGCGGCCTCGCGCCGCTATTTCGGCAAGAGCGCGCGCGATGTCACGCTGCCGGAGGCGGCACTTCTCGCCGGGCTGCTCAAGGCGCCGTCGCGGCTGTCGCCGGCGCGCGACCCGAAGGCGGCCGAGCAACGCTCGCAGCTGGTGCTCGCCGCGATGCGCGACGAGGGCAAGATCAGCGCCAAGGAGATGACGACGGCGATGAGCGCGCCGGCGACGCGCGCGCCGTCCTACTGGACCGGCTCGGAAAACTATGTCGCCGATACGATCATGGAAGAACTGCCCGACCTGATCGGCGACGTGCGCCGCGACATCGTCGTCGACACGACCGTCGATCTGACGCTGCAGAAGCTCGCCGAGCAATCGATCCGGAGGCTGATCGACCAGAGCGGCAAGAAGCTCAACGTCAGCCAGGGCGCGCTGGTGTCGATCGACAATTCCGGCGCGGTGCGCGCCATGGTCGGCGGCTATGACTATTCGACCAGCCAGTTCGACCGCGCCTCGGAAGCGCGCCGCCAGCCGGGCTCGGCGTTCAAGCCGTTCGTCTATATGGCGGCGCTGGAATCCGGCCGTACGCCCGACAGCGTGCGCAATGACGCGCCGATCAAGATCGGCAACTGGACGCCCGACAATTACGGCGGCAAATATTTCGGCAAGGTGACGCTGGCGACGGCGCTGGCAAAATCGCTGAACTCGGTGGCCGCGCAGTTGACTATGGAAGTAGGGCCGAACGCGGTAGTCGAGGCGGCGCACCGCATGGGCATCCAGTCAGAGCTGACGGCCAACACTTCGATTGCGCTGGGCACCTCGGAAGTGACGCCGCTGGAACTGACCTCGGCCTATGTTCCCTTCGCCAATGGCGGTTACAAGCCGGACATCCATTTCATCCGCCGGGTCACGACGAGCGACGGCAAGGTGCTCTACGAAAACAATGGCGGCGGTGCGCCGCGCGTCGTCAAGCCCGATGTCGTCGGCATGATGAACTCGATGATGACCGGCACGGTCGAGATCGGCACGGCCAGGAAGGCGGCGTTCGCCTGGCCGGCCGCCGGCAAGACCGGCACCAGCCAGAATTCGCGCGACGCCTGGTTCATCGGCTATACCGCCAATCTCACCACCGGCGTCTGGTTCGGCAATGATGACGGCAGCGCGATGAAGAAGGTCACCGGCGGCGCATTGCCGGCGCAGGCCTGGCACGAGTTCATGGTCGCCGCGCATGAGGGGGTGCCGGTGCGGCCGCTGCCTGGAACCTGGAAGTCGACGCCGCCCGACACCATCGTCCCGGACGACATACCGTCCGATACGGCGCCGCCGGCGCCGGTCGCTTCCGTTGGCCAATCAGCGCCGCCTGCGTCAGCCACCCAGTCGGCTTCGCGTCCCGTGCGTCCCGCCGAGACGGTCGATGCCGGCGGCCTGGCCATGCCGGGTGTCGACGGCACCACCGAGTCGATCAAGCATCCGGTGCCGCCCGGCAATGTCGGCGGCCCGGTCAAGAAGCGGCAGACCTCGATCCTGGACATTCTGACAGGCGGCTGAACGACAGGCCCTCGCCACCGCTGCCGCGTTCCGCTACATCTCCTGCTTGGAGACGCGACATGGCTGAACCCGACACCAGAAAAACCATCGTGCTGACCGGCGCCAGCCGCGGCATCGGCCATGCCACGGTCAAGCGCTTTTCACGTGAAGGCTGGCGCGTCATCACCTGCTCGCGCCAGGCTTTTGCCGAGGACTGCCCGTGGCCGGCCGGCCCGGAAGACCACATCAAGGTCGATCTCGCCGACCAGGAGGATGTCGGCATCGCCATCTCCGAGATCCGCCACCGGCTGGAGGCGCATGGCGGCCAGTTGCACGCGCTGGTCAACAATGCCGGCATCTCGCCGAAGCTCAAGGACGGCAACAGCCGCATGAACTCGATCGACACGCCGATGCATGTCTGGCGCGACGTCTTCCAGGTGAATTTCTTCGCCCCGATCATGCTGGCGCGGGGACTGTTCAAGGAGCTGGCCTCGGCCAAGGGCTCGATCGTCAACGTCACCTCGATCGCCGGCACCCGCGTGCATCCTTTCGCCGGCACCGCTTACGCGACCTCGAAGGCGGCACTCGGCTCGCTGACCCGCGAGATGGCGCATGATTTCGGCCCGCACGGCATTCGCGTCAACGCCATTGCGCCGGGCGAGATCGACACCGCCATCCTGTCGCCGGGCACGGAAAAAATCGTCGAGACCATTCCGCTGAGGCGGCTCGGCACCACCGCGGAAGTCGCCGACATCATCTTCTTCCTGTGCTCGCAGCAGGCGTCTTACGTGACCGGCTCAGAAATCCACATCAACGGCGGCCAGCACGTTTGAGCGAGCAGACCGATCGATATGAGCGTTTCACCGAAACCAACGTGGTTGGATCGCTCATTATCTACGAATGGGCCGCCAGTTTAGATATTTCCGGCGCGCGCGACATACTGGATCGCATAGTCGAGGTCCTCGGCTCTGCGCCTGACATCGCCACGGTCACAGACGAAAAGACGGGCAAGGATTATCTCTACCGAAATTTTGCGAAACGCGACGTTATAACCAAGAAAGATTGGCAGTCGGTCGGGTACTTGTGGAAGAGAAGTCCGAATGTGCTATCGGATTTTTCTATAGACATTGGCTGCTCTGTCGATCGTTTCAGGCTCTTCGAGATTCATATCGATCGAGCTGCTAACGCAGACGCGAAAAAAACCTTCGAAAGAATCATCAAGCTGCTCGTTCAAGAGCTTCAGCCGATCTATGGCGTAGGATTGTCCATGCCATATTCCTGGGGCCCAAGAGCGTTTGCGCGTGGCTCAACGTCTTCCCGCTTCGCGACCGTCGACAAAACCTTCTATGGCCCGCCAGAACAGCTACGGGCGCAATCCTTTGTTTTCGGCCGAACCTTTCATGCGCGAAGTGATGAACGGCACCTCGACGTAAATCTCCGGAATGTATTCCCGTTCAACTTGCTGTCCCAGGGGCATTTGGACCGTCGGATCGACCGCAAGCGGTTGCAGAATTGGATTCTGGACAACGCCTATGGTGTCTTGCGGCAACTGTCGCCTGTGTCATGGCGGTGGGATGTTCCGCCCGAAGACATTCAAAAAATCAGAAAATCTCTGATCGATGCAGGAATCACGATTGTGAAAGAGTAGCCGTCGTAGCGGTGTCGGCAGCCAAAGCCGGCTCGGTCCTGCTCGCCGTCACCACTTCGACGATCCCACGGGCGATCTCGCGTTCGCCCATGATGACGGTGTCGGCGCCAAGATTCTTGAGGTGCTCGACCTCGGCATCGGAATGGGCGCGGGCGATGATTTCGATTGCCGGATTGGCTGCGCGGGCGCGCAGCACGACCTGCCCGGCCTCGAAGGCGTTGGGGATGGCCAGGATCAGCCGCTTTGCGCCGTCGGGATGGGATGCGGCGAACACGTCGCCATTCGCCGCGTTGCCGGCCACGCTTTCGATGCCGTCGGTCTTGAGCTTCGCCAATGTCTTGTCGGCATCCTCGATGACGAGGAAGGGCAGGGCGGCCTGCTTCAGCGAGACGCCGACGAGGCTGCCGACCCGGCCGTAGCCGACCAGGATGGTGTGGCCGGTCAGCCTCGTCCTGGGCGGCGGGCCACCCTCCTTCGCTGGCGGCGCGACCGAAGCCACCTGGCCGGGCTCGGTCGCCGGGCCGATCGGCCTTGCTTCGCCGGGCGGCGCCGTCCTGCCGGCGCGTGCTTCCAGCCAGGGTTTCATCCGGTCGACGGCAAGAAACATCAGCGGATTGAGGACGATCGACAGGATGGCGCCGGCGAGGATGAGGTCGCGGCCTTGTTCGGGCAGCAGTTTCAGCCCGACACCGAGTTCGGCCAGGATGAACGAGAATTCGCCGATCTGGGCAAGGCTTGCCGAAATCATCAATGCCGTTGTGACCGGATAGCGGAAAACGACGACGATGACGAAGGCTGCCAGCGATTTGCCGACAACGATAATGGCTAGCGTCGCCAGGATCGGCCAGCCATTGCTGATCAGGCTGAACGGGTCGAACAGCATGCCGACTGAAACGAAGAACAGCACGGAAAAGGCGTCGCGCAGCGGCAGCGATTCCTCGGCCGCCCGGTGGCTGAGCTCGGATTCGCTCATGATCATGCCGGCGAAGAAAGCGCCGAGAGCCAGCGAGACGCCGAACAGCTTGGCCGCGCCGAAGGCGACGCCAAGCGCAATCGCAAGCACGGCCAACCGGAACAGTTCGCGCGATCCGGTATGGGCGACGTAGTGCAGGATCCAGGGGATAAGCCGGCGGCCGACCACCAGCATGACCACGACGAAGGCCGCGACCTTGGCCAGTGTGATGCCGACGACGCCCCAGACGCCGTAGCTCGTCGGCAGCGACAGCAGACCGCTGGAGTGCACCTCCACCTGCTCTTGGCCGCCGAGCACGCCGGCCAATGCCGGCAAAAGCACCAGCGCCAGCACCATCGCCAGATCCTCGACGATCAGCCAGCCGACGGCGATGCGGCCACGCTCGGTCTCGATCAGCCGCCGCTCCTGCAGGGCGCGCAACAGCACCACGGTCGAGGCCACGGAAAGCGCCAGGCCGAAGACCAGCCCGGCGCCCATCGACCAGCCGAGCATCCAGGCGAGGCCGGCGCCAAGGGCTGTCGCGAAGCCGATCTGCACGATGGCGCCGGGCACGGCAATGGCGCGGACCGACAACAGGTCCTTCAGCGAGAAATGCAGGCCGACGCCGAACATCAGCAGGATGACGCCGATCTCGGCCAGTTCATTGGCGAGGCCAGCATCGGCAACGAAACCCGGCGTGTTTGGTCCAACCAGAACGCCGGCGACGAGATAGCCTACCAGCGGCGGGACACGGAAGCGGTTGGCAAGTGCGCCGAAGACGAAAGCCAGCCCCAGACCGGCGACGATGGTGGCGATAAGGGGCGTGTCATGCGGCATTGTCTATGGAGCGCCTTCAGGAATTGCGATGTCGGATGTGCGCCGCCCGAAAGCCGCCGCCTTGGCAGTATGGAGGCTGGGACAGTCGCGAGACAACCCGCAATCCCCATGAAATCGATGACAAGGCAGCAAAAGACGGAGAGCCGGCAAGCGTTGCCACCCGGCGCGGCCTGCTCCAGGCAGGCGATTGATACGGAAAAGGGCTTATCCCGTTCGCGCAGGCAGACGCTGTTAATTGTGCATTGATAGAACTGGGATTCATCCGTTAGCAGACCGAAGCGGTCCTCGGGATGGAAGATGGGTGCGACGCATCAGGCACGATTCGCCAACCCGTGTCCTGTCAGATCGTGGCAGCCTCCTACTGCGCCACAGGCGTTTTTGAAGCCGGGCGCTTGCGGATGAGACAATCTTCGACAAAGACTTTGGGAAAGCGGAGAACCTTGGAGGAAGTATGGTTGAAATCGCCAATACAGCCGCAGAGCACATTGAGAGTTTCCATGCGGCTCTCGACGTTGTCGCGCGGGAGCGAAAATACCTGACCATGCTTGAAGCGTTCCCGCTTCCTGAGACACGCGATTTCGTTTTGAATATGATTAAGCAGCGAAACCCGCATATCGTGGCGACGGAAGGAGACCGCGTTGTGGGATGGTGCGACATCACCCGCCATTTCTTTCCATCTCACGCTCATCGCGGAAGTTTAGCGATGGGAATCATACCCGATTATCGTGGACAAGGATTGGGCCGTCGCCTTATCACCGCCGCCTTAGAAAAGGCTCGGCAAGAAAACTTCGTTCGCGTTGAACTCTCGGTGCACGCCGATAATAGCCGGGCCATAACGCTGTATGAAAAAACTGGTTTCGTTACGGAAGGTGTCCTCAGGCGTAGCGCTTGCATTGATGGTCGCTATGTCGACACCATCTGCATGGCCGTGATGCTCGACGGTCAATGACGATGCTGGCGCATCCCGACCGACGTTTTGTCGCCGTGATCCGGCCCCCAGTCAGCTTTGAACCGATTGGAACGTGGCGAAGGAGGCCCATTTCGACATCTTCCGGAGCGAGGCTTGGAGGGGGAACGTGCCGCCTTGTGTTTCTCTCTTCACCCTTGCGTCGGGGTGGGAGGGCGGAACGCTGCCCTCATCCGCCTACCGGCACCTTCTCCCCGTAAGTGACAGGGAGAAGGGGCTTGGACGCAACGCTGGCAACCCCCCTCTCCCCGTCTTTCACGGGGGTCCGAAGGACAGGCGAGACAAGCGGCTCGCCCCGGAATGGGTAAGGGTGAGGGGCAGCACAAACCTGATGCGATTGCCCTGGGCTGCTTCAGCCTCACGATCAATAAGGAATGTACGCACCGCCGATGCCCGATCAGGTCGCCTGCAGCAGGCTCTCGATATCGGGTATGCTGTGGTTGGTCAGCGTCTTTGGAATTTCGGCCGTTATCTTGTCGGTGACCTCCTTGTGCAGTTTCCGGCGCATGTCGCCCAGCACTGGCGGCGGTGCGATCAGCACGATCTCCTTGAAGGTGCCGCGATGCGCGAGCTTGTAGAGCCGGTCGGCAATCTCGTCGGCAAAACGCTCCTTGCCGAGGCGGTGCCAATCGGTGTCCTCGACCGCACTGCGGTGGACGGAAGGGCCGTCGCTGTAGCGGCCGGGGCGGTCCGTGCCTTGCTCTCGGGTTGCCGGATTTTCCTGCTCCATCTCGTGCACGACCTGAAGGTCGGGATATTGGACGTCTCCACGGTTCTCGAGGAACAGCGCCTTTTCGCCATCTGCCACCACGATCCACAGTCCGCGTTTCAGTCTGACGTTGCTCATGGGGCGCTCCTTTTTGATTTTTCAAGCCCATAGCCGGGCCTTTGCCGCAGGGGCATGACCGGGCTTGGCCCTATAGAGCAAACGCGTGCCGAGGCGTGAATGTTCCGGTACTCGGACCCGGTATCTCCGACAGGAGCCGGCGAGAGCGCCAGGCTGTCTTTGATGGCTCGGTTGGCATCCGGCGGCTTTAATCTACTAAATTGGTAGAAATTAGAAAAATCTGTTTTGTGGCTAGCTCGGCCAGCCGCTAAAAAGGCAGCGGATCAGGGGCCGCAACAGCAGCTTCAATCCGCTCCGCATCTGAATGTGGAATATTTTTCTCTTGGCCGTTATGCTTGCAGAAAAGAGATTGCCTGCTACGAAGCGATGCGCGAGTGGGTGCCTTCTGGTTTTTCGCGCCCCCGCGTAGAACTGGCAAACGGTTCCAGGATTCCGCTCGTCATGCCGCAAGCCAAGCCCAAGCTAAATGCCTTTCCCGTCTTCATGCGGGTCGAGGGCGAAGCCGTCGCCATCGTCGGCAGCGGCGAGGAGGCGCTGGCCAAGGCGCGGCTGCTCGCTCAGTCGAGCGCTGTGCTGCGCATCGTCAGCGATGCCGCAAGCGCCGATCTGCTGGCCTGCATCGCCGAGACGGGCGCCACCCACATTGCCGACGCCTATGATGCAGCACATCTCAATGGTGCGGTGATGGTGTTTGCCGCCAGCGGCGATGAGGCGCTCGACCGGCGCGTTGCCGGGGATGCGCGCCGGCTGGGCATTCCGGTCAATGCCGTCGACCGGCCGGAGCTCTGCGATTTCTTCACGCCGGCACTGGTCAACCGCGCGCCGGTCGCCATTGCCATCGGCACGGAAGGTGCCGGCCCGGTGCTTGCGCAGATGCTGCGCAGCCGCATCGACCGCATGCTGTCGCCCTCGCTCGGGCCGCTCGCGGCACTTGCCGCGTCGTTTCGCGGCGCCGCCGAAAAACTGCTGCCGAAAGGCAATGCCCGCCGCCGCTTCTGGAGCGATTTCTTTGGCGGCGCGCCGGCCCGTGCCGTGGAGGCCGGCGAGCTTTCGCAGGCGCATGATGCGGCCGTCGGCCTGCTGCTTTCGAACGAACCGGCATCGGGCCATATCGCGCTTGTAGGCGCCGGTCCCGGCGCCGAGGACCTTTTGACGCTGCGCGCCCATCGCCTGCTGATGGAAGCCGACGTGATCGTCCATGACGCGCTGGTGCCGGAGGCCATCGTCGCCATGGGCCGCCGCGATGCCGAACGCCTGCCGGTCGGCAAGCGCAAGGGCTGCCATTCCAAGAGCCAGGCCGAGATCAATGCGCTGCTGGTCGAGCTTGGCCACGCCGGCAAGCGCGTCGTGCGGCTGAAGTCCGGCGACCCGCTGGTGTTCGGCCGGGCCGGCGAGGAGATGGCGGCACTTCGCGATGCCGGCGTCGCCTACGAAGTGGTTCCGGGCGTCACCGCGGCCTTCGCCGCCGCCGCCGATTTCGAACTGCCGCTGACGCTGCGCGGCGTGTCGTCGTCGATGGTGTTCACCACCGGCCACGACCTCAAGGGAAATTCGCTGCCCGATTGGGCAAAGCTCGCCATTTCGGGCGCGACGGTCGCCGTCTATATGGGGCGCTCGGTCGCCGCCGAGGTCGCCGGCCGGCTGATCGAAGCCGGCCTGTCGCCGGACACGGCCGTCGCCGTGGTCGAGAATGCCAGTCTTGCCAACCGCCGCCGTTTCCACGGCACGCTCGCCGACCTGCCGTCGCTGGAGGCGCGCGCCGACCTCAGCGGCCCGGTGATGACGATCATCGGCGACGCCGTCGCCGGCGCCAATTTCGAACGGTCCGAGCCGCTGGCCGCACACAGGCAGGACAGCGTGGCCCGTGCTGCCGCGGAAGGAGTGAACCAATGAAAGTGCTGACCGCGAACCGTCTCGCCGACGGCATAGCCGTCTGGTACGCCAATGGCGGCTGGGCCGAGATCATCGACCATGCCGACATCGCCCATGACAAGGCGGCCGAGGACCGGCTGGAGGCGATCGGCGCCAAGGCCTCCGCCGACAACGAGGTGGTCGACGTCAATCTGATCGACGTGACTGTGGTCAACGGCACTGTCGAGGCGGTCCGGCTGCGCGAAAAGATCCGTGCCGCCGGCCCGACCACCCGCCACGATCTGGGCAAGCAGGCCCGTCCGCAGGCCGCACGCGCGGCATAGATGACACAAGCATGATCCCGATCGTGCTCGAACGAAGAAAATAACGGGCGGACGCGCCCGGAAAGACCTGAAAATGTACCGTTACGATGAGTTCGACCACGATTTCGTCAAGGCCCGCGTCGCCGAGTTCAGCGACCAGGTCGCACGGCGGCTTGCCGGCGAGATCACCGAGGACCAGTTCCGGCCGCTTCGGCTGATGAACGGCGTCTATCTACAGCTGCATGCCTATATGCTGCGCATCGCCGTGCCCTACGGCACGCTGAACAGCAAGCAACTGCGTATGCTCGGCCACATCGCACGCAAATACGACAAGGGTTATGGGCATTTCACGACCCGCCAGAACATCCAGTTCAACTGGCCGGCGTTGTCGGACATCCCGGCGATCCTGGCGTACCTGGCAAGCGTCGAGATGCACGCCATCCAGACCAGTGGCAACTGCATTCGCAACGTCACCGCCGACCACTTCGCCGGCGCCGCCGCCGACGAGGTTGCCGATCCGCGCCCCTATGCCGAAATCCTGCGGCAATGGTCGTCGGTGCATCCGGAGTTTTCGTTCCTGCCGCGAAAATTCAAGATCGCGGTGACCGGCGCCGAGCGCGACCGCGCCGCCATCCAGACGCATGACATCGGCCTGCATCTGAAGAAGAACGCCGCCGGCGAGCTTGGTTTCGCCGTCTATGTCGGCGGCGGCCAGGGCCGCACGCCGATGGTGGCCAAGAAGATCCGCGACTTCCTGCCCGAAGCGGATCTGTTGTCCTACTGCACGGCGATCCTGCGTGTTTACAACCTCTATGGCCGGCGCGACAACAAGTTCAAGGCGCGCATCAAGATCCTGGTCCACGAGACCGGCGTCGAGGAGATCACCCGCCAGGTCGAGGCCGAATGGCAGGAGTTGAAGGACGCCGAGCTGAAGCTGCCGGAAGCCGACATCCGCGCCATCGACGCCTATTTCGCGCCGCCGGCGCTTGTCGATCGGCCGGAAGGCGACGAGGCGGTCAAGCTTGCCCGGCTCGACTCGAAGAGCTTTTCCGAATGGCTGGACCAGAATGTGGTCACCCATCGCCATCCCGACTACGCGGCGGTGACCATCTCGCTCAAGGGCATTGGCGAGACGCCCGGCGACGCCTCCGACAGCCAGATGGAAGCGGTCGCAGACATTGCCGAAAAATATTCCTTCGACGAGCTGCGCGTCAGTCACGAGCAGAACCTGATCCTGCCGCATGTCGCGCGTGCCGACCTCAAGGCGGTCTATGACGCGCTTGTCGATATCGGGCTGGCGACGGCCAATTCCAACCTGATCAGCGACATCATCTCCTGCCCCGGCCTCGATTATTGCGCGCTGGCGACAGCGCGTTCGATTCCCGTGGCACAGGAAATCTCGCGGCGCTTCGCCTCGCTGGAGCGCCAGCGCGAGATCGGCGAATTGAAGCTGAAGATTTCCGGGTGCATCAATGCCTGCGGCCATCACCATGTCGGCCATATCGGCATCCTCGGCGTCGAGAAGAAAGGCGCCGAGCTCTACCAGGTGACGCTCGGCGGCTCGGCCGACGAGAACACCTCGGTCGGCGAGATCATCGGCCGCGGCTTCAGTTCGGAAGAGATCACCGATGCCATCGAGCAGATCGTCGAGACCTATCTCGGGCTTCGGCTGGACAGAAACGAAAGATTTATCGACGCCTACCGCCGTGTCGGTCCCGCGCCGTTCAAGGAGGCGCTCTATGCTGGCGAAACCAAGGCCGCTTGACCGGATCATCGACGTCGAGGCCGGCATCGCCGCCGAAGCGGCGGGTCTCGACGCGCTCTATGGCCATCTAAAGCCGCTGGAGATTATCGAGCGGTCGGCCCGGGAATTCTTTCACGGCGAAATCGCCGCCGTCTCGTCCTTCGGCGCGGATTCGGCGGTGCTGCTGCACATGATCGCGGAGATCGACCGCACGCTGCCGGTGATCTTTCTCGACACCGGCAAGCATTTCGAGGAAACGCTCGGCTATCGTGACGCGCTGGTCGCCGATTTCGGGCTGACCGATATCCGGGTGATCAGGCCCGACGATGCGGCGCTGGCAAGGATCGACCCGACCGGCAATCTGAACGAGACTGATACCGACGCCTGCTGCGACGTGCGCAAGGTCGAGCCGCTGGCGCGCGGCGTCGAGCCGTTCCGCGCCTGGTTCACCGGACGCAAGCGCTTCCAGGCCGCGACCCGGGCAGCGCTTCCGGTGTTCGAGGCGGTCGGCTCGCGCATCCGCATCAATCCGCTGGCGCACTGGACGACATCAGACCAGGCCAGCTACATGCGCGCACATGCGCTGCGTGAAAACCCGCTCGTCGCCTATGGCTATCTGTCGATCGGCTGTTTCCCTTGCACGCAGCCGGTGCAGCCGGGCGACGACGCGCGCAGTGGCCGCTGGGCCGGGCACGCCAAGACCGAATGCGGCATCCATTTGTCGGGGCTGGAGAAGTCGCTGACCGATGCCTCACTTTAGGGTATATTGATATTCAGGTGATGCCGGCCTGCAAACGGCGGCTTCCTGCGCTTCCGGCGCTCACGTACCCAAAAGTACGCTCCGCTCCGGTTCTCGGAAGCCACGCAGTTTGGTCGCTTCGCGCCCGCCTTCGGCTCCGGCTCGGCCTGACCTGAATCTCAACACACCCCTGAGGTGTTTTGCACTTTAGAACCTTGTGGACTTGGGAATTTCTTGATGAGCGAATTGATAGCGGAAAACGCCACCCGGCTGTGGACGCCGAATGGTTTTTGCGAGGACGAGTGGGTTCATGCCGAAAGCGCCGAGGCGCTGGTCGGCAATGGCCGCTTCATCCTGCCGCTGCAGGCGTTTCTCGGCCTCGATCGGGAGGTGCGGCGGTCGGCGAAGGAACGCATCGGCGTGCTGCTGCAGCCCGGCGATCAGCTCGAGAAGATCGCCGGCCTGCTCGACCAGCTGTCGCTGGTGGCGCTGGCCTTCCCGGCGTTCAATGACGGCCGCTCGTTCTCCAAGGGCGAATTGCTGCGCAGCCGTTACCATTTCACCGGCGCCATGCGCGCCACCGGGCAGGTGCTTATCGACCAGCTGCCGCACATGCTGCGCCTCGGCTTCGACGAATTCGAGATCTCGCACCCGGTGCTGCTGAAGCGGCTCGAGCAAGGCCGCACCGGCGGACTGCCGCTGTTCTACCAGCCGGCGGTGAAGCCGGAGGCCAAAGGCCCGAAATATTCCTGGCGGCGGGTGCGCGCCAGCTAGAAGCACGATCTGGTCGGACCACATTGCCGATTCGATCTTTTATTTTGCCCGTCCCCGTCTTAGGATAGGTCCATTATTTCGCGATCCGAATAAATGTGGCCACAAGGGAGGAACCGGGTATGGCTGGCAAGAAGATATTGATGCTCGTTGGCGAGTTCAGCGAGGAATACGAGATTTTCGTCTTTGAACAGGCCATGCATGCGGTGGGCCATACGGTCCATGTCGTTTGCCCCGACAAGAAGGCCGGCGACATCCTGAAGACCTCGTTGCACGACTTCGAAGGCCACCAGACCTATACGGAAAAGCTCGGCCACGACTACATCCTCAACAAGACGTTTTCCGAGGTCAACCCGGCCGAATACGACGCCGTCTACGCGGCGGGCGGGCGCGGGCCGGAATATATCCGCATCGACAAGCGCGTGCAGGCGCTGGTGCGGCATTTCCATGAGGCCGGCAAGCCGATCTTCACCATCTGCCACGGCGTGCAGATCCTGATCGCGGTCGACGGCGTGGTGCGCGGCAGGGAAGTCGCGGCGCTGCAATATTGCGAGCCGGAAGTCACGCTGGCCGGGGGCATCTATATCGATGTTGCGCCGACCGGTGCCCATGTCGACGGCAATCTGGTGTCGGCCAAGGGCTGGCCGGGCCTTGCCGCCTTCATGCGCGAATGTCTGAAAGTGCTGGGCACCGAGATCCGCCAGGGAGAGATCCTGATGCGCGACCAACGCCAGGCGGCTTAAGCTCGGAATTTGGAGCCGCCGCGCCCCTAATGCATGTCGCGCAAAAATGTGCAGCGGTTTTGCGATAACGGCATGCATAAACAAGAACTTAAAGCGCGTCGCATGAGGCCGGTCGAGCGCGACGCGCTTTAGGTGCGGCGGTGCGTCTACACGGCCATCCGCGCTTCGCGGAACGAGACCAGCTTGCTGCGGCTCTCGTCCCATAGCGCCAGCTTGACGCAGCGCAGGCTGTCGAGAAGCGTGACGCGGCCGATCTCACGCAACTCCGGATAGTCCCTCAGCACTTCCGGAAGCCGGTAGCACGGCACTTTGGCCGAGAGGTGGTGCACATGGTGGACGCCGATATTGCCCGTGATCCAGTTCAGCACCGGCGGCAGGTCGTAATAGGACGAGCCGTGCAGGGCAGCGTGCTGGAATTCCCACTCGGAGTCCTTTGTCCACTCCGTTTCCTCGAACTGATGCTGGACGTAGAACAGCCAGATGCCGGCCGATCCGGCGAGAATGACGATCGGCAGATGCACGACCAGGAACGCGCCGGGGCCGACGAACCAGATGAGCAGAGCGGCGATGACGGCGATGGCGAGATTGGTGGACATCGACGACACCCAAGGGGTGAGGCCGCCCCGCATCATGCCCAAGGGCAGTCTCTGCTCGAAAATGAAAATCCATATCGGACCAAGGCCAAACATCACCAGCGGATGGCGATAGAGGCGATAGGCGAGCCGGCGCCGCCACGACAGTTGCCGGTATTCGGCGACGGTCAGTGTCTTGATGTCGCCGGTGCCGCGCTCGTCGAGATTGCCGGCGCTGGCGTGATGGGTTGCGTGGGCGCGGCGCCAGCAATCGTAGGGCGTCAGCGTCAGCACGCCAAGGACGCGGCCGATCCAGTCGTCGGCATAGCGATTGGCAAAGAAGGAGCCGTGACCGCAATCGTGCTGGATCATGAAGATTCGCACCAGAAAGCCGGCGGCCGGAAGGATGAGGACCAGACCCCACCAATGGCCATAGGCATAGGCGGCCGAGGACAGCGCCCATAACGTGGCGAAAGGGATGAGGGTGATGGCGAGTTCGACAGCGCTGCGACGTCTGTCGGGCTTTTTATAGCGCGACAGGATTTTCAACCAGGCGCGCTTGCTGTTTGCCACAGCTTCGGGGGAAATCATGTTCATCATGAAACATAGGCGGAGCAGGGCGCTGCCGCAAGACGGAGATCACGCAAAGTTACTGCGCGTAAATGTCGCGCGATGGCAACCGGCCACAATTGCCGGTCGCGTCCCTGGCAACGGCGCGCTACCGACGGCGCCCGCCTGCGACCACCTTGGCTTCCACGCCGTCCAGGCGGTCGAGCAATTCCTTCAGACGGTCGGGAATATCGGACTCGGTGCGGAAGGCCGGCAAGGTGCGCAGAAAGCGCTTGGTCGCTTCGGTGCCGAGCTGGCGCCGGATATCGGCGGCGAGCCCGTTGCGTTTTTCGCCGTTCCTGCGGGGCATCATCTCAAAATCCTGTGTCGGCTTCGAAACTCTTCCAAGGGAGGAATGGTTCCCGCATTGTAGTAGCCTGGCAAGCAAAGCCGGCGGTTACGGTAAAGTTTGAATTAAAATCGAAAGGTTTGCGCCGTCCGCCATCAAGCCGCAACAGCGGCTGCAGTATCGCTTGCCCCTTGATTTTTGGCCGCTAAACCTCGATATCGGGCGCAAATCCACACCATTTGAAAATGACGGGAAACGGCGATGAGCGACCAGGCAAAAGACGAACGCGCGCCCGATGAAGCCGAGAAGACCGAGGCTGCCGCGGAGCCAAGGGAAGGCGGCGTCGACGGCGACTATGAAGCGCTTGTGCGGCTTCTGAAGGAAAACGAAGAGCTGAAGGATCGCGCGCTGCGCGTGGCGGCCGACATGGAGAATTTGCGCCGCCGCACCGCCCGAGACGTCCACGATGCGCGCGCCTATGCGGTCGCCAATTTTGCCCGCGACATGCTGTCGGTATCAGACAATCTGCGCCGTGCGCTGGATGCCATCCCGGAGGAGGCCAAGGCGTCGGGTGATGCCGGCTTCAAGGCGCTGATCGACGGCGTCGAGATCACCGAGCGCGCCATGCTGTCGGCGCTGGAGCGCCACGGCGTGAAGAAGCTCGAGCCCGAGGGGGAGAAATTCGATCCGAATTTCCACCAGGCGATGTTCGAGGTGCCCAATCCCGACGTGCCGGCCAACACGGTCGTCCAGGTCGTGCAGCCCGGCTATTCGATCGGCGAGCGCGTGCTGCGGCCGGCCATGGTCGGCGTCGCCAAGGGCGGCCCCAAGCATGTGGCAAGCGAAGCGCCGGTGGAGCCGGGGCCGGTGAACGAGCAGGCTGAGAAGGATGCGTGAACTGGGAGTAGGGCTCCGTTAGCCAGCAACCGCCACCAAAGCGTGAGGGATGATCGACCGCCCCCAACCTATCCGATTTCAGGGCGATCAAACAGTTCGCCGTGCAGGCTTTCCTGCCCTCAGCTCAGCAGTTCACAGCCATAGCGGCGGACCACGTCGGGGAATGTCTCCATGTCCGGCATTCCTTCGCCGTCCGGAGGAATGCGCCTGTCGGCGGTGGGCACACTGGTCGCCCTCAGAAGTTCCTCGAAACCGCCAGGCGTGAAGAAGAACAGCATCCGGGCCGGCCCACGCTTGACCGTATAGCGGTGCGGCACATCGCGTGGCCCAAAGAGAAACGAACCGGGTCCAGCCATAATCGCCTTACCGCCGATCTCGAACTCGATCTCGCCTTCCATCACCAGGAATGACTCGTCCTCGCGATGGTGCACATGCAGCGGCGCCTCACCTTCGCTCTCGAGCACTTCGATCAGCGTGAACTGGCCCGCCGTCTGGACCGCTGTCGCCTTGATCACCGCTAGCGAGCCAAGCCACCAGCGCGCCTCTCCTTCCAAGGCGTGACTGCAAAAGGCGTGGGGAGTGCTCCTGCCAGCTTCGCCGCCAGCCACGGCCGCCACAGAATGGTAGCCGACCTTGATCGAGGCGGAATTCACCATCGAGCAATAGTTTTTGATGCCGGGCAGGGAGGACCAGACCTCGCCAGCCGCCTTGGCGCTGTCCATGTCCGCCCATTCGAATATCTCCGTCCAGCCGCCTGCGGATTTGAGCAGGCGACGGTTGAGGAAACCCTTGAGCTTTCGCACCTCGTCATTCACTTCATCCCTAGTCTGCAGGAACATCTGCTCGGTGAATCCGGGCTTCAATGCAAATTCAGTGATTTCAACGACATTCGTGTCCATGACTTCCTCCCTTTGCCATCTGACCTGTGTTTCGCCTCCCGCATTCTGTTCGCTCAAGACGTGCTCGTCCGGCCTCTGCCTTTGAGCCAGCAGAGCGCCATTGTCGTTGCCGTTTCGACGGCGAGGTCCACCGTCATGCCGCGTATCCGCATGGCGTTGAACGTCGGAAAGTCGAATAGAAAGCTGATTGCCTGCACGACATCATCGCCCGGACCGTCGTGCGCCAGTGCCTCACGCACGAATCCGGCCACCATGTGTCGCAGGTATTCCTCCCATTCCCGCATGGCCGGAAGCTCGCGCTCGCGCAGGTCGCTTTCGAGATGCCGTCCGCCACGTTGGTAGAAGGCGAACAGCTCGTTGGCGACCCGGCGTAGCCGTTCTTCAGGATCGGTCGCGTCGCCGATTATCTCCGTCACTGCTTCGGGCGACGGAGGACGCAGGCGCTCCATCAGCAATTCGCCGCACGCCGGCACCAGGTCATCCAGAGTAGGAAAATGCTTGTAGACGGTGCCAACGGCGACATCGGCTTCCGTAGCGATGTCCTTCCAAGTCGTGCCAAAGATGCCGTTCTGGGTGTGCAGCTTGATTGTCGCGTCGAGAATGCGCTGCCTCGTCTTGGCGAAGGCGGCAGTCCGGGAAGCCATGCTGTAGCGGCGAGGGGACATAGACGTCCACCCAAATAATTGAATGAACAATTCAATCATTTAATTTATCTGGAGTCAATCCAGATTCGCAGGAGCCACTCGCTATTCCCCACTCGGTATTTCATTATTCCCTCCATGAACCCGATCGAGCTTCTCGACTACGCCGGCGTCGCCGTCTTCGCGGCGACCGGTGCGCTGGCCGCCTCGCGCAAACAGCTCGACATTATCGGTTACCTGTTTCTGGCTAGCGTTGCCGGCATCGGGGGCGGAACGTTTCGCGACGTCATCCTCAACGTGCCCGTGTTCTGGGTGGGAAACCGCGACTATGTGCTAATCTGTGCGGCGGTGGCGGTCGTCGTCTTCTTCAGCGCACATCGTTTCGAGTCGCGCTACAAATTGCTGCTCTGGCTCGACGCCATAGGTCTTGCCGCATTTTCGGTGATTGGCGCGGCCAAGGGGCTGACGATCACCGGGTCACCTGCAGTTTCGATCGTCACCGGCATGCTCACCGCAACCCTTGGCGGCATTCTGCGCGATCTGTTGACAGGCGAGCCTTCGGTGCTCCTGAGACCGGAAATCTACGTTACCGCAGCGCTTGCCGGCGCCGGCCTCTACACACTTGGCGATTTCGCCGGACTGCCGCCGCTTGCGTCGGGCCTGGCAGGTTTCATGGCGGCTTTCTGCGTACGCGGCGGCGCGCTGAAATTCGGCTGGGCCTTTCCGTCCTACAAAAGCAAGCCTGGCCGGCGTCCGGAAGATATTCCCTGATTTAAGGTGTCAGGCTGCAAACCGCTGCGCTTCCCCGCCATAATAATTGACGTAGCGGGCACCGATCTCCTTGACCGGCATCACCACGAACACGTCGACCGTCGAGAATTCACGGTCGATGACGCAACCGTCGCCGATGCGCGCGCCGACGCGCAGATAGCCCTTGACCAGCGGCGGCATCGCGGCGATCGCCGCCTTGGTGTTAACGGCTTCGATCGGCATCAGATCCATCGAACAATAGCGCCCGGCGACGGCACGCACGTCCCACGATGAATTCGTCCGGCAGTGGTGGGCAAGATAGGTCAGCGCCTCTGCATGTGCCGCCGGCACGGTGCCGTGGAACGACGCGCAGCCGGTCATCACGCCAATGCCGTAATGATTGATATAGGCCCAGATGCCTTGCCACAGCGCCTCGATGGTGCGCTTGGAGCGGTATTCCGGCAGAACGCAGGAGCGGCCGAGCTCGAGGAAGCGCTGGCCGGGATGTCGCGCGATCAGCTTGGTCAACTCGAATTCGCCTTCGGAATAGAAGCCGCCCGCCGCCGCGGCAATCTCCTGCCGCAGCAGGCGGTAGGTGCCGACGATGCGGCGATGCTCCGGACCGGAAAGCGAAGTATCGAAGACCAGCAGATGGTCGCAGAGGGGATCGAAGCGGTCGGCATCGCGGCGGTCCTGCATCTGGAACAGGTCCTTCCTGGCACCAAGCTCGTCGTAGAACACCCGGTAGCGCACTTCCTGCGCGGCAGCGATCTCGGCCTCGTTGCGGGCGAGCCGCACTTCGAGATTGCCGATGCGGCCGAGCGATGCGCCTTTTATGACGGCATCGGCATTCCGGCCGACGAGCAAAGGCCCGCTGGCGTTCGGCCGAGCATCACATTCCGGCATGACTGTATGCACGAGTGATTCTCCTTCGAGCCATCCCTCTTGGCACGGGGATACGGTGTAGGTGCAACAGGATTGTGACAGTACCGTGATACGGCTCTGCGGGCAATACTTCGTCGGCTGGGTAATCTATCGACCGTCTATGTTGTGCCTCAGGCGGCCACTTGCCCTTCAACCGCATGAACCAGGGCATCAGGGTCGAGCGGCTTGGTGACGAAGCCGCTGGCACCGTGAGCGAGCACGGCGTGGCGGGTCTTTTCCTGGCTGTCGGCCGACAGCACCATGATCGGCACCGGCGGCACCGCGGTCTCCTCCTCATGGCGGCGGATCGCGGCGATGGCGTCCAGACCGTCCATGACAGGCATATGCAAGTCCATCAGCACCACGTCGTAGCGGTGCTTATGGCCGGTGCTGATGACCGCCTCGACCGCGGCCTTGCCGTTGCCGACCACTTTCACCCGATGCCCCGCCTTCAGCAGCGTGGCGCGGGCCAGCATGGCGTTGATGTCGTTGTCCTCGGCGATCAGCACCGACAGGCCCTGCTGGCGGCCGCCAATGGCGTGCACAGCCTGCGCGCCGCGCTTTTGCGGTTGCGGCTCGGCTATGACCGGCGCGTGGCTGGTCAAAAGCACGCGCAGCAATGTCTCGCCGCGCACCGGCCTCGCCAGGAAGGTGGCGTAACCGTTGGCACGGAACTCGCCAAGCATGCCGCGGTCGGTCGGCGCGATCAGCGTCACTGCCTCGCAATCGACAAATCCGCTCTGGCGCAGGCGCCTGAGCAGCCTGCCGTCGCTTTGCTCCATGGCAGCATCGACCAGAAGCACGTTGCAGCCCTCGGCGAAAGGGGCGGCCTGGGCGGCGGCGGCGGCCAGATCGACCGTTCCGCCATTGGCGCGAATGGTGCGGGCGATGGCTTCGGCCTCGACCAGGTTCTTCGACACGATCACGGCATGCCGGCCCGACAGCGCGTTCTGGCGGATCTGCAGCGCCTCGACGGCGGAGATAGCGGGAATCTCGAAGACGAATTCCGACCCCTGGCCAAGTCGGCTCGAGACCGAGATAGTGCCGCCCATGGCGGTCACCAGGCGCTTGGAGATGGCAAGACCGAGACCGGCGCCGCCATGCGCACGGGTCGAGGTGCCGTCAGCCTGTTCGAAGTCCTCGAAGATGCGCTCCATGTCCTCCTCGCGCAGACCGGGGCCGGTGTCGGTGATGGTGAAGCGGATGCGGTTGGTGGTTTCGGTACGGACGCGGCCGATGCTTGCCAGGACGCCGCCGCTGTCGGTGAACTTGACGGCGTTGCCGATAAGGTTGAGCAGCACCTGCCTGACCCTGCCGGGGTCGGCGGTGATCAGCTGCGGCACGTCGGGTTCGACATGGCAGCCGAGGCCGATATCCTTGGCAAAAGCCCGCGCCGCCAAAAGCTCGATGACATTGTCGGCGATCTCGCGCACCGACATCGGTTGCGGTTCGGGATCGAAGCGGCCGGCCTCGATCTTGGAATAGTCGAGCAGGTCCTCGATCAGCGCCAGCAGCGCGCTGGCCGAGGTCGAGATGGCGCCGACATAGGTCCGCTGCTCGGGCGAAAGGCTGGTGTCGGCGAGAAGCCGGGCCATGCCCATGATGCCGTTCATCGGCGTGCGGATCTCGTGGCTGACGGTGGCGAGGAAGCGCGATTTGGCCTGGCTCGCATATTCGGCCCGTTCGCGGGCGGTGATCAGCGAGGATTCGGCGCGTTTGCGGGCGGTGATGTCACGGGCGATGGCGCGATGCGAAACGGCGCCGCTGTCCTTGTCGCGCACCGACAGCTCGATCCAAGAGAACCAGCGTGGGCCGTCCGGCGTGCGAATGGCGACATCAGTGGAACTCAGGCATTCATGGTCGGAAAAGGCGGCGTCGGGAACGATGCCGACATCGATGGCTAGTTCGGCCAGGGTCTTGCCGGCGAGGTCGCGCTGGTCGGTTTCGACAAGGTCGGCGAAAACCTTGTTGGCGTAGACGATATGGCCGTCGCGGTCGCGGTGGACGACGAGATCGCCGAGTGCATCGATCAGACCGCGAAAGCGCTCCTCGCTCTCCTGCATCTCCCACATGCGGTCGGCCAGCGTCTCGATCTCGGCGCGATTGCGGGCGGTCGTGGCGTCGAGCAGGGCCACCGCGCGACGCTGGGTGCGCCTGTTGCGCAGATGCATGGCGAGCCCGGCGATGGCTGTCGCCAAAAGGCCAATGGTGATGAAGATCGGCGCTCCGGTCAGATGCGACAGGCCTGCCAGCACGACGATGGCGACGAGAGTCAGGAAGGGCAGGCCGTGGCGGTTGGCGTCCGGCAATTCCGGCGCCAGCGGCGGCGCGGCGACAAGCTGCCGCCCTGGCGCCCCGGGGACGGGGACCGTCCCGCCGGCCCGTTCGGCTGGCTCCGCCTCTCTGATGCCGGGTTCCGCAATCATACGGAATTCCTGCCAGACAGAGCTTATTGAAGGTTGTGGTTGATCGTTCGAATTTTAGCGGTCGCGCTCTTTTGTCCCTTTGGGGCCTCACATGTCCACCACCACGCGGCCGCGGATCTTGCCCTCGACGATGTCATGCGCGGCGCCGATGATGCCGTCGAAGCCGATGCTCGTCGACAGGCTGGCAAGCTTTGCGTGATCGAGATCGGTGCCGATGCGGCGCCAGGCCTCGATGCGGACCGCCTTGGGCGCCATCACCGAATCGATGCCGAGCAGCGAGACGCCGCGCAGGATGAACGGGGCGACGCTTGCCGGCAGGTCCATGCCGCCGGCGAGGCCGCAAGCCGCAACGGCGCCGCCATAGGAGGTCATCGACAGGACGTTGGCCAGCGTGTGGCTGCCGACAGCGTCGATGCCGCCGGCCCAGCGTTCCTTGGCTAGCGGTTTTGCAGGCTGCGCAAGCTCGTCGCGTGAAATCACTTCCGCGGCACCGAGGTCGGTCAGATAGGCGCTTTCGGCACTGCGGCCGGTCGAGGCGATGACGTGATAGCCGAGGCTGGACAGGATCGAGACCGCGACCGACCCGACGCCGCCGGCAGCGCCCGTCACCACCACAGGGCCGCGGTCGGGCACGATGCCGTGGCGCTCCAGCGCGATGACGCAAAGCATGGCGGTGTAGCCGGCGGTGCCGACCGCCATCGCATCATGCGGGCTCATGCCGTCCGGCATTGGTACAAGCCAGTCGCCGTTGACGCGGGCGCGTCCGGCAAAGGCGCCGAAATGCGTCTCGCCGACGCCCCAGCCGTTCAATATGACCTTGTCACCCTCGCGCCAGTCGGGATTGGAAGACGAGATGACGGTGCCGGCGAAATCGACGCCCGGCACCAGCGGCCAGCGGCGGATCACCGGCGCCTTGCCGGTGATTGCAAGGCCGTCCTTGTAGTTCACCGTCGTCGCCTCCACCGCGACGGTGACGTCGCCTTCCATCAGGTCTGCCTCGGTGAGCTCGGTCACCGCGACCGACTGGTTTTTCTCGGCGTCGCGCGAAACGAGGATGGCTTTGAAGGTTTCGGGCATTTTTTCTCCTCGGGCTTGCAAATAAGAAATGTGCGGTGCCGGGCGAGTGAGGTCAATCGCTCGATGTTCCGCGCCACCAGCCAATGAGTTCATCGAAGACGACCAGCACGGCACCGACCGAAATGAAGGCATCGGCGAGGTTGAAGATCGCGAAGGACCAGACCGGCGTGTGAAACAGAATATAGTCGATGACATGGCCATAGGCAGCGCGGTCGATCAGATTGCCGAGCGCGCCGCCGACGATCAGCGCGAAGCCGACGCGGGCAAGCAGGTGGCCGGGCGGCGTGCGGGCCGCAAGGTAGAGAACGAAAGCGACCACCAGAACCGCGACGACCACCAGGCCGGTGTCGCCGAAGGACGAAAACAGCGAAAACGCGATGCCGGTGTTGTAGGTGCGGTACAGCGCCAGGAACGGCAGGAGATCGAGCCTTTCCTGGAAGGCAAGGCCGGTCTCGACCAGATATTTCAGCCACTGGTCGAGCGCTATCGCGGCGACAACCAGAAAAGCGTAGGGGCTCCAGGACTTCATGGTTTGCAGTTTCACGGTTTGGGATGTCATGGCCTGGCGTCCTCCGGGCCGAGCTTCAGCGCGCCGCGCCGGATTTCGAACAGCATGACGCCGGTGGCCACCGCCAGGTTGAGCGAATCGGCGCGGCCGGCCTGCGGGATCCGCAGCAGCCGGTCGCAGCTTGCGGCAAGCTCGTCAGGCAGGCCTTGCTGCTCGTTGCCCATCATTAAAAGCACCGGGCCTTTTGAAAAATCGACCGAGCGGTAATCGACCGCACCCTTAAGATGGGTGCCGGCGACGAGGCCGGGAAAGCTCTTTCGCCAGGCGAGAAAAACCTCGGGGGTCGCCCTGGCGACCGGCACGGCGAAGATCGAGCCCATGGTGGCGCGTACCGTCTCGACCGAAAAGGGGTCGGTGGTCTCGCCGACAAGGATGACGCCTTTGGCGCCGACGGCGTCGACCGTGCGGATGACGGTGCCGAGGTTGCCGGGGTCGCGGACGCGGTCGAGCGCCACCCAGACGTCGCCATCATGGGCGCGAATGTCCTTCAGCGGCAGCAATTTCTGCGAGAACACACCGACGACCATTTGCGGATTGTCGCGGCGGGTGATGGCGACCAGCACCTTTTCCGAAACTTCAAGTACGGTGCCGCCGGCGGCAACCGTGCGCGCCGCGACTTTTTCAACCGCCGCATTGCCACGTCCGGCCTTGGCGAAAACCAATGTCCTGATCGACCAGCCGAGATCGAGCGCGTCGATGACCAGCTTCAGGCCTTCGGCCATGAAGGCATTCTGCTGGTCGCGGAATTTCTTCTGCGCGAGCGCCTTGATGTCCTTGACCAGCGGATTGGCGAGGCTGGTGACTTCCTTCACCTGCCCTGGCGCGCCTGCATGCCGTTCGTACGCACTCATTCAGGCCACCCAGCGCGAGAACAGCGAGGTCGAAAGCGCCCGGCCGGCGGATTTCTCGCGGATGATCAATTCGCCGGATTCGACCGTGCCGCCCATGCCGGCGAAGGTGTCGCGCATCAAGGCATGAATGGCGAAGAAGGAGGCGCGGATCGAATAGGCGGTCAGCACCACAGCGAGCGGCTTCGGCGTCAGGATCGCACGGCAGATGTCGGTCAGCGCCGGCAAATCCTCGAACAGCTGCCAGACCTCGCCCTTCGGTCCGCGGCCATAGGCGGGCGGGTCGAACAGGATGATGTCGTAGCGGCTGCCGCGGCGCTCCTCGCGCTCGGCGAATTTCACGGCATCGTCGACGATCCAGCGGATCGGCTTTTGCGACAGGCCCGCCATCTCCTGGTTTTCGCGTGCCCAGCCGATCGCCTTCTTGGAAGCATCGACATGGGTGACCTCGGCGCCGGCACGCGCTGCCACCAGCGAGGCAAGGCCGGTATAACCGAACAGGTTCAGTACCTTCACCGGCCGTTTTGCCGCCGCAATCAGCCCGGCCATGTGGTCCCAGTGCGAGGCCTGCTCGGGAAAGACGCCGACATGGCGAAACGAAGTGAAGCGGCCGAGATAGTCGATGCCGTCATGCTTCATCGGCCAGGTCTCGCCGAGCGGCGTCTTCGGAAAGCGCCAGCGGCCGATGCCTTCCTCGTCGGTATCGCCGGTGAAAATGGCATCGGCGCGTTCCCAGTCCCTGGCCGGCAATGCCTTTTGCCAGATCGCCTGGCCCTCCGGCCGAACGATGCGGTAGGGGCCGTATTGTTCGAGCTTTTCTCCGGCGCCGCTGTCGAGCAGCGCGTAATCCTGATTGGCGCCGACTTCGAGGATCAGCGGCAGATGTTCGGCAGGCAGCGCGCCATCGCGGCGCGAAAGTGGGCGCGGCGCTGCTTTCTGCTCGGACCGGTCCTGCGGTTTCGTCTCCGGACCAGCGGTTGGATTGGCGTCGCGCCGCCGCGGCTGCTCTATCCCGCCTTTCGCGGGCGGGCGGCTGTCGCGGCGTTTGTCGCGAAAAGGTTTCAAGAAGGCGCATCTCCGGACGGCGGCTGCGCCGCTTCTGCCACAGCGAATTGACCGGCGCAACAAAAGGGCTGCAGGCGTTTGCGAACGGATCAGCCACGCCTGATCGACAGCAGCCCGACTGCGAGCGCGATGAAACCGACGGCCTTGAAGCCGGTGACGACCATATGGCCGGCTTCCCAGCGGCTCCGGATAGCTTCGAAATTGCCCGGGATCGGTCCAGGCACCCAGGTGGCCAGGACATCGTTTGCCGGTTTGACGAGCGCAACCCACGCGACAAGCGCCATCAGATAAAGCATGGTGGCGGCCAACACCCACCAGAATGCCGGGCGGTCGCCGCGCAGCATCCATGCGAGGAGCCCCGGACAGGCGACGGCCGCCACGTCCAGCGGTGCGCCGACAGTCAAAAAGAACTGGAACTGAGCATTGAAGACCGTGGTTTCTCGCCAGAGCGAAGGCGGCCATCTGGTCAGCCGCGGCACCGATTCCAGTACGTGGGCGAAGGATGGTCCGAGGCTTAGGGCAGCAACGGTGGCGGTCAAAACCGACCAGAACAACAGAAAACCGCGTATATCCATAATGGCCAGACAACGGCGTCAGGCCGCATACGTTCCGGTCGGCGATCATCCTGCTTGCCGCCGAAAGCGCAGGCGCACTATCGTCCATCCAAATTGGGCATCCATCCAAATCGGGTTGCGATCCATGTCCCGCGCCGAACGCCTGCTCGACCTGATCCAGATCCTGCGCCGGCATCGCCGGCCAGTCAGCGGCCGCAGCCTTGCAGGCGAAATGGGTGTGTCGATCCGCACGCTCTATCGCGATATCGCCACGCTGCAGGGGCAGGGCGCGCCGATCGAGGGCGAGGCGGGGCTGGGCTACGTGCTCAGGCCAGGCTTCATGCTGCCGCCCTTGATGTTCACCGACGAGGAGATCGAGGCGATCGTGCTCGGTTCGCGCTGGGTGGCCAAGCAGCCGGACTGGCGGCTTGCCAACGCCGCCACCGACGCGCTGGCCAAGATCGCCGCGGTGCTGCCGGACGATTTGCGCGAAGAGCTCGATGCCTCGACGCTGCTGGTCGGGTCGCGCACCGAGGTCACCGAAGGCATCGATCTCGGCATGGTGCGGCAAGCCATCCGCGAGGAGCACAAGCTGAGCTTTGTCTATCGCGATGCCGGCGGCGCTGCCTCCGAGCGCACCGTCTGGCCGTTTGCACTCGGCTTCTTCGACAAGGTGCGCGTCGTCGCGGCGTGGTGCGAGATGCGCCAGGATTTCAGGCACTTTCGCGCCGATCGGATATCCGGCCTCAACGCCACCGAGACGCGTTATCCGCGCCGTCGCCAGGTGCTGCTCAAAGAATGGCGGGCGACGCTCGACAAGCCAAGCTAAGGCTGCCGCTCAGTTAAGACTGTTGCCAGAATCTGGCAGTGGTGCACGCTATGCTCCTCCAGTCGAAACCATCTGGAGAGCAATTCATGACACCGCCCAATTTCGTCATCCTCTATGTCGACAAGCCTGAGCAAAGCGGCGCCTTCTACAGCGCGCTGCTCGGACGCGAGCCGGTCGACACCTCGCCGACCTTCGTGTTGTTCGTGCTCGACAACGGCTTCAAACTCGGCCTCTGGTCGCGTCATACCGTAGAGCCGGCCGCGGCGGCCGCAGGCGGTGGCGCCGAGGTCGTCTTTGCGCTGGATACGCCTGGCGCTGTCGACACCACCCATGCCGAGTGGGCCGACCGTGGGCTGACCATCCTGCAGAGCCCGACCGACATGGATTTCGGCCGCACCTTCGTCGCGCTCGATCCGGACAACCACCGGCTGCGGGTTTATTGGCAAAAGGAGTAAGGCAGTAGGGCAGTAGGCGAGAGCAAAGTAGCACTAGGCGCGGCGCCGCACGATTAGCACGGTTTCCTACTGCCCTACTGCCCTACTGCCCTACTGCCCTACTGCCCTACGCTTGCGCGATACACGGCAATGCCGGCGGCCAGGTCCTCGAGGGCCGCGCCGACCGACTTGAACAGCGTGATCTCGTCATTGCCCTGCCGGCCTTTTTTCTGGCCGCGTGCCAGTTCATAGAGGTCGGCGACGATGGCTTGCGGCTTCAGCACGCCGGAGGCCAGCGGCTGGACGATGTCGCCGGCTTCCTTGGTGGCGCCGGCGCGGGTGTCGACATAGACGCGGGCGCGTGCAATCGCGTCGTCGTCGCTTTCGCGCATCGCCGGCGTGAAGCCGCCAACCAGATCGACATGGGTTCCCGGTTTCAAGAGTACCCCTTTGATCAGTGGCGCGGTGGTGATGGTCGCCGATGACACGATATCGGCCTGGCCGAGTTCGACGTCGAGATCGCCTGCGGCGTCGGCCGCAAAACCCTCGGCACGCAATTTCACCGCGACCTTTTCGGCGTTGGCCGGCGTGCGGTTCCAGATGCGGATGTTCTTGATCGGCCGCACCGCCGAATGCGCCTTTGCAAGGAATGGCGACAGCGCGCCGGCGCCGACCACCAGCAGCCGTGATGCGTCTTCGCGGGCCAGATAGGAGGCGGCCAGCGCCGAGGCGCAGGCGGTGCGCCACTGCGTCAGCCGCTGGCCATCGATCAAGGCCTGCGGCTCGCCGGTGGCGCCCTCCAGCAACAGGTAGAGGCCCATCACCGCAGGCTTGCCGACGGCGTTGTTGTCGGGCGACACGGTGACGATCTTGACGCCGATATGGCCATCGACCGAGGTGCCGGCGGCGTTGAAGTCGGTCCAGGCCGGCATCAGAAGCAGCGTCGAGGCGGCACCGTCGGGCCGCTCGACCGTGTGATGGTGCCTGACCGGCTGCACGGCGCCGTCGCGAAAAGCGGCGCGCAATGTCTCGACCAGCCCGGGAAAGGTCAGCGCGCGGTCGACCTCGGCGGCGGAAATGGTCAGCATGAAAGGGCTCCGTGGAGAAATAGGCCGGTTGCGCTTCCGGCCCGAGCCGCGGCTCAGTTCATCGGCTTCGGCAAGGCCGGGCCCTGCGACGCGGTGGGCGCGCGGCTGACCGCCAGACGCAGGTTCTCGGCCTCGGCGCCGCGCTGGCGCGCCAGCTTGCGGTAGCGGCCCTGCTTGATCCAGGTCGCCAGGCTGCCGACGATCATGCCGATGGCCAGCGCCAGGAACAGGAAAATGAACAGCGGCACGGTCAGCGTCAGCGCCGGATTGCCGGGATTGAACGGATCGAGCGTGAAGGCCACCGGTTCGCGGTTGGCGACGGCCAGCGCAATCAGGATGACGGCCAGCGGCACGAAAACCACGATGAGGATGAAGCGATTGAACATGTTTTTCCGTTCGGAAGAAAAGGCAGCAACGGGTCGGCGGGCGCCGCGCCTATTTGCCTCCGTTCAGCCTTTCACGCAATTCCTTGCCGGTCTTGAAGAACGGCACCCATTTCTCCTCGACCTCTACGGATTCGCCGGTGCGCGGATTGCGGCCGGTGCGGGCAGGGCGGTTTTTCACCGAAAACGCGCCGAAGCCGCGCAACTCGACCCGGTTGCCCTCGGCAAGCGCGTCGGTGATTTCATCGAAGATGGCGCCGACAATGTTTTCGACATCGCGCAGGAAAAGATGCGGATTGCGCGTGGCGATGATCTGCACAAGTTCGGATTTGATCATGAAAAGGCTCCCCGTGAAAGCAGTGCCGCCGAAATTATCAGAATGATTTTATTTGCTTTTTCACTCCCAAGCGGCTCCTCAAGGGTGCCAGACGGAAACGAGACCGTCAAGAAACAAGCGGTCCGCTCCAATTTCGTGAAGGACGTCGCCGCCATGGCCAGGCAGGCCAAGCGCAGCGCCGACGGTCTGCGCCATCGCCTTGGAGAACAGGAAACCACCGCGTTTTTCCGTGTCCTTCCATTCCACCACCTTGAGCTTGGCATCGACACCCTTGCCTGCAAGCCAGTCGATCGCTTCGGCCTCGCCGCCGACCGCGTCGATCAATCTGTTGGTGACCGCCTGCCGGCCGGTGAAGATCGACCCGTCCGCGAGCGCCAGCGCCTCCGGCTTGGTCATGTTGCGGCGCTCGGCGACGATGCCGACGAACCAGTCGTAGCTGTCGAGAATGAGTTTGCGGACCATGGCGCGTTCATCGTCATTGGTCGGCTTGAAGGGGGAAGGCGAGGCCTTCAAGGGCGAGGATTTCACCTCCTCCAGCTTCACGCCGAGCTTGTCCATGAGGCCGCTGACGTCCGGGTACTGGATCAGAACGCCGATCGAGCCGACGATCGAGGATTTGCGTGCGACAATATGGTCGGCCGCGGTGGCTATCATGTAACCCGCCGACGCCGCGAGCGTGCCGACCTCGGCCACCACCGGCTTGTCGGCGGCGAGCTTGCGCACTGCCTCGTAGATCGACTCGCCACCGACGGTGGTGCCGCCGGGTGAATCGATCGACAGGATCACAGCCTTGACGCGCGGCGACTGACGGATGGCTTCCAGCCGCTTGATCAGTTCTTCGTCTTCGGTGATGGTACCTTCGATCTTGACCTTAGCGATGTGGTCGACAGCCGCGCCGGTGAAGTCGTCACCATAAATCCACGCGGAAAAGGCGATCAGCCCGGCTGCGGCGACAAGAATCGCCGCAACACGCCAGAATGTCAGCTTGCGGCGCAAGCGGCGGCGGTCGATCAGGTCGTCGGCTCTCAATGCCATGGTCAGCCTCGTAGTCGGTGGGAGCAGATGCTTTTAAAGCAACCATTCGCGCCCGGCTACCGTTTCCTGACGGCCTTCGCCAAAGCCGTCTTCGGCGTTCGGGCAAGCTTCAACCTGTCGCGTTCCACAGGCTCTAACACTGTGCGCCCATATCTGGTATGAGGTTCAGGCTGCGCTGGGGCCATTTTCGTTGTATAGGGGCGGCTGTCATATTTTTGCGGTTTTCCTCGGCTTGTGCTTGCTTGAGGGCGCCGGCACCCCACCTATAGGGCGGCCTGGCGGGCAGGGGTTTAGAAGAAGCAGTCATGTTAGCGGGACCAATCGAACCGACCAACACCGAGACGGAGTTGGCTCCCAAGGCCGCAGGCCGGGCGCGGGTCGACGCCTTTGACATCGCGCAGCGTCATTCGCGCCGGGTGCGGATCCTCAAGCTGGCCGTGCCGCTGGTCGCCGCCCTGATCGCGGTCGCGTTTCCGGTCTATTCCTATCTCATGGCTCCCGCTGCAATCGAGGTGCAGGCCGACGGCGGCTCCTTTGCCAATGGCAAGCTGGTGATGGCCAATCCCAAGCTCAACGGCTTCACCAAGCAGAACTTGCCCTATTCGATGACGGCCCTGCGCGCCATACAGGACGTCAGCAAACAAGGCATCATCGATCTGGAAGGCATCAAGGCCAGGCTGCCGATTGCGGCCGACAACACGGCCGCCATCGATGCCGCGCGCGGCACCTATGATCGCGACGGCAACACGTTCAGCCTGACCAGCGACGTGACGGTATCGACCACGGATGGCGTGGTGGCAAAATTCAAATCAGTCTATCTCGACATGGGCGAAGGCACTATGAAGACAAGCGAACCCGTCGATGTCAGCCGCGGCGGGTCGCGGATCAGGGCGGATTCGATGTCGGTCCAGGACAATGGCAAGGTCCTGGTTTTCGAGAACAAGGTGCGCGTCGACATCGATCCCGCCAGTTTGAAGGCGGCAGAGGCAAAGAGCGGAGAGACCAATGCGGTTCAGTAGTTCGGCACGGCGCCTCGCCGCGGTTTCGGCGTTGCTGACCCTCGGGCTGCCATTGGGGCTCACCCTGGGGACGGCTTCGTCGCTGGCGCAGTCCAGCGCCACCAGCCAAATGTCCGGCCTCAGGCTGTCGGGCGACAAGCCGATCCAGATCGAAAGCGACAAGCTCGAGGTGCGCCAGGCGGAAAGCGTCGCCGTCTTCACCGGCAACGTCAACGTCGTCCAGGGTCCAACCGTACTCAAGGCCGGCAAAATGACGGTCTATTACGTCAGGGATGCAGCCGCCGCCAAAGGCGCCGAGCCGGCGGGTGCCGCGGCGATGACCGGATCCGCCAACATCGACCATCTCGTGGTCGACGATAAGGTCTACATCAAATCGGACAATCAGGTTGCCACCGGCGACCGCGGCACCTTCGACATGAAGACCGAGGTGCTGGTGCTTTCGGGCAGCAAGGTCGTGCTCTCGCAAGGCGACAACGTGCTTGTCGGCTGCAAGCTTACCGTGCAGATGAAGAGCGGCCTTGCCCAGGTCGACGCCTGCGGCGGCCGCGTCATGATGTCGATCACGCCGCAGGCGAAGTCTGGAGCAGCGAAACCCTGATGACCGGCATATCGTCGCTGCTGGCGCGTCTTCCAGGGCGCGCCGCCAGCAAACTTGCGGCACCGGCCAGGGTCACCGTCGAAGCGGCAAAGTTCAAGGGAACCTTGATCGCCAAGGGGCTGACCAAAAGCTACAAGGGCCGCAAAGTCGTCAGCGGCGTGACGCTGGGCGTGCGCGCCGGCGAGGCGGTTGGGCTGCTCGGCCCCAACGGCGCCGGCAAGACGACCTGTTTCTACATGGTGACCGGGCTGGTGCCGGTCGATGAAGGCACCATCGAGATCGACGGTTTCGATGTCACGTCGATGCCGATGTATCGCCGCGCCCGTCTCGGCATCGGCTATTTGCCGCAGGAAGCGTCGATTTTTCGCGGCCTGAACGTCGAGCAAAACATCCGGGCCGTGCTCGAAGTGGTCGAAAAGAGCCGCAAGGAACGTGAGCGCCTGCTCGACGAATTGCTCGAGGAATTCCACATCAGCCATCTGCGCAAGGCTCCGTCGCTGTCGCTTTCCGGCGGTGAGCGGCGGCGCCTGGAAATTGCCCGCGCCTTGGCAACCCGCCCCGCCTACATGCTGCTCGACGAACCGTTCGCCGGCATCGACCCGATCGCCGTCGCCGACATCCAGCAGCTCGTTCGCCATCTGACGGCACGTGGCATCGGCGTGCTGATCACCGACCACAATGTGCGTGAGACCCTTGGCCTGATCGACCGCGCCTACATCATCCATGCCGGCCAGGTGCTGACCCATGGCCGAGCCGACGAAATCGTCGCAAATGCCGATGTGCGGCGGCTTTATCTTGGCGAGGGATTTACGCTCTAAATGCGAAATTCCGGTTCGAACGGGATTTCCGGCGTAGTCCGGCAGCTTTTTCTTCGATTTTCTGCCTGAAAAACGCGCTGGCAGGCGAGTTTTTCCGCACCTCGCCTTGACAAGCAAAAGCCGGGCCAGTTTCTATGCTGGCCTGGAAAATTCTTTCCGGCAGTGCGGGTGCGTAGACGGGGCGTTTGAAACCGAACCATGGCGTTGGCGGCAAAACTACAGCTACGACAGTCGCAGTCGCTGGTGATGACGCCGCAGCTGATGCAGTCGATCCGCCTGCTGCAGTTCACCCACCTCGAGCTGGAACGCTTCATCGACGACGAGATCGAACGCAATCCCCTGCTGGAACGCGCCGAACCGCAGGACGACGCCGCCAGCGACCAGGCGCAGAAGAGCGACGCCGCATCGGAACCGGCCGCCGACGGCGACTGGTTCGAAGCGGAGACGGCGTGGAGCGCCGAGGCGATCTCGGAAAAGCTCGATACGTCGCTGGAAAACCTGTTTCCCGACGATCCTGGAACGAGCGAGCGGCTCGGCCCCGACCTGACGGCGCAATGGAAATCGGCGTCCGGCAATAGTTCCGCCTCTTCCTCCGACGGCTTCGATGTCGCGGATATGGCGGCGGCTACCATCACGCTGCGCGACCATGTCGGCGAGCAGGTGGCGCTCGCCTTCGCCGATCCGGCCGCGCGCCTGATCGCCAGCGAGCTTGCCGACGGCCTCGATGAGGCCGGCTACATGCGTGCGGACATGGCCGAGATCGCGGCCCGCCTCGGCACGGACCCCCCGGCGGTGGCAATGGCGCTGGCGATTTGCCAGACATTCGAGCCCGCCGGCATCTTCGCCCGCGACCTCGCCGAATGCCTGTCGCTGCAGCTTGCCGTGCGCGACCGGCTCGATCCGGCGATGAGGGCATTGATCGCCAATCTCGAACTCCTGGCACGGCGCGATTTCCAGACGCTGAAGCGGATTTGCGGTGTCGACGAGGAGGATCTGCTCGACATGCTGGCCGAGATCCGGGCGCTCGACCCGCGGCCGGGAATGGCGTTTTCGCGCGGTGCCAGCGATGCGATCGTGGCCGACGTCGAGGTGCGCGCAGCCAATGACGGCAGCTGGACGGTCGAGCTCAACGCCGAGACGCTACCGCGCGTGCTGGTCGATCACATCTATTTCGCTCAGGTCACGCCGCATGCGAAAAACCAGGCGGAAAAGGATTTCCTCGCCGAATGCCTGCAGAATGCCAACTGGCTGACGCGCAGCCTCGACCAGCGGGCGAAGACTATCCTGAAGGTCGCCTCCGAGATCGTGCGCCAGCAGGACGCTTTTCTCGTCCACGGCGTGCGGCACCTGAAGCCGCTCAACCTGCGCACGGTGGCGGACGCTATCGGCATGCACGAATCGACGGTCAGCCGGGTCACGGCAAACAAATACATGCTGACGCCGCGCGGCGTGTTCGAGCTGCGCTATTTCTTTACCGCCTCGATCGCTTCGTCGGGTGGCGGCGATGCGCATTCGTCGGAAGCGGTGCGCGACCGCATAAAGCAGCTGATCGACGAAGAGAAAGCCGTCGATGTGCTTTCCGACGATGCCATCGTGGACATGCTGCGGGAAAGCGGCGTCGACATTGCCAGGCGCACGGTTGCCAAATACCGGGAAGGCATGAACATACCCTCTTCGGTGCAACGGCGGCGCGAAAAACGCGCTTTGGCCAGCGCCGGCCGTTGAACTCCGGCAGAATTTCCACAGCTTTCGCGTTCATTGACAAGCGGCAACGAAGTGGCTAGAAGCCCGCCCGCATGAGACGGGCTGGCGAGTGGATTTGAGTTCGCTGATGCCCGCACGAGAGATGGTCCGTCACGACGTAGGCCACGGACGGCCAAGAAGGCGGCTTGTGATCAACCGGAAAGTTCGGATTTAAAATCGGCGCAAGTGACGCCGCAAAGCTTGTGCGCACGGACCACGAGTATAAACTCGGGACAGTTTGAAGCCTGAGCAAGGAAGGTCAGTTTTCAGATGACACTGCGCATATCGGGAAAACACATGGATATCGGCGATGCGTTCCGTACGCGCATCAACGACCGTGTCGGGGAAGTGATCGGGAAATATTTCGATCGGGGCTTTTCAGGGCAAATCGTAGTCGTCAAATCGGGGTCGCGCTACACGGCCGATTGCATGATCCGGCTGGATTCCGGTGCTTCGCTGCAGGCGACCGGCGATGCCCAGGATCCGACGCTTGCCTTCGATGCCGCGGCGGACCGTCTGGAAACCCGCCTCAGGCGCTACAAGCGCCGGCTGAAGTCGCACAATTCAGGCAATAGCAATGGCGAACTCACCGACGTCGCCTATACGGTGATGGCCCCGCTTGCCGATGACGACGAGGAGATACCGGAGAATTTCGCGCCGGCCATCGTCGCCGAATCGACCATGACGCTGCGGACCATGTCGGTGGCGTCAGCCGTGATCGAGCTCGACACCAAGGACAGCCCGGTCCTGGTCTTCCGCAATGCCGGAAACGACCATCTCAACATCGTCTATCGCCGGCCGGACGGGAATATCGGCTGGATCGACCCGTCTACGGCCAAGGTCGCGCAGGGGTAAAAACCAGCCGCACGCAAGCGTGGGGACTGGCGACGGCAGGCGAACAAGGGATTTCAAGCATGGATCTGAGCGATCTCGTCAACGTTCCGGCAATCATGCCGGCGTTGAAGGCGAACTCCAAAAAGCAGCTGCTGCAATTGCTGTCTGAAAGGGCGGCGGCAATTTCCGGCATTCCGGAGCGGGAGGTGTTCGACACCATCCTGCAACGCGAGCGGCTGGGTTCGACCGGCGTCGGCAACGGCATCGCCATTCCGCATGGCAAGCTGGCCGGGGTGAAGCGGATCGCTGGAGTTTTTGCCCGGCTGGAGACACCGGTTGATTTCGAGGCCCTCGACGATCAGCCGGTCGACCTGGTGTTTCTGCTTTTGGCCCCCGAAGGTGCCGGCGCCGACCACCTCAAGGCGCTGTCGCGCATCGCGCGGGTGCTGCGCGATGCCGACACGGTTGCCAAGATCAGGGGCACGCGCGATGCCGTGGCCATCCACGCGCTGCTGTCGGATACACAGGCCTCGCACGCCGCCTGAGTTGATTGGACCCGTTGAAGGGCCGCCGTGAGCGGCCCTGTCCGTTTCAGCCAGATCGGCGCGCCGTGTTGTTAGTGGATAGCGACGGGGGTCAGATCGTTTTCCAAGGCGCCGGCCAGCGCCCGGTCGCGAGCATCCGAAAGCAGGATCGGCTGGCCGTTGGCGGCAAACAGGGCCCACAGTTCCAGCCCGGGCGCGATTTCGCCGAGGCCCGGGAAACGGCCGCGCAGATCGTCGCTCGACACTTTCCTGAGATAGGCGACCGAACCTTCGCCGAGATGAGCGAATTCGCCGCTGGTCATGATGATATTTTCGTCAGTTCTGGTCATTTCAAGCCTCCTTGCCGCGAGACGCCGCTCAAGGCCATCCCGCATGAGAGCTATCGGCAAAACTCAGTCTTTCACCGATATGTTTATTTTTCGTACCAGCCGTTCGGACTCCGGCCGATCGAGATCGATCGACAAGAGGCCGTTCTTCAATTCCGCCGCAATCACCCGCATGCCGTCGGCCAGCACGAAACAGCGCTGGAACTGGCGCGCGGCGATGCCGCGGTGGAGGAATTCGCGCTCGGTGTCGTCGTTCTGACGGCCGCGCACGACCAACTGGTTCTCCTCCGTGGAGACATCGAGATCGCTTTCCGCGAAACCGGCGACGGCGAGCGTGATGCGCAGCCTTTCGGTTTTGCCGTCGGCACCGCTGAGGCGCTCGATGTTGTACGGAGGATAGCTGTCACCCGACTTCGCCAAGCGCTCCAGTGTCTTTTCCATGGAATCGAAACCGAGGAGAAGCGGGCTGGAAAAAGGCGTCATTCGGCTCATGTTACAGTGTCCTCTCAAGAGCGACATAAAGTGGAAAAACCCGGATGGCATTTTTCCCGATGGTCTTGATATGGTCCGCCGCCCGGCAGACTTCAAGCCGTCACACGTCCCGCCCAAAAAGACTTGCTAAAACAAGGAATTGAAATGCCCCAATCCCGCAGGATCATCATCGACACTGACCCCGGCCAGGACGATGCCGTCGCCATATTGCTGGCGCTCGGCAGCGCCGAGCTGGAGATCGTCGGCATCACCGCGGTGGCCGGCAACGTGCCGCTGAAACTCACCGAAAAAAACGCACGCAAGATCTGCGAGTTGGCCGGCCGGCCGGATGTCAAGGTCTATGCAGGCGCCATCCGGCCGCTGGCGCGTGAACTCGTCACCGCCGAGGAAGTGCATGGCAAGACCGGCCTCAACGGACCGCAACTGCCTGAGCCAAAGATGAAGCTGCAGGATCAGTATGCGGTCGATTTCATCGTCGAGACGCTGATGAAGGAGGAGACCGGCACGATCACGCTTTGCGCGCTCGGGCCGCTCACCAATGTTGCGCTGGCGCTGATCCGCGAGCCGAAAATCGCGCCGCGCATCAAGGAGATCGTGCTGATGGGCGGCGGCTTCTTCGAGGGCGGCAACGTCACGCCGACTGCCGAGTTCAACATCTATGTCGACCCGCATGCCGCCGATGTCGTGTTCAAATCCGACATTCCGATCGTGATGATGCCGCTCGACGTCACCCACAAGGCGCTGACCACCGCCAAGCGCACGAAGGCTTTCCGCAAGCTCGGCACCAGGGTCGGCACGGCGACGGCGGACATGCTGGAATTCTTCGAACGCTTCGACGAAGAGAAATACGGCACCGATGGCGGCCCGCTGCACGATCCTTGCGTCATCGCCTATCTGTTGAAGCCGAAGCTGTTCAAGGGCCGCAACTGCAATGTCAGCGTGGAAACTGCCTCGGAGCTCACCATGGGCATGACGGTGATCGACTGGTGGGGAGTGACCAAGCGGCCGAAGAACGCCATGGTGATGCGCGACATCGATCATGATGCGTTTTTCGCGCTGTTGCTGGAAAGGCTGGGGCGGCTTTAGTGCCGCTCAGTCATTGAGCAGGCGGTAGGTGCTGGTGCCGTTATTGCGGTGCTGTTGTTCGATCGAGACTTCCGATCCGATCATGTGGGGCGTCTCCACCTCACCATCGATAAATACCAGTGCGTTGCCGTCATGGAGACGGACTTCATATCTATAATAAAGTCCATGGCCGACGGAACCTTTCGGATTTAGAGGCATCGTCGCAACATCTTCGACGATGCCTCCTACGCGTTGCGTGCCCATGATCGTGCTATTCTGTCTTGTTACAATCGCCACGGCGGCCACAAGAGCGAATGAGCAAAAGAAAGCGACGCCAACGACTGTATCGCGAAACTCTGCCCGAAGCAGAAGAAGGCGGTTTCTAAGAAAAAGATTTGTCGGACCCATCACTTAGAGTTGAGTAGCGCAGGGCGTTGTTCAAGAGCGATTTCTTCGAAGAGAGCTCTGTCACTCGTTTTACCTTCGAAAACAGCTTCATTGATCGATCGCCGTTCAATTTGGAAATCGGTAGAAGACAAAGCCATTGTCGCGCGTGACGCGCTCGATGCCGACGTGCGAGCCGATCAGGCGCGGACGATCGTCGTCGATGAAAACAGATGAACCGTCTTCAAGGACCAGCACGTAGACACTTCGGCCTTTGCCCCAATGGGCACTTTTGACGGCTGCATCGATTGGGTCCACCGAGCGGATCGGGCTGGCGTTATTCGTCCACTTGAGCGGATCGAGGGCCAACACCGCCGCAAACAAAGCAACAATCAGGATCACGCCGATCGCGTGCCTTTTCACATCCACAAAAGTCCATGGCACCGGCATGAATCCCCAACTATCGATTCATGTGGTGCACAGAAGGCTGACTTTCAATCGGCCTTCCTGTTCCAGGAGATTGCTATTTGCGTCCTGGCTCGCGGCTGTTACTTCGCCTTGGAAAAGGCCAGCCACAGGCCGCCGCCCACCAGGAAGCTGCCGCTGATTCGCGACAAGAGCTTGACGCGGCCGGCCGACAGCAGGCGCCCGGCGCGGCCGGCGGCCAACGCGTAGGTCGAATCCGAGACGGCGGCGAAGATCATGGCGGTGAGACCCATGACGCCGATCTGTAACGCGTAATTGCCTGAGGGGGCGATGAACTGCGGAAAGAAGGCGCCGAAGAACACCAGCGTCTTTGGATTGCTGATCGCCACCAGCAGGCCCTGCAGGAAGAAGCCGCCGCGCGGCTGTTTAGCCGATCCGTCGGCGTTCAGCTTGCCTTTCGAGCGGAACATCTGCACGCCCATCCAGATCAGGTAGGCGGCGCCAATCAGCCGGACCCATTCGAACCAGTGGCCCATGCCGGCGATAAGCGAGGTCAGCCCGATGCCGACGATGGCGATCATGATGGCCAGCCCGGCCTGGGTGCCGGCGACATTGGCGAGGCCGGCGCGCGAGCCGTGGCGGATGCTGTTGGCGATGATCAGCGTGACCGTCGGCCCCGGCACAAGAATGATGACGATGCAAGCGACGACGTAGGTGGCGTAGAGTTCCAGCGACATTTTTCCCTCCGCAGAATGCCGCTCGTGCGGCGCGCTGTCGCGATCAATGCATGGCGATGAGTTGCGTGCAAGTCGGCGAGGCGCCGACAATGCGGAGCTGATTTCAGCAGGCGCCGGCCTGCCATGGCAGCGTTGCCTCATAGGCGGCAGCCGCCCCCAGCACCGAGAGGTCAGCGCGTGGCCGCCCGATCAATTGCATGCCCATCGGCCTGCCCTTGGGGTCGAAGCCCACCGGCACATTGATCGCCGGGCAGCCGCCGAGCGTGGCGAACGCTGAAACCTGCATCCAGCGATGATAGCTGTCCATGGCACGCCCGGCCACTTCCCTTGGCCAGTGGGTGGAGACCTCGAAAGGGAAGACCTGCGCGGTCGGCAGCGCGATGAGATCGAATCGATCGAAGAGCGACAGCAGGGTTTTGTGCCATGACGAGCGCCTCACCGTGGCGGCGTGGATCTGCGGCGCGGTGAGGCCCAGTGCATGTTCCACTTCCCACACGGCCTCCGGCTTGAGAAGGCGGCGTTTCAAGGGATCGTCGTAATGCACCTTGAGCGCACAACCGCTGCTCGCCTGGCGAAGCGTTACAAAGGCCTGCCACAGCGCTTCGAACTCGAATTCCGGCATCAGCGGCTCGGCCTCGAAGGATAGATCCGCTAACCGGCCGAGTGCTGCCTCGCAAAGCTGTAGAATGCCTGCTTCAATCGGCAGATGACCGTCAAGATCGCCGAGCCAGGCGATGCGCCCGCCGGCCGCCCGCGATTCCAGCCCTTCGAGGAACGAGCCTGGCTTATCATGCGACAGCGGCGCGCGAGGATGATAGCCGGCCTGAACGTCGAGCAGCAGGGCGATGTCGCGCACGTTACGCCCCATCGGCCCTTCGACGCCCATTTGCGCATGAAACACATCAAGATCAGGGCCGGCCGGTACCAATCCCTGCGACGGGCGGAAGCCATAGACATTGTTGTAAGCAGCGGGATTGCGTAGCGAGCCGCCGAAATCGCTGCCATCGGCAATGGGAACCATGTCGAGCGCTAGCGCGACCGCCGCGCCGCCGCTCGAGCCGCCGGCGGTCAGCGCTGGGTCGAACGCGTTGAGCGTCTGTCCAAACACGGTATTGTAGGTGTTGGAGCCGAGCCCGAATTCGGGAACGTTGGTCTTGCCGATGATGATGGCGCCGGCCTGCCGAACACGCTCGACGAAGAAGTCGTCTTCCTCAGGCACGAAATCGGCGAAGATCGGCGAGCCGAAGGTGGTTCTCAGGCCTTTTGTCAGCGCAAGATCCTTGATCGCGATCGGCAGACCGAACAGCGATCCGGTATCTGCTCCTCGCGCCAAATGAGCGTCTGCCTCGTCGGCCTCGCGCAGGATGTCGGCACGCTCACGCAATGAAACGATGGCGTTGACCTGTGGGTTCACCGCCTCGATCCGGTCCAGGAATGCAGCGATCACTTCGCGCACCGAAAGCTGCCGGCGCCTGATCCTGTCGGCCAGTTCCACGGCGGACAGGCGGCAGATGTCGCCGGCGGGCGGCACGGCATGCCCGGTGGTCGGGCGCGTGGCTGTCATCGCGCTTCAGCCGGCAGATGTCGGCATGGCGGCGTCGACATCCCTGGCCAGCGGGATGGCAGGCTGGGCGCCGGCTTTCAGGCAGGCCAGCGAACCGGCTGCGGCAGCGCGGGCAAGCGCCTGGTCGAGCGGCAGGCCTGCCGCCAGTCCGGCAGCAAAATAGCCGCAGAACGTGTCGCCGGCGCCGACCGTATCGAGCGGAGTGATCTTCAGCGCCGGAACCATCAGGAGATCGTCCGGCGTCGCGGCGAGAACGCCGTCTGGGCCAAGCGTGACGACGATGGTGCGGCCGGTTCTCGAGGCATAGTCGCGCATCCGTGCCGGGCGGTCGCGGCCACTCAACGACAGCGCCTCACCATAGAGGTCGAACTCGGTCTCGTTGGCGACGAGATAGTCGGCCTTGCCGAGGAAGCCGGCCGCGTCGCCGTGGAAAGGTGCGGTGTTGAGCACGGTGACCGCGTTGGCCGTCCTTGCCGCGTCAAGCGCTGTCTCGACCGTTTGCAACGGGACCTCCAACTGCAGCAGCACGACATCGCCGTTTTTCAGGAAAGCCTTGGAAAGGTCACCCGGCACGACCGAATCATTGGCGCCCGCCACGACGGCGATCACGTTCTCGCCGTCGGCGCCGACCATGATCAACGCGGTACCCGTCGAGGCAAAGGTCTCGCCGACGCCGGACAGGTCGATCTTGCCGTCGCGCAGCAGCGCCAAAGCCTCGCCGGCGAAGCTGTCCTTGCCGACCGCGCCGACCATGCGCACCTTGGCGCCGGCGCGGGCGGCGGCCAGCGCCTGGTTGGCTCCCTTGCCGCCGGGGGCGGTGGCGAAACCGGAGCCGCGCACCGTTTCGCCGGGACCGGGCAAACGGTCGACACTGGCGATGAGGTCGAGATTGATGGAACCGATGACGACGATCAAGAAGTGCCTCCCGCTAACGCATGTCACTCTAATTGCGCGGGAAGCTACTCCGTAAGATCGCTGCTTGTCACCCTCGGGGCCCTTCGCTCCTATCGTTCCATTCGTTGGCTATTCAAGAAGAGACTTGTCCCGCCTCCCAGCCGAGGATGGCGCGTTTGCGAGTCAGGCCCCAATGGTAGCCGGTGAGCGCGCCGGACTTGCCGAGAGCCCGGTGGCACGGCACGACGAAGGACATCGGATTTGCGCCGACTGCGGCACCGACAGCCCGGCTGGCGCTCGGTGCGCCGATGCGCGCGGCGATCGAGGAATAGGTGCAGGCCTTGCCCATCGGAATGCGCAGCAAGGCCTCCCAGACGCGGACCTGGAAGTCGGTGCCGATCATGACGACGCGCAGCGGCTGGTCGGCGCGCCACAGCGTCGGATCGAAAATGCGCGCGGCATAGGGCGCCGTCGCCGCCATGTCCTCGACATAGGTCGCATTCGGCCAACGGCTGGACATGTCCGCAAAGGCCGCACGCTCGCCGCCGGGGTCGTTGAAGGCGAGGCCGGCAAGGCCGCGGTCCGTCACCATGATCAAAGCGATGCCGAAAGGCGAGATATGATAGCCGTAGCGGATGGTGAGCCCGGCGCCGCGGGTCTTGTAATCGCCCGGCGACATCGCTTCATGGGTGACGAACAGATCGTGCAGCCGGCCTGGGCCGGACATGCCGAGTTCGAACGAAGTTTCCAGCAGCGGCATGCCGGAATCCAGCAGTTTGCGCGCATGATCGAGGGTGACGGCCTGCAGAAAAGCCTTCGGCGACAGGCCGGCCCAGCGGGTGAACAGCTTCTGCAGCCCGGTCGGCGTCTCGCCGACCTCCTCGGCCAGCACTTCCAACGAAGGCTGATCGCGATAGTCGAGGCTGATCTTTTCGATGGCACGACGGACGATTTCGTAGTCGCCACCTTCAGGCGTGATGTCTTTCTGAAGGATTGCTGTCGTTTTGAGAGGCATTTGGGCGTTCATGGCAGTATCTCCTTGAGTGCGAATATCGTCCTTCGCGGCGCCGATCACCACCCGAAACTTGCTTTCCCGCAGCATGTACCCAGATAGAGTTGGCTTTGAATGGGGAGGACAATCATGGCCGGCGAGAAGGTGCAGCTGACCAAGGAAAGAGAAACGCTGCTGATCACCGTCTACGGCAAGGCGCTGGAAAGCCGGCTTCCCAACTCGCTGCTGAAAGACCGCTTTGCGGACGAGGCGGTTCGCCGCATCGACTACGATTTCTCGCGGCTCAAGGTCGACAACAATCTCGGCGTCGGTCTGGCGATCCGGGCCAAGACGCTGGACGACTGGGTTGCGGCTTTTCTGGCGAACAACCCGAACGCCATTGTGCTGCATCTCGGCTGCGGGCTGGACACACGAATATTCCGTATCGACCCGCCAGCCGGCGTCGACTGGTTCGACGTCGACTACGCCGAAGTCATCGAGCTCAGGCGCAAGCTCTACCCGATGCGCGAGCATTACCACCTGATCGGATCATCCGTCACCGAGCCTGGCTGGTTGGATGAAGTGCCCGGCGATCGCCCGGCGATGGTCGTGGCGGAGGGCCTGACCCCCTACCTTGCCGCTGACGAGGGCCCAAGACTGGTTTCGCGGCTTGTGTCGCATCTGGCCAGCGGCGAATTTATCTGCGATGCCTACAGCGACCTGGGTCTAAAGCTCGTGCGCCTCAACCGGTCGTTCCGCGCCACCGGAGCCGAACTCCACTGGGCGATCAACGATCCGCGCGACTTGGAACGGTCAGTGCCCGGCCTGCGGTTGGTCGAGGAAACGATGGCGTACAAACCCGAACATGCCGCCCGTGTGAGCTGGTTCGCCGGACTGGTCTTTCGCCTCTGGAGCCACGTTCCGGCTCTTCGGAGGGTCGGCAGGCTGTTGAGATTTCGGTTTTGATCGTCAGCGCGCCTTGGCGGTCGCCAGAGCGTGCGAAAATGCGGTGGCAAAACTTTCGCGGTCGTCGGGGTTGAGGAAGCCACCGATCGAGACTGTTTTTCCTTGCGCCTCGACCGCCATTCTGGTGATGCCGATTTCGGTGTGGCGGGCGATCGAAAAGCGTGCCCAGAACGGATTGAAGCGATGTGCTTCCGATTTGCCTGACGGGGCAGTCTTGCGGATATCGAGGCTGGTGCGAGACACCGACACCTCCTCGCGAGCCCGAGCGGCACGATAATTGGCGCGGAAGGCGATATAGATGGCAATAACATCGAGGCCGAAGAAGCCGAACACCGGCCAGGCGCCGCGCGACAGGAAAAACGCTCCGGTCACCAGCCACCCGAACAGCAATGCGCCCATCAGGATGACAAAGCCGGTCTTGCCCAGCGACCGGTGCGGTATCAGCAGCGCCTGGAAGAATGGCTCGTCGGCCTGAAATGAGGCGTTTGTGTCGCTCATTACAGAATATTATAGGAAAGCAATGACAAGCCCCAAGTCCAAAAACTCTTCGGCGCTAAAAAAAGACCTGTTGCCCGGCCGCCGCGACGGCTCGAACGCCAAGCCGCGTCCGCGGCCGGCGAGGTCGCGGGCGCTTTACAGACCCGCCGAGGTGCATGAGATTTTCCGGCGCTTTTCCGTTCAGCGGCCGGAACCGAGAGGCGAACTCGAACATATCAACGCCTTCACGCTGCTGGTGGCGGTGGTGCTTTCGGCGCAGGCGACGGACGCCGGTGTCAACAAGGCGACGCGGGCGCTGTTCAAGATCGCCGACACGCCGCAGAAAATGCTGGCGCTGGGCGAGACCAGGCTCGGCGACCATATCCGCACTATCGGGCTGTGGCGCAACAAGGCCAAGAATGTCATCGCGTTGTCGGAAGCCCTGATCCGCGACCACGGCGGCAAGGTGCCCGATGATCGCGATCAACTGGTCGAGCTGCCTGGTGTCGGCCGCAAGACCGCCAATGTCGTGCTCAACGTCGCCTTCGGCCAGCATACGATGGCGGTCGACACGCACATCTTCCGCATCGGCAACAGGCTCGGCCTGGCGCCGGGCAAGACGCCGGAACAGGTCGAGCAAGGATTCCTGAAGATCATTCCGGACGAATATATGCGACATGCGCATCATTGGCTGATCCTGCACGGCCGCTATGTCTGCAAGGCGCGTAAGCCGGATTGCCCTGCCTGCGTCATCGCCGATATCTGCAAGGCCAAGGAAAAGACGACCAGCGTGCCTGCACCACTGGTCGAGATCGCGCCGCTCGGGCCAGTAGAGGCGGCTACTGAATCAGTGCCAGCCAAGTGACTCTGAAGTTCCTCCTATGTGGCGCCATCCACGTTCAGGAACTCTCCTCGACGAACACCTCCTCGCGCTTCTTCTTGACCGCGGGAAGAAAGACGATGACGAGCACGGCGAGCGCGATGAGGAGCAGGCTGGCGCTGATCGGTCTCGTCACGAAGGTACTCGGATCGCCGCGAGAGAGGATCATGGCGCGGCGCAGGTTTTCCTCGAGCAGCGGGCCGAGCACGAAGCCAAGCAGCAGCGGCGCGGGTTCGCAGCGCAGCTTGGTCAGGAGATAGCCAAGCAAGCCGAAGAGTGCGACTGCATAGAGGTCGTAGACGTTGGTGTTGACGCTGTAAACGCCGATCGAGCAGAACGCCATGATGATCGGGAAGAGCACGTAATACGGGATCGTAAGCAGTTTCACCCAAAGCCCGATTAGCGGCAGATTCAAGACGATCAGCATCAGATTGCCGATCCACATCGAGGTGATGATACCCCAAAACAGTGCAGGCTGTTCGATCGCAACATTGGGGCCGGGTACGATGCCCTGGATGATCATCGCGCCGATCATCAGCGCCATTACCGGGTTGGCCGGAATGCCGAGCGTCAGCATCGGGATAAAGGAGGTTTGTGCGCCGGCATTGTTGGCCGATTCCGGTCCGGCGACGCCTTCGATTGCGCCCTTGCCGAATTCCCCCGGATTTTTCGAGACACGTTTTTCGACGGTGTAGGAGGCAAAGGCGGCAAGGATCGCGCCGCCTCCCGGCAGGATGCCGAGCGCCGAACCGATGATTGTTCCGCGCACGATGGGAGCCGCCATGCGCCGAAAATCTTCGCGGGTCGGCATAAGGCCGGAGATCTTTCGGATCAGCACGGAACGCTCATGCTCGTTTTCGAGGTTGCGCAGTATCTCGGCGACGCCGAAGACACCGACCGCCACTGCGACGAAATTCAGCCCGTCGGCATATTCGCGGATGCCGAGCGTGAAGCGGGGCGTGCCGGTGTAGATATCCGTGCCGACAAGTCCGAGCAGCAGGCCGAGCACGACCATGGCCAGTGCCTTGACGATCGAGCCGTGGGCGAGCGCGACGGACGAGACCAGGCCGACAATCATCAGCGAAAAATACTCGGCTGCGCCGAATCTCAGCGCGATCGCCGTCAGCGGTGGGGCAAAGATGGCGACGAGGAAGGTCGACACCGTGCCGGCAAAGAACGAGCCTATCGCCGCGGTCGCCAGTGCCGCCCCGGCGCGACCGTTCCTGGCCATTTGGTAGCCGTCGATGGCGGTGACGGCCGACGAGGATTCGCCGGGCATGTTGATGAGGATGGCGGTAGTCGAACCGCCATACTGCGCGCCGTAATAGATGCCGGCGAGCATGATGAGAGAGGAAACCGGGTCGCCGATCTGGAAGGTGATCGGCAACAGCATGGCAATGGTTGCGGTGGCGCCGATGCCGGGCAGGACACCAATCAGCGTGCCAAGAAGGACGCCAATCAGGCAGAAACCGAGGTTTGCCAAAGATGTAGCCGTCGAAAAGCCGAGTGCGAGATTGTTGAGGAGTTCCATTTCATCTCCTCACAATGATAGGGGCAGCCACGGGCCGAAACGCCGGAACGGCAGGCCGAGTGCGTAGCTGAAGACGACGAATGCGAACAGCGTCAGGCCGGCCGACAGCACGAGCGCGGTCAGCGGCTTCATACGGCCGCTGCCGAACGATGCGATCAGCGCCGTCAGGAAGATCGAGGGGATAAAGCCGAGGCCGCGCACCGTCAGGCCGAAGAAGATCGGAGCGGGCAGAATGAACAGCATGCCGCGCCACGCGATGTGGCCGATCGGGTCGCTCTCGAAACGCACCGCTTGGACGAGGATGACGGCGCCAAGCAGGATCAGCACGATCGCCAGCACCAGCGGGAAATAGCCCGGTCCCATACGGAAGGCGGTGCCGATTTCAAGGCCGAGCGACTGCAGCGCGAAAAATGCGCCGAGGAAGATGAACAGCGCTGCGCAAATGCCGTTGGTTCTGTCGATTGCGAACGGTTTCATGACGTCCTCCCGGGCCGCGCCGCGGGCGTGCCGATGCCGGTGTAAAAACGGGGCGCTGGCGGCGCCCCGTTCAAGCTTTAGTCGGCGTACTGGCCGGCCGCTTCGATGATAGGCTTCCACCGCGCGATCTCACTTTCCAGCTTGGCCTTGAGCGCGGCCGGCGTGGCGTCGGCCTCGGGCGACGGCTTGGTGCCGAGTTCGGCAAAGCGGGCGACTACGTTCTGATCCTTCAGGGCCACCTGCAGCGATTTCGACAGGCGCTCGGTGATCTCGGCCGGCGTGCCCTTGGGTGCATAGATTCCGTGCCAGATGCCGACCTGCACCTGCGGAAGGCCGGCTTCCGTCGTTGTCGGCACGTCGGGAAGCACGTCGAGGCGTTGCGCCGAGGTTACGGCATAGCCCTTGATCGTGCCGCCCTGGATCTGCTTGGTGGTGTTGGTCGTCTGGTCGCACATGATGTCGACCTGGCCGCCGAGAAGGTCGGTCATGGCCGGGCCAGTGCCTTTGTAGGGAACGGTGACCAGCGACGTGCCGATGGCGCTCATGAACAGCATGCCGCACAGATGCGAGGCCGCGCCTATCCCGGCATTGGCGACGGTGACGGTGTCCTTGTTGGCCTTGGCGTAGTCGACCAGTCCCTTCAGGTCGGTCGGCTCGAGATCCTTGCGGCCGACGATGGTCATCGGCACTTCTGTGACGAGACCGACATATTCGAACGCGTTCAGCGTGTCGTAGGCGAGGTTCCTATACAGCGTCGCGCTGGTCGCCATGCCGATGTGATGCAGGAGCAGCGTATAGCCGTCAGGATCGGCATTCGCGACGCGGCCGGCGCCTAGCGTGCCGCCGGCGCCGCCGACATTCTCGACGATGACCTGCTGACCGAGGTCCTTGGACATGGCTTCCGCGACAAGACGCGTGACGGTGTCGGTCGGGCCGCCGGCCGAAAACGGCACGACAACGGTGATGGTGCGTTCGGGATACGTCTGCGCGCCCGCGGCCAACGGGTAAAGCATGGCGACCGCAACGGCAGCCAGCGCGGCGACGAATTTTCTCATCGTGATTTCCTCCCAGAATACGAATTACCAACCGCTGCGCGGAGTTCCTCTCAAACCGAATGTAGATGGAGCAATAACTAGCGCAACCCGACAAATGACAATCGCCTCAAACGGCAAACTGCACGTTTGTCCGCGCAATGAGTGGAAATGTCGGGCCGCGCGATGCCCTTCCTCCGACCTATCTTAATAGCCGTAGCCGCGCGCCATCGCCGCCGCGAACACCGGGATCAACAGGAAGATGAATGCCTCGGTGCGGACATAGGTGCGAACGGACGCTAGCTCCGCCGCAGGCACCTGGAAGCCGGGACTGGCGCTCGCCTGCCTGCTCCAGGACAGGAATCGGACGGTCGGGATAATCGACAACAGGCCGACAATTGCGAAAGCGGCCATCTTTGCCCAGAACATCCAGTTGTAGACGTAGAATTCCCAGCCCTTGAGACCATAGATGACGCGGCCGATGCCGACGACGATGATCAGCATGGCAATGATGCCGTAATGGCGATCGATACCGACAAGCCGCTTCAGCGTCGCGGCGGACAGGTCGCTGCGGATCAGGACGAATTCGGCGCCGATGATGCCTGCCAGCGAAAACACCAGCAGATGATGGAAGATGGCAAGCACAAGGTCGGTGGTGTCCATGCTGTTTCCCCTCTGTCGGACGGCAGCGCCGAAACCGAACGCAGTGAACCAAATACTGGCGAAAAACTAACACCGCTTGGCGGGATTCACATCAGCCTGGAAACTGATCTACACAGCCTTGGTTCTTGTTTTACGCAACGGATTTTGATTCCCCATCTCATGCATGTCGCTGTCCTAACCGTTGGATGACCTGCATTAGGCACCGGCAACACAACCGAGGCATGACCATGACCAGTCCGCAGACAATTGTCGCCCCAGTGATTGAGACCTCTCGCACGGTCCTGCGACCGCACCGGCTGGACGATTTCGACGCCTATGTCGCAATGTGGGCCGATCCCGTCGTCACCCGTTTTATCGGCGGCAAGCCGCGCACGCGGGAGGAAAGCTGGATGCGTTTCCTGCGCCATGCCGGCCTGTGGTCGCTTCTGGGCTACGGCTTCTGGGCGGTCGAGGAAAAGGCGACCAGCCGCTTTATCGGCGAGGCCGGCTTCCACGATCTGAAACGCGACATGACGCCGTCGATCGAGGGCATTCCGGAGGCCGGATGGGCTCTGGTTTCGGACGTGCATGGCCAGGGGTTGGCCAGCGAAGTCGTCGCACGGGTGCTTGCCTGGGGCGATGAGGCATTTGCAGCCGCGAAGACCGTCTGCATCATCGATCCGGAAAACATCGGCTCGCTGAACGTCGCGGCAAAATGCGGTTATGGCGAAGTGCTGCGAACCGTCTATCAAGACAAGCCGACCATTCTACTCGAGCGGCAACCCTGACGGATGCTGTCTGGGCACTGCCTGCCACATCGTCGTCGGGCGTCGAGTTCTCCAGCCTGAACATCGCACGGGCCGATTGTGGCGCATGCAGCGTGTTCTGTCTTTGACAGGATGACGCAAACTCTGCATGAATTTTATCGAGCGGGTCTGAATTCAGGCTACGTTTCTGGCAGGCACCGGAGGAGGTGTCGCGATTGGAGGAATCCCATGCTGAACAGACGCAGATTCTTGATGAGCACCGCGGCGGCAGGTGCTGCCGGGCTCGCGGCATCGCATTTTATCCCCGCTTTCGCGCAGGACGCACCGCAGCTGCAGATTTTCGTGCCGGCGGCGCCGGGCGGCGGCTGGGACCAGACGGCGCGCGCCATGGACCAGGTGCTGCGCAGTGAAAAGCTGATCTCCGGCTCGCAGATCACCAATGTCGGCGGCGCCGGTGGCACCGTCGGCCTGCCGCAGTTCGTCAACCAGTGGAAGGGCAAGGGCAATGCACTGATGGTGGCGGGCATGGTCATGGTCGGCGCCATTATCGCCAACAAGGCGGCCAACAACCTTGCCGAGGTCACGCCGATCGCCCGCCTTACCGGCGAGTTCGAGGCGCTGGTGGTGCCGGCCGCCTCGCCGTTCAAGACTGCGGCCGACTTCGTTGCTGCCCTCAAGGCCGACCCGACGCAGGTTCCGGTTGCTGGCGGTTCGGCCGGCGGCTCGGATCACATATTGTTCGGCCTTATCGCCAAGACCGTCGGTGTTCCTGCGACCAACCTGTCCTATGTGCCGTTCGCCGGCGGCGGCGAGGCGCTGTCGGCGCTGCTCGGCAACCAGGTCGCGGCCGGCATCTCGGGCTATGGCGAGTTCGCCGAACAGGTCAAGGCGGGCGCGCTGCGGCTGCTGGCGATATCTGCCGACAAACGCCAGGAGGGCATCGATGCTCCGACCATGAAGGAAGCCGGCATCGACGTCGAGCTGTTCAACTGGCGCGGCGTCTTCGCGCCGCCCGGCGTCTCGGACGCCGACAAGGCAGCAATGATCAAGCTGATCGAGACGATGGCCAAGAGCGACGCCTGGGCCACCGAATGCAAGAACCGCAACTGGACGCAGATCCTGCTCACCGGTGACGACTATGCGAAATTCGTCGCCGAAGACACGGCCCGCATCGGGACGATCCTCAAGGACCTCGGCCTGGCGTGATGCTCTCGGCAAGGGGCGGCCTGCGCCAACCCTTGCCGACTTTCGCCAGCCGCATGGACATACGCGGCGCCGGAGGTGAAACTACGCCGAGATCGGCCGAGTGAGACCGGTCCAAGGAGAACCGGCCCCAAGGGACCGACATTGGGAGGACGATGATGAGCACCAGCGACCAGCAGGCGCCGCCGCGCCTTGCAGTGCCCGAACTGCTGATCGGCGTTGGGCTCCTCGCCTGTGCGGGTGCGGTTGCCTGGCAGACGCTGGCAATCCCGGTGTCGCCGCTCTATTCCAAGGTCGGTCCGACCGTCTTTCCCTACATCACCATGACGGGGATGGTGATCCTGTCGCTGCTGCTCATCATTGCCGCCTTGCGGGGCGGATGGCAGCCGGAGGACGAAAAGGAGACGCCGACCGACTGGAAGGCGATGGGCATCGTCGTCCTCGGACTGATCGCCAACCTCGTGCTGATCCAGCCGCTCGGCTTTACCGCCGCATCTGTCATCATGTTCGTTCTCATCTGCCACGGTTTCGGCAGCCGGCGTCCGCTGCGTGACGTGCTGCTCGGTCTGATCCTGGCGCTGGCCGCCTATTTCGGCTTTGCCAGGGCACTCGGCGTCAATATCGGCGCCGGCTTCATCGAAAACCAGCTGAACGCGATCGTCGATTCGGTCGTTGCCGTGCTGAGGGGCTGACGCCATGGAAACGCTCGGCCATCTCGCGCACGGATTTTCGGTCGCCTTCTCGCCGATCAATCTCATATGGTGCCTGGTCGGCACCACGCTGGGGACTGCGATCGGCGTGCTGCCCGGCCTCGGACCGGCATTGACCATCGCGTTGCTGTTGCCGATCACCTACCAGGTGGCGCCGGAGGCGTCGTTCATCCTGTTTGCCGGCATCTATTACGGCGCCATGTATGGCGGCTCGACGACATCGATCCTGCTCAACACGCCTGGCGAAAGCGCCACTATCGTCACCGCGCTGGAAGGCAACCGGATGGCCCGCTCCGGCCGTGGCGGTGCGGCCTTGGCAACCTCGGCGATCGGCTCCTTCGTCGCCGGCACGCTGGGCACGATCGGCGTTGCCTTCCTGGCGCCGATCGTCGTCAAATTCGCGCTGGCTTTCGGTCCGGCCGAATATTTCTCGCTGATGGTGCTGGCCTTCATCACGGTTTCGGCGGTGCTCGGCTCGTCGTCGGTGCGCGGCCTGACCAGCCTGTTCGTCGGCTTCGTCGTCGGCATGATAGGCGTCGACCTGCAGACGGGGCAGCCGCGCTTCACCTTCGGCATGAGCGAATTGTTGGACGGCGTCGACGTCATCGTCGTCGCCGTTGGCCTGTTCGCCGTTGGCGAGACGCTTTACATGGCCTCGCGCCGCTATGCCGGCAAGGACGACATCGTGCCGTTGAAAGGGTCGCTCTACATGACCGCGGCTGAATGGTCGCGCTCGTGGAGGCCATGGCTGCGCGGCTCCCTGATCGGCTTCCCGATCGGCGCCATGCCGGCCGGCGGCGCCGAAATCCCGACCTTCCTCTCCTATGCCATCGAGAAGAAACTCTCCAGACACAAGGAGGAGTTCGGCACGGTCGGCGCCATCGAGGGCGTTGCCGGGCCGGAAGCGGCCAACAATGCATCCGCCGCCGGCGTGCTGGTGCCGATGCTGACGCTCGGCCTGCCGACCTCGGCGACCGCCGCGATCATGCTGTCGGCATTCCAGAGCTACGGCATCAATCCGGGGCCGCTGCTGCTGACGACGCAGGCCGATCTGGTATGGGGGCTGATCGCCAGCCTGTTCATCGCCAATGTCATCCTCGTCGTCCTCAACCTGCCGCTGATCGGGCTCTGGGTGCGATTACTGAAGATTCCGGCGCCGCAGCTCTATGCCGGCATCCTGGTGTTCGCCACGGTCGGCACCTACGGCATTTCGCAATCGCCGATCGACCTCATCATCCTCTATCTGCTCGGTGCCGCCGGCTTCCTGATGCGGCGTTTCGATTTCCCGACCGCGCCAGTCATCATCGGCATGATTCTCGGGCCGCTTGCCGAAACGCAGTTCCGCCGCGCGATGACCATCTCGAACGGCGATTGGACGGTGTTCTACAAGCATCCGCTGTCGCTGACGCTGCTGACGCTGGCCTTCATCGGGTTGGTTGGACCGCATATCTGGGCCTACATCGAGCACAGGCGCATGCGCGGACCGGAGCACGTGCCGGGCGATGCCTGAGCTGTTCGTGACGTCATGACAGACCTGCTTTCCGGCATCCGCATCCTTGACCTGACCAATGTGCTGGCCGGCCCCTATTGCGCCTACCAGCTGGCGTTGCTCGGGGCCGACGTCATCAAGGTCGAGACGCCGCAAGGCGGTGATCTGGCGCGCCAGCTCGGCGCCTCGCCGGAGCTCAACCGGGCGGGCATGGGCGCTTCGTTCCTGGCGCAGAATGCCGGCAAACGCTCGGTGGCGCTCGATCTCAAGCAGGAGGCCGACCGCGAACGCTTCCTCGATCTGGTCGCTTCGGCCGACGCGCTGGTCGAGAATTTCCGCCCCGGCGTCATGGACCGGCTGGGGCTTGGCCATGCCAGGCTGAAAGAGGTCCGGCCAAGCCTTGTCTATTGTGCGATATCGGGCTTCGGCCAGACCGGGCCGATGCGCGACAATCCAGCCTATGACCAGATCATCCAGGGTCTTTCCGGCATCATGAGCATCACCGGTACACCGGAAACGGCGCCGCTGCGTGTCGGCTATCCCGTCGCCGATACGCTTGGCGGGCTGGTCGGGGCGTTCGCCATTACCGCCGCGCTGGTCAAGCAGAAGACGACAGGCGAGGGTGCGTTCCTCGACGTCTCGATGCTCGAATGCACGCTTTCGGCGCTCGGCTGGCCGGTGTCGAACTATCTGACGGCGGACGTCGAGCCGCAGCCGATGGGCAATGAAAACATGACGGCCGCACCGTCTGGCGCGTTTCGCACCGGCGACGGCTTGCTCAACATCGCAGCCAACAAGCAGGAGCAGTTCGTCACACTGTGCCGGTTGATCGGTCGGCCGGAGCTGGCGTCGGATGTCCGCTTTGCCGAGCGCGAAACGCGCAAGCAGAACCGCATTGCATTGAAAGCGCTGATCGAGGATGCCTTGGCGAGCGGCTCTGCCGCCGCCTGGGAGGAGACGTTCAATCGCGCCGGCGTGCCGGCAGGCCGGGTGCTGACAATCCCGCAGGTACTGCAAGAGCAACAGGTGATCCAGCGCGGCATGACGGCGCGCTTCCAGGCTGTGTCCGGGATGGACCGGCCGCTGACCGTGGTGCGCGGCGGCTTCATGGTCGATGGCGAGGCACCTTTGCCGAGCAGGCCGCCGCCGGGGCTCGGCGAGCATATGGACGAGGTGTTTGCCAGCCTGCCGCCGCGCGTCGGGAAACGAGCTAAGGCATGAGCGGCACGGAAAAGAAGGTATGACCGGCACAGAAAAGAAGACTGGCCGCGCGCGCGGCGAGGAATGGTGGCAGACCGGCATCATCGAGATGCGGCCCGGCGTCATCCGGCTGCGCGGCTATGAGATCCAGGATCTGATCGGCCGCGTCAGCTTTCCCGCAATGATCTGGCTGATGCTACGGGGCGAACTGCCAAGCGAGGAGCAGGCGGCGCTGCTTGGCATTGCATTGGGTGCCGCCGTCGACCATGGGCCGCAGGCGCCGTCGATCGCCATCGCCCGTATGGCGATCACTTGCGGCGTCGGCATCAACAGCGCCATGGCGTCGGCCATCAACGTGCTTGGCGACGTGCATGGCGGCGCCGGCGAACAGGCGCTCTCCTTCTACGGGGACATCGCCGCCGAACTGGACGCCGGCGTGCCGCTTGCCGAGGCCGTGTCGGCGCGGCTCGATCGTTTCCTTGCTGGGGAAGACGGTTATGTGCCGGGGCTGGGCCACCGCTTCCACCCGGTCGACCCGCGGGCGCCGCGCCTCATCGAGCTGACCCGCGACTTTGCCGCGCGCGGCGTTGTCAGCGGGCGCTTCGCCGACATCGCCGAGATGGTCGAGGCCGAGGTTGCGCGGCGCAAGGGCAAAAAAATCCCACTCAATATCGACGGCGCCACGGCCGTCATCTACGGAGAGCTCGGCTTCCCGCCGCCGCTGACGCGAGGCCTTTTCGTACTGTCTCGCTCGGTCGGCATCCTGGCCCATGCATGGGAACAGTCGCAGGAAAGCGACCGCAACAAAGGGCCGCTGCCGCGCGAATGGCTGTGGGCCTATACCGGCACGCCGGCGCAGCCTTTGCCCGAGGAAGACGAAGGCAGTCAGTGAGATGTCGGTTCAAGCGACAGCGGAGGGCGCTGGAGCCAATTCCCGATAGAGTCGGGATAGACCCCCATGTTTTATTGAGCGTGATCTTTTCCGAAAGCCGGATTCTGCTTTTTGGGGGTATGCTCCAGCTCCGGACTCCTGATGTTTCTCACCAGCGTCGAAAGATCCGGCTCGTCGATGAGCAACGCCGCGTCGGCCGGTGCCAGCCATGCCCGCTGCCGCCTGTTGGCTTCTTGCCAGTCGGCAAGTTCCTCGGCTACCTCCAGCAAATAGACGACGACGTCGACGCGGACGAAGCGGTTCGCCAGCCGCTTCCAGTAGCAATAGGTACCGGCCGGCTGTTTCAGTGTCTTGCCGAGAACACCGGCTTCTTCCTGTGCTTCGATGGTGGCTGCCTTGCGGCCGCTCTTGCCCTTCATCGGCCAGCCCTTCGGCACGATGAAGCGCCTCGTCGTTCGCGATGTGACCAGCATAACCTCGACTTCGCCATGCTCGCTCAGCCGAAAGGGGATCGCCGCGACCTGGCGATTCCGGGCGCCCTTCCTTGCCTTACGGACGACCTTCTTTCTGCTGGCTGCCATTCAAAAATCCAGTCGAAGCGGTGCCCAAAGCACGAAGGGCAGCATTGCTAAATCCAAACCGCCTTCGATGTTGTCTCAGGTGCGGCGGCATCCAAGCATAATAAGTCGGCTAAATAAATGAAAACGTTAGCGGCAAGTGCTGACAAAGCCGCTCCCTGACGGCAGCAACTGACAAGTCGGCTTGATCTGCGGCACCACCTGCGGTTGGGGCGCCGGGATTTGGCGGTCCTGCGCACGGTATTGCTGTTGCTGCTGCTGATATTGCTGCCGCTGCAGCCTGTTCTCCAGCATCTGCAACTGGTTTTGCTGGATCAATGCGTTGCGGTCGGCGGGGCTGACGATCTGTGCCGATGCGGCAGGATTTACGCCCGACAGCATCGCCGTTGCCAGCATTGCCGACCCTAAAAACGTCAATAGACGAAGCCGTGACATCCATTCATTCCCGCGCAAAAACCGACCTCAGGTTAATATAGGGGTTTTGCCCGGCGATGCCATGGCCGCCGCTGATTCGCGGCGAATTGGTACGTCGTCCTGCCGGCTTTGAGGAGGCATTGCGGTACGCGAGGCTGGCACTCCCATTTCACTCGACTTCGCGCAGCCGATATCCGACGCCGGTCTCGGTGGTGATATAACGGGGCTGGTCGGGCATCTTTTCGATCTTTTGCCTGAGTTGCCGGACATAGACCCTGAGATATTGAACATCGGTGGAATCGCCCCAGACCTGCTTCAGCAGGAATTGGTGGGTGAGAACCTTGCCGGCGTGCTGCACGAGGATGCGAAGAATGTCGTACTCCTTCGGCGAGAGCTTTATCTCCCTGTCCTCGACCTTGACGATGCGCTTCACCAGATCGACGGAGAGATCGCCGGTGTGGAACACCGGCTTTTCGCCCTGCTGCTGGAACTTGTGGCGCAGCGCCACGCGAATGCGCGCGACGAGCTCGTTCATGCCGAACGGCTTGGCGACATAGTCGTCGGCGCCGAGTTCCAGGGCCGAGACGATGCCGGCCTCATCAGTGCGGCTCGAAAGAATAACCACGGGAATGTCCAGGCCATCATCCCGCCATTTGCGCAGCAGCTCATGCCCGCTCATGCCGGGCAGGCCGAGATCGAGGAGGACCAGGTCCGGCTTTTCCGTCTCCATGAGTTCAATCGCCGCGCTGGCGTTCGGCGCCTCGCTGATCGCATAGCCTTGGCTGCCGAGCCCGACGCGAAGCAGTTTCCGGATCGGCGGCTCGTCGTCGACCACCAATATCCTGACGTCCAAATTCGTCATGACAGGTGGTCCATGTTTCGATCGTCAGCATCGGGTTCACCGACATCGGGGAGTTCTGCCGGCACCGGCATTCTTATGGTGAAAACCGCGCCCGAGCGGTCGGTCCTGTTCGCCGCCGAGAGCGTCCCGCCCATCGCTTCGATGAAGCCGCGGCAAATCGACAATCCGAGCCCGGTGCCGGCACGCACCTGGTCACCCTTGCGCACACGGTAGAAAGTGTCGAAAACGCGCTCCAGGTCCGCTGGCGGAATGCCTGGTCCCTCATCCATGATCTGCAGGATGACGCTGCCATTGTCGGCCCAGGCCTGCAGGCGGATCGTCGAACCTGGCGGCGCGTATTTTGCAGCATTGTCGAGGAGATTGAACAGCACCTGCTCGAACAGAACGGGGTCGAGCCGCAACATCGGCAGATCCGATGGAATATCGGTCTCGGTCTTATGCTCGCCGACGATTTTGCGGGCCCGATGCAGGGCTGAGCCGACAATGTCGCCGACATAGTGGAATGCATAATTCGGCTCCATCGTGCCGGATTCTATCTTGGTCATGTCGAGCAGATTGGCGATGAAGCGGTTCAGCCTTTCCGATTCATCAAGCACGGTCGACAGCAGTTCCGCCCGGTCCTGCTCGGGCAGTGCGGCCTCGAAGTCCCTGAGTGTTCCGGCCGCGCCCATGATGGCGGCAAGCGGCGTTTTCAAATCGTGGGAAATGGAGGTGAGCAAGGCCGAGCGCAGACGGTCTGCCTCGGCCGCAAGCTTGGCCCGGTCAACATCGGCGACGAGCTGGATGCGCTCGATGGCGACCGCCGCCTGGTCGGCGAGCGCATCGAGCAGACGTTGCTGCTCGGGTGTCAGCAGCGGACCTTGCTTGTCGTTGTCGAGGCCGACGACGCCCACCGCCGTGCGTCCGGTCCGCAAGGGCAGATAGAGGCGTTTTGCTCCGGGCAGCGTGTCGGCGCCGCGCCCGGCGGCGCGGTTATGCTCCCACGCCCAGCGGGCTGCTGCGATGTCGGCCTCGGCCAGCGTGTCGTCGGGTGGGTAGCCGGCTTTGACCGCGATTGTGCCGTCCTCGGGCAAAAGCAGCACTACGCGCAGCTTCAGCATCAAGGCGATCTGGAAGGCAGTGGCCCATAGCACGTCGTCCAGGGTACCGGCGCCGGCGAGCTTCTTTGAAAACTGATAGATGTCTTCCGTGGCGCGCGCCCGTGAGCTGGCAGCGATCGCTTGACGCTGCACCCGCGCCGTCAGATTGCTGGCGATAACGGCGACAACAAGGAAGACGGCAAGCGCAACGATGCTCTCCGGATCCCTGATCGTCAGTGTGTAGCGCGGCTCTAGGAAAAAGTAGTTGAATGCAAGGGCGCTGACGACACAGGCGTACAACGCTGGCCAGAGCCCGCCCATTACAGCCGATGTGAGCACCGCCAGCAGAAAGACAATGGCCAGATTGCGAACGTCGAGAAACTGGTCGAGAACAGTGCTGAAGGCCAGCGAGCCCATGACATAGGCTGTAGCTAGCAGGTAGGGCCTAACCTGAAACTGCTTCTGCTCGGTTGCCGCGCTGACATTTTTCGAGGGTGCGTCGGTGCCCTGGTCGGTTCCCGAAATTACATGGACGCTGATGTTGCCGGCGTCGCGGATGAGATCATAGGTGAGCGAGCCTTCGATCAATTCGCGCCAGCGTGATCGGGTCGGCCTGCCGATCACGATATGGGTGAAGTTGTTCGCCGTCGCATGGCGAACGATGTCTTGCGCGACATTCTGACCCGGAATGGTCGTCACCTCGGCACCGAGCTGCTCGGCAAGGCGCAACTGCGTCGCCAGCCGATCCTTGTCCTCCTCGGGCATGGCGGCTGAGCGAGGGGTGTCCACATGAAGCGCCGTCCAGGGGGCACGGAGGCGGTCGGCCAGCCTGCGCGCATAGCGTATGCGAGCCGCTCCGCCAGGACGCGCGTCGACGCAGACGAGAACCCTTTCTCCGGCCGCCCACGGTCCCGGGATGGCGTGTGCCTGCATATGGTTGAGCAACTGCTCATCGACCCGCTGGGCGGTGCGGCGAAGCGCCAACTCCCTGAGCGCCGTCAGATTGCCCGGCGAGAAATAGTTCTCGATGGCGCGCTGGGCGGTGTTGGGGAAGTAGACCTTGCCTTCCTCCAGCCGCTTGATCAGGTCGTCGGGGGTGAGGTCGATGATCTCGACATCGTCGGCTTGATCGATGATGGAGTCGGGGACGGTTTCACGCACCCTGACGCGTGTGATCTGGGCCACGACGTCGTTCAGGCTTTCGACGTGCTGGATGTTCAGTGTCGTGTAGACATCGATCCCGTGCGTCAGGATTTCCTGGACGTCGAGGTAGCGCTTGGGGTGGCGGCTGCCGGCGACGTTGGTGTGGGCGAGTTCGTCGACCAGAACCAGCGCCGGGCGCCGGGCGAGGATGGCGTCGAGATCCATCTCCTCGAGGATCCGCCCCTTGTAATCGATCTCAAGGCGAGGAATGACCTCGTAGCCTTCGACCAGCGTCTGGGTTTCCTTGCGGCCGTGCGTCTCGACGATGCCGATCACCACGTCGACTCCGTCGGCCAGCCTGGCGCGGCCTGACATCAGCATCTCGTAGGTCTTGCCGACACCGGGGGCGGCGCCGAGAAATATCCTCAGCCGACCGCGCTCCTCCCGCTCGGCGTGCGCGAGCAGCGCGTCGGGAGAAGGCCTGGTTTCGGCGGTGCGGCTGTCGTCTGGCATAAGGGTCAATCATGAACGGCGCCGGCTTCGGTGTCGATCCCGGCGCCGCCCTTCATTGTTTCATCGCATCGTCCAGCGCAAGGTTGAGGGCCAGCACATTGACCACCGCCTCGCCGATGAATCCCAATTCGCGATCCTCGATATGGCTGTCGACGAGCGATTTGATCCTGGATTCATCGACGCCCCTGGCCTTAGCCACCCTGGCGACCTGAAAATAGGCCGCATCGGGGCTGATATGCGGATCGAGGCCGCTGCCGGACGTGGTGACCAGATCCATCGGTACCGGCTGGTTCGGGTTTTCGGCTCTCAACTTCTCGGCGTCGCTCTTGATACGGTCGATCAGCTTCGGGTTGGTCGGGCCGAGATTCGAACCGCCCGAGGCGGCGGCATTGTAGCCGTCGCCGGCAGCCGACGGACGGCCATGGAAGTAGCGGTCGCTGGTGAAGGCCTGGCCGATCAGCTCGGAACCGACGATCTTGCCGTCCTTCTCGATCAGGCTGCCATTGGCCTGGCGCGGAAACAGCGCCTGGGCAATGCCGGTCATGCCGATCGGATAGATGAGCCCGGTCAGAACCGTGAAGAAGACGATCATGACGATCGCAGGCCTGATTTGATTGAGCATCGACGTGGTTCCTTATGCGAGACCGAGAGCAGTGATGGCCACGTCGATCACCTTGATGCCGACGAAGGGCACGACGACGCCGCCAAGGCCGTAGACTATGAGATTGCGGCTGAGCAGCGCACCGGCGCCGACAGCGCGGTATTTGACGCCCCTCAGCGACAGCGGGATCAGCGCGATAATGATCAGCGCGTTGAAGATGATGGCCGAGAGGATAGCGCTCTGCGGCGTTGCCAGATGCATGACGTTGAGCGCTTGCAGCGGCCCGGCGGTTTGGCCCGGGGCGATGTAGAAGACGGCGAATATTGCCGGGATGATGGCAAAATACTTTGCAACGTCGTTGGCGATGGAGAAGGTGGTGAGCGAACCACGCGTCATCAGCAGCGCCTTGCCGATTTCGACGATCTCGATCAGCTTGGTCGGATCGCTGTCGAGATCGACCATGTTGCCGGCCTCGCGTGCCGCGACCGTGCCGGTGTTCATGGCGACGCCGACATCGGCCTGCGCAAGCGCCGGCGCGTCGTTGGTGCCATCACCGCACATCGCGACCAGCTTGCCCTTGGCCTGTTCGTCGCGGATCAGCTTCAGCTTGTCCTCGGGCGTCGCCTGGGCAAGGAAGTCGTCGACGCCGGCTTCCGCCGCGATCGCCGCCGCGGTCATCGGATTGTCGCCGGTGATCATCACCGTGCGGATGCCCATGCGGCGCAATTCGGCAAAGCGTTCTGCGATGCCGCCCTTGACGATGTCCTTCAGGTGGACGACGCCGAGCAGGCGCCCATCGCGCTCGACCGCCAGCGGGGTGCCGCCGGATTTGGCGATCTCGTCGGCGATGGTTTGAAGGTCGCGGACGGTGTCGCTGCCGGGGCGCGTACTGCCTGTGGCAATGGTCGAGAGGTTGACGCGGGCAAGCACCGCATCGACTGCGCCCTTGCGGACCGAGGAGCCTTCCAGGTCGACGCCGCTCATGCGGGTTTGCGCGGTGAAGGGCACGAAACTCGCGTGCAGGCTTGCCATGTCGCGGGCGCGGATGGCGTATTTCTCCTTCGCCAGCACGACGATCGAGCGGCCTTCCGGCGTTTCGTCGGCAAGCGAGGCAAGTTGGGCGGCGTCGGCCAGTTCCTGTTCGGTGACGCCCCTGACCGGACGGAATTCCGTTGCCTGGCGGTTGCCCAGCGTGATCGTGCCGGTCTTGTCGAGCAGCAGCGTGTCGACATCGCCGGCCGCCTCGACGGCGCGGCCCGACATGGCGAGCACGTTGAAACGCACCAGGCGGTCCATGCCGGCGATGCCGATGGCCGACAGCAGGGCGCCGATCGTGGTCGGGATCAGCGTGACGAACAGGGCGACCAGCACCGTCACCGAGATATAGCCGCCCGAATAGGAGGCAAAACTCGGGATCGTCGCTGTCGCCAGCACGAAGATCAGCGTCATGCCGACGAGCAGGATGTTGAGCGCGATCTCGTTGGGTGTCTTCTGGCGCTCGGCGCCTTCGACCAGCGAGATCATGCGGTCGAGGAACGTATGGCCGGAAGCCGCGGTGATGCGCACCCGGATCCAGTCGGACAAGACTTGCGTGCCGCCGGTCACCGCCGAACGATCGCCTCCGGATTCGCGGATGACAGGTGCGGATTCGCCAGTGATGGCCGCCTCGTTGACCGAAGCCACGCCTTCGACCACCTCGCCATCCGAGGGGATGATGTCGCCGGCTTCGACAAGCACGATATCGCCGACCTTCAGGCTGGTGCCGGGCACCAGCTTGAACTTGCGGCGGTCGCCGCCGTTCAACAGCTTGGCTTGCGTCTCGGTTCGCGCCCGACGCAGCGAGTCTGCTTGCGCCTTGCCGCGGCCTTCGGCCACCGCTTCGGCGAAGTTGGCGAAAAGCACTGTGAACCACAGCCAGATGATGATCTGCAGCGTGAAGCCAAGATCGCCGCCGCTGGTAACGAGATCTTTGACGAACAGCACGGTGGTGAGCGCCGAGACGACGGCGACGACGAACATCACCGGGTTTCGCATCAAGGTGCGCGGGTTCAGTTTTCTGAAGGATCCGCCGATGGCGGGCAACAGAATGCGGGGATCCATGATGCTCACGGATTTCGACTGGCTCATTTGGTGGCTCCAGTGTCGATGTTGGTGACCGGTCGATCGTGTGCCGAACGAAGGTGCGGCGGCCCGTAAGCCAGCAGCCAGATAATGATCAAGGCTGCCGCAATAGCGAGGAATGTGGACAGGGTCGGGAAAGGAGGAGGTGTTTTCTCCCCCTCCGGCTCGGGACGATGCCGGGCCTTTCGAGATATGATCTTGAACCAGGGCATGGCCGTTTCAGAATGTCTGACGGTGAATCATCGCCAGGTGCTCGACGATCGGTCCGACCGCCAGGGCCGGGAAGAAGGTCAGGCCACCAACGATCAGGATGACACCGACCAACAGCCCGACGAACAGCGGACCGTCGGTCGGGAAGGTGCCGGCGGAGGCAGGGACGGTCTTCTTCGCCACCAGCGATCCAGCAATCGCCAGCGCCGGAATAATGACCAGGAAGCGGCCCATCAGCATGCCGATGCCGAGCGTTATGTTGTACCAGGGCGTGTTGCCGCTGAGACCGCCAAAGGCGGAGCCATTGTTCGCCGCGGCCGAGGTGTAGGCATAGAGGACCTCGGAGAAGCCGTGCGGGCCGGCGTTGGCGATGGAAGCAACGCCGGTCGGCAGCACCACCGCGATGGCGGTGAAGACCAGCATCGCCAGCGGCAGGCAGAGGACGGCCAGCATTGCCATCTTGACCTCCTTGGCCTCGATCTTCTTGCCGAGATATTCGGGCGTGCGTCCGACCATCAGCCCGGCAACGAAGACGGCGATCACGATGAACATCAGGATACCGTAGAAGCCGGCCCCGACGCCGCCGACAATGACCTCGCCGAGCTGCATGTTGATGATGGGGATCATGCCGCCGAGTGCGGTGAAGCTGTCATGCATGGCGTTGACCGCGCCGCAGGACGCGGCGGTGGTGATGACGGCAAACAGTGCCGACAGAGCGATGCCGAAGCGGCTTTCCTTGCCCTCCATGTTGCCGCCGTCGATGCCCAGCGCATGGACGAGCGGATTGCCGGCGGCCTCGGCCCAGTAGCAGACGGCAACGCCGGCGATGAACAGCACGCCCATCGCCGACAGAATTGCCCAGCCCTGGCGCTGGTTGCCGACCATGCGACCGAAGACATTGGTTAGCGCCGCGCCGAAGGCGAAGATCGTCACCATCTGGATCAGGTTCGAGATCGCGTCGGGATTTTCGAAGGGATGCGCTGCATTGGCGTTGAAGAAGCCGCCGCCATTGGTGCCGAGCATCTTGATGGCAACCTGCGAAGCGACCGGCCCGACCGCGATCGTCTGTTGCGCGCCTTCCAGCGTCGTCGCGTTGACGTAAGCACCAACCGTCTGCGGCATACCGAGATAGACATAGACAAGCGTCAACACGATGCAGAACGGCACAAGCAGATAGAGCGTGCAGCGGGTCATATCGACCCAGAAATTGCCGATCGATTTGCCTGAGGCTCTAGCAAAACCGCGGATCAGTGCGACCGCGATGGCGATGCCGGTCGCGGCCGACAGAAAGTTCTGCACGGTCAAGCCGGCCATCTGCACGAGATAGGACATCGTGCTTTCGCCGCCGTAGTTCTGCCAGTTGGTGTTGGTCATGAAGCTGGCGGCGGTGTTGAAGGCAAGCCCAGGTTCGACGGCGGTCATGCCGCCCGGATTGTAGGGCAGGCCGCCTTGCAGCCGCTGCAGGAAATAGAGCACCAGGAAGCCGGCCAGGTTAAAGAACAGCAGGGCCGCCGCATAGGAGGTCCAGTGCTGCTCCTCGCGCTCGCTGGTCCCGGACATACGGTAGAGCCCGCGCTCGAGCGGGGCCAGAATTGGCGACAGGAATGTGCGCTCGCCGCTGAAAACGCGATGCATGTAGCCGCCGAGCGGCTTGGCCAGCAAAACGACGATCCCGCAATAGACGAGGATCTGCAGCCATCCGTTGATTGTCATGGGGTTGGCTCCTTGCCAGCGGAGATCAGAAGCGTTCCGGGCGAACGAGGGCGTATGTCAGGTAAGCGAGAAGGAACAGGGTCACGGCGCCGCCGAGGATATAGTCGAAGAGCATGTTTCGATCCCCTAAACTTACAGCCCGTCGCAGGCTTTGATGTAACCGAAGCATAGAGCAAAGAACGAGATTCCTATCCCGACAACAATGATGTCCATCGTGCAATTTCCTATATTGAGTTTGTTCTTTTCAACTTGGACAAAACTGTCCAAGCCCGCTCACCGCTTCACATCGGCGGCCGGATACATCGCTCTGCCGAATATGGATCAAAGTGCCATAAAGGTTCGAGACGGGACGCGGAGCAAAGAAATCAAAATCCCATAAGGATTTCGCCGCCTCGGCGCTGGCCACAGCTTCAGGGGGAGGTGCGCACCGGCGCGCGAAGCTGCCGGGGATCAGTCTGCGCGGGTATAGATCAGAGCGTAATCGTCCGCATAGGCCCGCTTCCAGCCCAGTTCGTCGAAGAACGGAATGCGGCTGTCGTCGGCGGTCAACAATGCCCAGCCTATCGCATATTTCTCGAGCTGGGCTTTCAGGATCGGCTTGCCCCGGCTGTGCCCAGTCTGCTCATCCGTTTCCGTAAAGCCGTTCAGGAAGAGCTGATCCGCCCGGCCGTCGATAAACGTCTTGATGCCATGGAAAATCAGCGTGCCGCCGAAATTGTAGGAATTCAGCAGATTGCCTGACAGATTATGGGCTTGGGCGAAGGCCAGCGCATCCCTCGCCGAAGTCTTCTGGCTCGGCACGACCGGATAGGCCAGGAAGACCGCGGCCGCCAAAACCAGCAAAACGGCAAGTCCAGCGCAAATTCTGGAAAATTGCCGCGCGAAAAATTGTTCAAGTCCGTCGCGCTTTTCCGCGGCCCATGTAGGGGCTGAAAGCGCTGGATATTGTTGCGCAACCTCGACGGCAAGTACGACCGGGACAAGAAGAAAGAACAGGTACATGAACCGTATGTGGGTGAGATAGACGTGCAAGGTGAAGACAAGGAACAGCGCCTTGGCCCAGCCAATACGCAATCTCGACACGAGCAGCCCGAACAACGCCACCAGCAGGGCCACCTCCTGGAGGGTATGCCGCGAGGCGTCGAAGGGTTGCCACTCCGCAATGTAAGGCACCGCCTCATTGCCATAGGCCACGGTGAATGTGGCGAGTATGGCCTTGACGCCATAGGGATTGAGCAGGCTGACCAGCGGGCAAAGCAGCCCGAAAGCGATCCACTTGGCCAGCAGCCGGGGGTTCGACAAGCGCGTGCGCATGACGAGATCGAGGCCGGCGAAGGCGGCGATAATGAAACCGAAGGTGAAGGTGGCATGGAGATTGGCCCACAGGCAAAGCAGCGCCAGCAGCCATAGAGGCGGCGCTTTCTCGTTGCGTGCGGCTTGGAAAAGACCGGCGGTCCAGACGACGATAATGGGCAAGGTAAAGATGTGGGGTCGGGCGACATAGATTGGCCCGATCAAGAGCGCGAGCACCAGTGTCAGTGCTATCGCCAGCGTCGGCTTCAACGACGCGCTGAGATACCACGACGTCAAGAAGGCCGTCAGCGCGATTACCGCAGTCGCCAGCAGTACCACGCCGTTCCAGCCGCCGGCTTCGAAGGCAAGGGCAAGGAGAACCTGGCTAAGCCATTCCTTGGCGATCCATGGCTGGCCGGCAAAAGTGTAGGAGTAAATGTCGACGGAGGGGAATGTGCGGCTTGCCAGCATATCCATGCCGACCTTGATGTGCCACCAGCTATCGGGATCCTGCAGGAGGGAGGTGGCAAAGGCGAGGAGCGCCGTCGCCATCACGACGGCCGCCAGCAGGCAAAACACCAGCCTCACATGCCGTATGTCGTCTATCGACGGCCTCGCCTCACCAGACATCCCGCGCATATGGCATCCCTGAGCCGCGATAGCGGAAGGGATAGCCCGAATTTGTTAGAAAACCGATAAGCTGCAGGATTGCGGCCACAACCCTGTGCCGCGCGTCTAACCGGCTGGGCACGTTGAGCAGCGACTACTAAGTTGCGGGTGAGGGGCAGACCTCCGGCCGTTCAGCCCTCGGCCTTGAAGTTCTTGGCTTCCTTCTCGACTTTCGGGCTGTCCTTGCCGTGCTTGCGCATCAGATCCTTCGCCTGCTTCGGCGAAACGTCGGTGGTTTCGGCCAGGTGCAGAGCCTTCTTTTCGTCCGGATCGCGCGTCTTGCGGTCGGCCATTGCGGTTTTCTTGTTAGCCATTACGACGCTCTTATGCTCTCGGCGATTTCGTTCAGCACCTTGCGGTCGGTGCCGTGGCGCTTGATCAGCGTGCGTGCCTGATCAGGGGTAATGCCCGCTTCCTCGGCGAAATGACGTACCTCATAGTCTTCGCCGCCCGCCACTCGTGAGCGGTCGCGACTGTCGGTCCTGGTTTTGTCGTCGGCCATGGCAGCTCTCCTCATCTCAACGAGAGCATAACGGGCAAGATTTCAGCGAGTTCCTTCGAGCGTGTCGCCCAGTTGCCTACCCTCGGGCATGACCCGACATGAGCGGCGGTTTTTGCTCAAAGCAAGGGCACGGCGCCAGGCTGGCCTTCGCGCACAAAAAGGCTCGCTTCCTTGGCCGCACCAGTAAATTTCCGCCGCGCGCTGCCAACCGCCCGCCACTGCTCCTGGGCGCAGCCTGGTATTCGTTGCGGATTGCTAAGGGTAGCGATGGTCGAACACGACCCCCATGGTCCTACCAACGGCCGTCATGACGATAATCTCGACCAGATCGTCGTCACTGTCACCGCAGGCCGGGGCCGTCCGGCGAACGATGTCCAGCATCGCCCTCGTCGATATGGTGTCGCCGGCGCCGAATCTTGAAAGCGCAGATGAAACAAGCTCTTGGGCCGTCAAGTCGGCGACAGTCACCCTCTGCACCACGTTCATTGGCTTCCTCCCACCATGAACCCTCTCCCGCGAGAATGATACGCCGAACGTCGGGTTTCGCCAGCGAAATGGTGGTCCTACCAGCGCGCGGGGCAGCGACCGAAATCGTCGGTTTTGCGTGAGGCAATCCAGGCGCGAGGCGGCAGCACTTTTGTGCCATGCGACTTCGCCACAGACCCATCCCGGCGGCCGGGATGGGTCTCAATTTATTTACTTGGCAGTTTGATTGCTTGGCAGTCGGGTCTGCTCGGTTGCGGTCGAAGTCAGCGCAGCAAGAACCACGGTGCGGGCAGGACCAGGACGGTTCTTCGTTTCACGGAACGCCGAACCGGTCTGTCTTTTTTGTTTGACGCAATTCCGGATGGAAAACCGTTCACACGTTTTCCTGGAATTGCTTGTCTTATGACTCTAGGCGGCCAGATCGCTCGGAAGCTTGCCGCCATTCTCGACCAGCTTTTTCATCAGTGCATCATGCAGCCACAGATTCATCGTTACGGTGTCGTTCATGTCGCCGGTGTAGTTCAGCTCGTGAGCAAGCTCCTTGCGGGCGCCGAGGCTGCTATCGATATTCAGAGCCTTCATCAGGTCGACGATCGAATTCTTCCAGTTGAGCTTTTGCCCTTTCACGGCCACCGCCTTGTCGAGAATGGCAGCGATGTCAGGAGCAGAGGACGGCGCGGATGGCGTTGCCGGAGCCGGGATTGCAGCCGGGTCGGGTCGGGTAGGCGCCGTCGGCTGGGTGGCCGTGCTCGAAGCAGGCGCGGGAGACGGTTGCGCCGGCGGCGCTTCGGCCGCAACCGCGTTTCCGAAAATCGCACCTTTGATACTGTCGAAAATGCCCATTGCTATCTCCTGGGTTGCCTTCACGGTGTGTTGCCTTGACGGTCGGTGAGGCGACCGTTGCCGAATTCGCATTGAGCGCCCTGGTTGTACCGGACCACGAACGCAACGCAGGGGCAACTCCAAACTGGCTGAAAGGTAAAGGCTTGGTTGCATGGTGAAATCGGCTCAGTGATCCGATCCCAGAGTAGAATGGTCAGATCGCGGCACGACAAATAGTTACGCGCAATGGGCGAGGGAAACGATTGGCAGCCAGTTTTGCTGACGCAGACCAGAAAAATCATCTAGATTCGTGTTCGCCATTCGCTGAGAGGAACGAAGCCATGACAGCAGTCGTCGCATCCGACAGGCTCGAACGTTCGCTGGTTTGGGCAGAGGACGATCCGTCGGTCAAATGGGCCGGCGCTTTCGCGGTTTACGGCGGGCACGGCACCACCCAGTCCTCAGTCATTGTCTACGAGATCGAGCCCGGCAAGCGGCTCGGCTGGCACACCGACGCCACCGAGGAGACGCAATACATCATCGCCGGCACCGGCGAGCTGCACATCGAGGGCGGCAGCATCCACCCGGTCAGGCCCGGCAGCGTCCTGGTACTTCCGACGCCGGTCCGGCACGACCTCGTCAACACCGGCACCGAAACCCTGCGCGCCGTCGCTTTCTTTGCGGCGGCGATGTTCACGCAGACATTCGACGACGTCATGCTGCCGCCGAAATCCCATGTCCTCGGCACGCCCAATCGCGCAGGCTGAACGCGTGCCAGCGGGAATCATCCGGCCTGCGGATTGCGGACTTGGAGCTGAGATGAGCGCGCGCGCGGCCGGCAAGCGGTTCGGCGTCGTTACGCGCCTGTGTCACGGGCGGACCGGCTGATGGCGCCCGTCAAGGTCGACCCGGCCAAGGTGCGCGAGTTCAGGGATGCCGAAAGCTTCCATGCCTGGCTTGGCGAGCATCACGACAGCGAGGACGAAGTCTGGATCAAGATCCATAAGCGCGATTCGGGGCTGCCGTCGATCACGCCGAAGCAAGCCATCGACGTGGCGTTATGCTGGGGCTGGATCGATGCGGTGCGCAAGGCCCTGGACGGCAAAAGCTATTTGCAGCGTTATACCCCGCGCGGCAAGAAGAGCACCTGGAGCCAGATCAACGTCGACAATGTCGCCCGGCTGATCGAGGAGGGCCGGATGACCGAGCATGGGCTGAGGCAGGCCGAGGCAGCCAAGGCCGACGGCCGCTGGGCGCGCGCCTATAGGAGCGGCAAGGAGATGAAGATCCCCGACGACCTCCAGGCGGCAATAGACGCCGAGCCCAAGGCGAAAGAGATGCTGGCGAAGCTCAGCGAGCAAAACCGCTTCGCGCTCGCCTTCCGCACCCACAACATGAAGACCGAAGCCGGACGCAAGAAGAAGATCGCGGCGTTCGTGGAGATGCTGAAGCGCGGCGAGACCATCCATCCGCAACGAAAACGCGATTCTGGCTGAACATTCTGACCGCGCTTGTCTCCGGCATCTTGTGCTTGTCCCGAATGCGGCCGGATCGCTGCTCAGCCTTCGATCCTGGCGATGTCGCAGACTATTGTTTTCGGCGAGCGTCGCCTGACATTTCGACAACATCTCTCATTCGTTTGATCGATGCAGGAACAAAGCTCCGTCCTCACAGTCGGTATGGTATATTAGCAGGCGCTGTTATGAGGTTTTTGCCCGTTCAGGAGCCGACTGGCACGTGGGCCGTGTTTGATGCGACCGTGGACGTGCCTGCGGATTTCGCTGGCAGTTGCCTTATCGGCTTGCCGCGGGAGCGGGCGGAGTGGCTCGCAGCAAGAGCCAATCGAGATGCTGCAAAAGGCACTTCGACTTGGCGGTTGTCAGCTGCCGGACCGGCAAAAGCCGCGGTTCTTAGACTTAGACCGTTAGGAGAGATTTCGATGATGCACGAACAGGTAATGGAAGCTGCGTTGGCAGCCAGAAATCAGGAAGTGGATATTTGTGGTGTCTTCGACATCACCAACAAAACCGATGCGCCAATTGGCTCTCGCCGATTGGGCGAGGCTATCCACTTTGTCGCCAATGCACCTATCGTTGGCTATGATGTTCACGCCGCCGTCATCCGATATGGCCCACTCGGAACCCCCAGCCTCAGAGCAACAGATTGCACACAGCTGTGGGAGAAGTTTGGCGAGGCCTTGCTGCAACACTGACGGGCTGACCTTTGGCGCGTATGGCACCACCATCGTGCAGGACACTTCCCTTGTGAGAACGACGTGGAAGCCTGGCGGGTGATATTGCAATCAAATTAGCGTGAGCGCATATTTTTTACCGGCTGGACTCGCAACCGGCCAGGCCCGGCGGCCGGCCGCCAACGGGCCGTCAGGCCGCCAACAAATGGTTCGGCAGGCCCGACGGTCCCCCCTTGGCAAGGTCGCCGGAAACGAAGCATGATGCGGCGGCAAAACGGGTTTGGGAGAATGACATGCCTAAGGTTTCGGAGCTCTTTTTCAAGACAGCCATCGTCTTTCTTATTCTGGGAATTGCAGCTGGCTTGCAGATGGCAATTTCAGGCGATCACGGCGCGTTTCCGGCTCACGCGCACATCAACCTGCTGGGATGGGTCACCAGTGCAATATTCGGCGGCTACTATGCGCTGAACCCGGCGAAGGCTGCCCGCAGGACCGCGATGATCCACTACGGCGTCTACAATCTCGGCCTGGTCGTGATGCTGCCGGCGCTTTACCTGATGCTGCAGGGAAATCCGGCGCTCGAGCCGATCGTCGCCACCGGCTCGATGATTGTCGCCGTCGCCGTGCTGATCTTTGCCTTCGTGGTTTTCTCCGGCGAAACAGAGCGCTCGGTCTCAGGGATACAAGCGGTTCCGCACTAGACGCGTAGCGACGGTACCGAGCCTGTCAAAGCCCGCGCTCTGGTGGAGCGCGGGTCGGTTCGGCTTGTGGGCTGATCTGGGGTAACCCGGGGGTCCAGTTGATCGGCAGCGAAGGTCGACAAGGCTTTCAGTCGCAACCTTGAGGATTGCCAGGGACATCTATCCTTCCTATCCGGGAACGGAGCGAGCGCGAAGCGCAAGCCCTGGAGTCTATGCCGTCAATCAGGCCGTTGCTGCGATGCAGAACCTTGAAGTCAGAGGGATAGCGCGCCTCGTCCCAGTCGGACATTTGCCCCGCAACAAGGGGAGATTGCCAGCTTCTGCGGTCCGGCAGCTTATTGCCAAACGTAAGCGCCAGACTGGACGGGGGCGCCGCGACTGTCCCAACGGTTCGGGCACGCGGACAGCCAATGCAGCGAGGTGCCTAGGCCTTGGCCAGCACGCCTGCGTGGGGGGATGAACCCGGAAAAGGCGAAGAGGGCGCTTGTCGAGGCCGTGAGGCCGCCGAACGAGCAACTTTGTGAAAGGGCGCACATGGAACTTTCTCGCTGCAAAAGTCTCGATCACGATTGCCTGGGAGTCTACGGGTGATTAGCGTGCATCTTGGGGGATTGAGATATGGTCAAAAAGCATCCATTGGAGGGGTTCAGCGTCTCCGCAAGGAGCTTTAAGAGTTTTGGGGAAGAGAATTTCCCAATGCTTGGTTTCTCCCCGATTAACATAGTAATTGGAAGGAATAACTCAGGAAAATCATCCCTTGTTGATTTGGTAGATTTATTTATAACAAGGGGAAAAAAATTCGATCCAACAAAACACAACGTCGGCGGTAGAGAGTTCACTTTCTATATGACTCAAACCATACCGGAGGCGACTCTAAGAAGAGTTTTCCCTGAAAGTACTTCGGGAGGAGTGCTTGGCGGAAATCACTGGACTTTCGGGCAACAGTTTGTTGGCGCGCCTGCTGTCCTTGCCTATGGACCGACATGGAAGCCCGAGTTTGCATCGATGCCTCCGAGCGACGACAGACTGCGTTCCATTCCTCCGGAATATAGAGATGCACTGGCTCAGCAGTTGCCGTGGCCTTGCGACGGCATGCGGCTGTTGCGGGTGGCAGCAGAGCGCGACGTGCAGCCGGAGGGGCGAGACCCCTCTCGCACAGTCATGCCAAATGGTCGGGGTGTTACTAATCTCGTGCGATCATTTATAAACAGTGACGATCTTCCCCGCGAAGAAGTTGAAGTCGGCCTCCTGAGGGATTTAAACGAAATCTACCGAGGCGACAGCATCTTTACCGCAATCGTTTGTCGAGAAAATAAGGATCAAATATGGGAAATCTTTCTTCGGGAGGAGGGCAAGGGAAATATTCGATTGTCAGAATCTGGAAGCAGTCTTAAGTCTGTATTTATTATGCTCTGTACGTTGCGACTAGTTCCAAAAATCGAATCTGTATCATGGGAGCGTATTGTCCTGTCAGTGGAAGAACCTGAAAATAATCTCCACCCCGCTCTCCTGAGGCGACTCCTAAACTTCCTGGCAGAACGTCGAGCGGAGCGCGGTTTTAGTCTGATAGTTGCCACCCACTCGCCGGTTGGCATCGATTGGTCAACTAAACGGGATGATAGCCAAATAATTCATGTGAAGCACAATGGCATCTCCGCCTCAGCGCAAGTGGCAATAGGATATACCGGTGGCCGCGACATACTGAACGACCTAGATATCCGTGCTTCTGACATCCTCCAAGCCAACGGGGTGATTTGGGTCGAAGGGCCTTCAGATCGAATCTACCTCAACAGGTGGATTGAGCTCTTTTCTGACGGCGGATTGAAGGAAGGTGTCCATTATTCGATTATGTTCTATGGGGGCAAGTTGCTGTCGCACTTGCATGCGCTCGCCCCAGCAGAAGGCGACAAGCTCATTTCCTTGATGAATCTAAATCGCAACGCAGCCATTTTGATCGACAGCGACAGGCACCTGGGAAAAGCAGCATCAAGCAAGAAGCCAGCTCGTAGGCCTCGTATGCATTTGAACGAAACCAAGAGCCGGCTAAAAGATGAACTCGCACGCATTGGCGGGTATGTATGGGTTACCGAGGGTCGCGAAGTAGAAAACTATCTGTCTAGATCGCTTCTTGCGCGTGTTGTGGAGAACCCAACCCTAATTGTCGGAAGTTATGACATTATTGTAGAGTTGCCGGCTCTTTCAGGCTTTAAGCGAGATAAAATTGCACTCGCACACAAGGTCGCTGAGTTTACCGAAAGAGGCGATCTAGACGGCCACATGGATTTGGCACTGATGCTGGGCAGTCTGTGCGATGCAATTCGCACGTGGAACGGTCCCAACTGACAGGTGCTGGCGGAGAGAGCGGGATTCGAACCCGCGTTACGGTCTCCCGTAAACACACTTTCCAGGCGTGCGCCTTCAACCACTCGGCCACCTCTCCGTCTCTTTAGCATTTTCGCCGCGGCCGGTTTCGCCGTGCGGGTTGGGGAGATGCATCTCCTTTGGGATTCCGGCCGAAATTGCGGCCGCGGGCGCCGTCAACCAGCGGATACCCTTCCCCGCACCTGAGCCGTCAAAGCAACAGGCGCGGGGCTCATCTAGTCGATCCGGTGCCGAATGCCAAGACATAACGGCACTCTATTCGCTTTGCCGCATAGGGAGGCTCCGTCCAGCCACCGGCGCACCGTTTGCCGATGCGGCAGCGGCTGACCCGATGTGGACAGCCGGCGAGTTTGTCGACGCGATCGGCGTCTTCGCCGTCCAGCGCGTCACGGGCTCCGGCGCAAACCGGCGGCGTAGGTTCAACTTCGTGTGTCGCGATTGCGGATAAGGCGCGCAGATCCTATTTAACAGTCCACACGACATTCTGATAAACTCCTGGGGAGGAAGGGTCTGGATGTTCCGCTTCGTCTTTCGTCTCGCTGCAATGGTCGCGCTTTCGGTTTCGGTCATCATGGCCGTGCTCGACGCGACCCGGTCGGTGGCGGCTTCGGCGCTGGTGATGACCCCGCTCAACACCAGCTGGCTCGCCGTCTCGCCGGACACGCGCAGCGCCTTTGAAAGCTTCGTCCGCGACAAGCTCAATCCGCTGCTGTGGGACGGCGCCATCGCCTGGGTGCTCAGCCAGCCCGGCTTTGCCGTGTTCGCGGTGCTGGCCTTCGTTCTTTATGCCATCGGCTACAGGCGGCAGCGCCCCAGCGGGCGGTTCGCCGCGACCTAAAATTCCTGCGTTCCCGGATCCAGCGTTCCCCGGATCGGGGAAGGCTCAAGCAAGAAGAAAAGGAAATCGCACATGTTTCTCAGCGATATGCTGAACAAGAAGCTCAACCTGCCGAAGCCCTCCGAGGCGTTGCCCGGCCGCGACCGGCCGATCCCGACGGCATCGAAGCATTTCGTCTCGAACAGGCCGCTCAAGGGTCCCTATCCCGAAGGGCTTGAGACGGCGATGTTCGGGCTGGGCTGTTTCTGGGGTGCCGAGCGCCTGTTCTGGCAGGTCGATGGCGTCTGGGTCACGGCGGCCGGCTATGCTGGCGGCGTCACGCCCAACCCGACCTATCAGGAAACCTGCACCGGGCTCACCGGCCATGCCGAAGTCGTGCTCGTCGTCTACGATCCGAAGATCGTGTCCTATGCCGAGCTTTTGAAGCTGTTCTGGGAAAGCCACGACCCGACGCAAGGCATGCGCCAGGGCAATGATGTCGGCACCACCTACCGTTCGGCGATCTACACGTTCAACGACGCGCAACACCAGGCGGCGCTCGCTTCGCGCGATGCTTACGAGGCTTCGCTGCGCGGTGCCGGACGCGGCAAGATCACCACCGAGATCGCGCCGGCGCCGGAATTCTACTTCGCCGAGGAAGACCACCAGCAATATCTGGCGAAGAACCCCTACGGCTATTGCGGCCTGCACGGAACCGGCGTCTCCTGCGCCATTCCGGCCGCCGTCTCCGCCTGATTTTGCGCCCCTGACGCAAGGAATATGCTGTGGGGGCCCCCGGGCGCGCCCCCCCTTTTACAAATGGGGAAAAAAAAAAGATGATTTTTTTTTTGGCGGGGGCCCAATTATCCCAACCCGGGGGGCACCCCCCACCCCG